>CAXUDP010000014.1:0-40863 GCA_964249735.1 uncultured Acetobacteraceae bacterium | reverse complement strand
TCGGCACGTTGACGATCCGCTCGAACGCCAGGTCGTCCGAGGGCTGGTTCATCACCCGCATGTAGGCGATCGCGTCGCGTATCTCCTGCCGCTCGTAGAAGCGCAGGCCGCCCACCACCTTGTAGGGCAGCCCCAGCGTGATCATCCGCTCCTCGAAGGCGCGTGTCTGGAACCCGGCGCGCACCAGGATCGCCATCTCCGACAGGCGATGGTCGTCGTGCTGTAGCTGCTCGATCCGCTCGCCGACCATCCGCGCCTCCTCGTCGGAATCCCATACCGACGCCACCAGCACCTTCTCGCCTTCTGAGTCGTTGCGGCCGGGGCGCAGGGTCTTGCCGAGGCGTCCCTCGTTGTGCGCGATCAGGCCGGAAGCCGCGGCCAGGATCGGCGCGGTCGAGCGGTAGTTGCTTTCCAGCTTGACGATCTTCGCCCCGGGAAAGTCCTTCTCGAAGCGCAGGATGTTCTCCACCTCCGCGCCGCGCCAGGAATAGATCGACTGGTCGTCGTCGCCGACGCAGCAGATGTTGGCGGCCTCTCCTTCGCGCCTGGCCAGCAGGCGAAGCCAGAGATACTGGATGGTGTTGGTGTCCTGGTACTCGTCGACCAGGATGTAGCGGAAGAACCGGTGGTACTGCGCCAGCACGTCCGGCCGCGTGCGCAGGATCTCGACGATGTGCAGCATCAGGTCGCCGAAATCCGCCGCGTTCAGCTGCGCCAGGCGCGCCTGGTAGTCGGCGTAGATCTGCCTGGCCTTGCCGCCGGCGAAGTCGGTGTCCTCCGAGGCCGTGATTCGGTCCGGCGTCAGTCCGCGATCCTTCCAGCGCTGGATCGCCCCCATCAGCCCAGGCGGCGGCCAGCGCTTGGCGTCGATCCGGTGCAGCTCCATCACCTGCTTGAGCAGACGCAGCTGGTCGTCCGTGTCCAGGATGGTGAAGGAGGACGTCAGCCCGACATATTCGGCATGGCGGCGCAGCATACGGGCGCAGAGCGCGTGGAAGGTGCCGAGCCAAAGCCCTTCCACCGGCCGTTGCAGCAGGTGCCCGACCCGCTCGCGCATCTCGCGCGCTGCCTTGTTGGTGAAGGTCACCGCCAGCACCTGGCCCGGCGAGGCCCGCCCGCTCAGCAGGATGTGGGCGAAACGCGTGGTCAGCACCCGGGTCTTGCCGGTGCCGGCCCCGGCCAGCACCAGCACCGGCCCGTCGACGGCCTCGACCGCCTCGCGCTGCTCGGGATTCAGCCGTTCCAGATAGGTGTCCATGTCCGACCCTATCTAGGCGCCCCGGCGTTCCGCCTCAATGCGATAGCGGAATCCCCTTGATCTTCGGCGCGACCGGCACGCATCCTGACAAAACGTTAGTCCGGGAGAAGCACGGTGTCCGACGCGGCCGCCTCGACCGCTCCGCCTCCCTTCCGCAGCACCGGCCCGCAGGGGCATCGCGGCCGGATGCGCGAGCGCCTGCTGTCTCGCGGGGCGGACACGCTCGCCGACTACGAGGTCCTGGAGATGCTGCTGTTCCTCGGCATCCCCCGACGCGACACCAAGCCCCTGGCCAAGGAGCTGATCAACCGGTTCGGCAGCCTGTCCGCGGTTCTGACCGCCGGGCCGGAGCAGCTGGCGCGGGCGAGCGGCGAGCTCGGCCCGGAGGCGGTCGCGGTGCTGCAGCTGCCGCGAGCCGCCGGGTTGCTGCTGGCGGCGGCGGAGGCCCGCGAGCGACCTGTACTGAACAACTGGGACCGGCTGCTGGAGTACTTCGACACCGCCCTCGCCGGCGCCGTGCCCGGCCAGCTGCGCGTGCTGCTGCTCGACAACCGCAACCGCCTGCTGGCCGACGAGGCGGTGGACGACGCCCCGGAGCGGCTGCCGCAGCAGGTGGCGGGACGGGCCCTGGCGCTGCACGCCACCGCGCTGATCCTGGCGCGCGTGGTTCCCGACGGCCCGGCCGACAAGACCCTGCCCAGGCGCGAGGCCGGCCTGGGCGCGCAGGTGGCGACCGCGTTGTCGGCGCTGTCCATCACCCTGCACGACCACATCCTGGTTGGCGCCGGCAGCTGGATCAGCCTGCGCCAGAAGGGGCTGCTGTAGCGCAGGCGGCGGCCGGTCGGGAACCGGATGACGGTTCCGGCCTCTGTCACGGCATCACCTCGCACGGAGCGATGCCATGCATCTCGAAGGATCCTGCCACTGCCGCGCGGTCCGGTTCTCGCTGGAGTCGCGTCATCCGGTGCCCTACCAGCGCTGCTACTGCAACATCTGCCGCAAGACGCAGGGCGGCGGGGGCTATGCGGTCAACCTCGCCGGGGAAGCCGACACGCTGCGGGTCGACGGAAGCGAGCACGTCGCCCGCTATCATGCGCTGATGCGGGAGGGAGCGGAAGAAACCCGCAGCAACGCCGAGCGCGTGTTCTGCAGCCTGTGCGGCAGCGCGCTGTGGCTGTTCGACGACGGCTGGCCGGAGCTGATCCACCCGTTCGCGTCCGCGATCGACACCCCTTTGCCCGTCCCGCCGGAGCACACCCACCTGATGCTCGATTTCGCACCGGCCTGGGTCGAGCCGGAGATACGGCAGCCGGACCGCCGCTTCGGCGAGTATCCGGAGGAGTCGATCGCCGACTGGCACCAGCGGCTCGGGCTGGAAACCGACTGAACCGTCCGGTCGTGTTTGAACATCGTTCACGGCTCGTCATACGTCGTCCTGGCACATCCTGCGAGTTTGTTGCAGAATAGCATCGAACGGCGGATGCGGAGTGGACAGCATGTCGGAGGGGTTTGCCGATGCCGGCGCGGCCGGCCTGCTGTCCCGGTCAATCGTCGTCGCGCCGACCCGTGCGCTGCCCCGGCTTCCACCGGCCGAGACCGACCAGGCGCTGCTGTCCCGTTACCTGCGCGTGGTGATGCCGGCCTGCGAGGACGTCGAGGCGCTGGCGGGCAGGGCGCTCATCCGGTTCGGCTCGTTCGCCAGCCTGCTCGCCGCCCCGGTGCGCGAGCTGCGGAGCGTGGCGGGCTTCGGCACCCACAGCCTGGCGGCACTCAAGCTGCTGCACGAGGCGGCCCTGCGGCTGGCGCGCGCCCGGATGGACGGACAGCCGGTGCTCGCCGACCGCGCCGGGCTGCTCGACTACCTGACCGCGATCCTGGCGCGCGAGCGGATCGAGCAGTTCCGCATCCTGTTCCTCGACTGCGCGGGCCGGCTGCTGTCGGACGAGGCGCAGGCGCGGGGCACCGTCAACCACACTCCGGTTTATCCGCGCGAGGTGGTGCGCCGCGCCGTCGAGCTGCAGGCGCACGCGCTGGTGCTGGTGCACAACCACCCGAGCGGCGACCCGACCCCGTCGCGCGAGGACCTGTCGATGACCAAGCAGGTGTCGGACGCCTGCGCGGTGATGGGCGTAGGAGTGCGCGACCACCTGATCATCGGCAACGGACGCTGGACCAGCTTCCGCGACGAGGGGCTGCTCGCCTGAACCCAGGCCGGCACGAGCCCGAAGGGAGGTGGTGCCATGGGAGCCGACCCGGCCATCATGGAGGTCGTCTGCCGACCACCCGTCGTGCAGGATGCAACGGGTTTCGCAGTCCGACTGCGGCCCGATCCAGTGGTCCCGGAGTTCCTGACCGGCACCTGGATGGCGGCAGGAAGCTGAAGCCAAGCTCCCGATGACCTCGTATAAGCATCCGGTCCAAAACGAGCTCCCGCAGAGGAGCGACACTCGAGGAGACGTCGATGAAGGGCTATGCCAATCCCGCTCCGCTTGGCCTGACCGGGTTCGCATTGACGACCTGGCTGCTCAGCATGATCAACGCTGGCTGGTACACGCCGCCGGCGATCCCGATGGTGCTCGCCATGGCGTTCGCGTTCGGGGGCACCGCGCAGTTCGTCGCCGGGGTGTGCGAACTGCCGCGCGGCAACACCTTCGGCTTCACCGCCTTCTGCTCGTTCGGCGCGTTCTGGTGGTCGTTCGCGTTGTTCGCCGAGTTCTTCCACGCCACGGTCCCGCCCAGCTTCGTCGGCTGGTACCTGGCGCTCTGGGGCGTGTTCACCCTGTTCATGTGGTTCGCCACCTTCACGGCCAACCGGGCGGTGGGAACGGTGTTCTTCCTGCTCTGGATCACCTTCTTCCTGCTGGCCCTCGGCGAATGGACCGGCTCGGGGCTGGTCCGCAACGCCGGCGGCTATACCGGCCTGCTGACCGCGCTGGCAGCGGTCTATCTCGCCGCCGCGGAGGTGCTGTCCGAGACCGCAGGGCGGGAGATCCTGCCGATCGGCCGCCTCGGCAGGGCACCCGGGGCGTCGCAGGTCAGCGATCTCGGACTGGCGTCCGCACGCTGACCAGGCGCGGTCCTGCTGAGCAGGATGGTCGGTTTCAAGCGTCGGGCTTGGCGCGAAGCGGTCCCAGCGCCGCCTCGATCCCGAACGCGCCGGGAAGCGCGCCGCGCGGGAACAGCCGGTTGACGTGGCCCATCTTGCGTCCCGGACGGGCGTCCTTCTTGCCGTAATGGTGCGGCAGCAGCCCGTCGGTCATGAGGATCTCCGGCCACAGCGCCATCTCCTCCGGGCCGACCAGGTTCTTCATCAGCGCGTCGGAGTGCCGCGTCGCCGGTGGCAATGGCAGTCCGGCGACGGCGCGGACGTGCATCTCGAACTGGCTGACCGGGCACGCGTCCATGGTCCAGTGCCCGGAATTGTGCGGACGCGGCGCGATCTCGTTGACCAGCAGCCGTCCGTCCGCCGCCAGGAACATTTCCACTCCCAGCAGCCCGACCAGCGACAGCGCCTCGGCGATCCGGACCGCCAGCGCCTGCGCTTCCGCGGCAATCTCCGGCGGCACCGGCGCCGGCGCCAGTGTCAGGTCGAGGATGTGGTGGCGATGCCGGTTCTGCACCGTGTCGAAGGGGCGAACGGTGCCGTCGAGGCCACGGGCGACCATCACGCTGAGCTCGCAGGCGAAGTCGACGAAGCCTTCCGCCACCAGCGGATGCGGCGACAGCGCCTCGAACGCGGCCCGCAACTCGCCCTGGTCGCGCAGCACGCGCTGCCCCTTGCCGTCATAGCCGAGCCGCGTGGTCTTGAGCACGAAGGGCAGGCCGAGGGCGGCTGCCGCCTCGTCCAGCGACGCCGGCGTGTCGACCGGATGCCAGGATGCCAGCGGGATGCCGGCTCGGGCCAGGAACCGCTTCTCCGCCAGCCGGTCCTGGCTGATGCGCAGGATGGCGCCGTCGGGACGCACCGGCCGCATCGCCGCCAGCAGGTCGAGGCCATCGGCGCTGACGTTCTCGAACTCGAACGTCACCACGTCCACGGCGTCTGCGAAACGGCGCAGGGTGTCGGGATCGGAATGGGCGCCGAGCGTGGTCGCGGTGGCAACCTGGGCAGCCGGGCCGTCCGCCTCCTCGGTCAGGACGTTGGTGCGATACCCGAGGCGGGACGCGGCCATTGCCGACATGCGCCCGAGCTGGCCGCCGCCGACGATGCCGATCACGGCACCCGGCGGCAGCGCCGACACCGTCATGTCGATGGCGTGTCCGGCACCGGAACCTCCGGCACCGCCGCGGTCTGCAACGCCCGCCAGGCCTCCAGCCGCGCCTTCAGCCCCGCGTCGCCGAGCGACAGGATCGCCGCCGCGAGCAGGGCGGCGTTGACGGCGCCGGCACGACCCACCGCGAGAGTACCCACCGGCACCCCGGCCGGCATCTGCACGATCGACAGCAGGCTGTCGATCCCGTTCAGCACCTGGCTCTCGATCGGCACGCCGAGCACCGGCAGCAGGGTCCAGGCCGAGCACATGCCGGGCAGGTGGGCCGCCCCTCCGGCGGCGGCGATCACCACCTGGATGCCTCTGCCCTCGGCCTCGCGCGCATACTCTGCCAGCCGGTCGGGCGTGCGGTGCGCCGAGATGATCCGGCTCTCGAACGGGATGCCCAGCGTGTCCAGCTGGGTCGCGGCATGGCTCAGCGTGGTCCAGTCGGACTGGCTGCCCATGATCAGGCCGACCAGCGGCCCGCCTGCATCGTCCGGCCGCTCGACGCTGGGGTCGAACCCGATCTCGGTCTCGCTCATCTGCGGCTCCTCAGGCGATGCTGTCCGGGATCAGCCGGGACTCCAGCCAGGCGATCTCGTCCTTCAGCAGCAGCTTGCGCTTCTTCAGCCGCTGGATCTGCAGCTGGTCGATCGGCTGCGGGGCCAGCCGACCGATCACGGTGTCGAGGTCGCGATGCTCGCTGCGCAGTTCGTGCAGCCGGCGCAGCACGGTGTCTCGGTCGATCAGCATAGGTCACCGCATAGCACGCGCCGTCCCGCCCCTCCACTCGATGAGGTGAACGGGCGCCGGCATTTTGCTGTGGCATCGGCCGCCGGCGCGGGTCTAGCCTCACAGGGTTGAACCCTGCGAACCGGAGGCATCATGAGCCTGCAGTCACGGATCGAAAGCCTGAGGACCCGCCACGCCGCGCTGGACATGCGCATCTTCGACGAAGACACGCGGCCCGCGCCGGACCAGGGCATGCTGAACCGGCTGAAGCTCGAGAAGCTGCGCGTCAAGGAGGAGATGGAGCGCCTGCGCGGGCAGGTCTAGCGACAGATCCCGGGCAGGAAGCGGCGTCAGGCCGCTTCCTCGTCCACCGGCTGTGACGGCGGCAGGGGCACATGCTGGCCTTCGCGGACCAGCCGCTCGTTCGCCGTCGCGACCATCGCGTTGAGGTCGGTCTGGCTGCACAGGCCCAGGATCACCGGATCGCGTGGCTTGATGTTGGCGCTGTTCCAGTGCTGCCGGTCGCGCACCTTGGCAATCGTCTCCTTGGTGGTGCCGAGCAGCTTGATCACCTGCACTTCGCTCAGCTGCGGATAGTTGCGCAGCACGAAGGCGATCGCATCCGGGCGGTCGTTGCGCTTGGCGACCGGCGTGTAGCGTGCGCCCTTGGACCGGCGGGTGACCGGGTTCTTCTCCGACAGCACCGTCAGCCGCGCCTCCGGGTCCTTCTCGGCGCGCGCGATGTCCTCGGCAGTGACCTGGTGGTTGGCCACCGGGTCATAGCCGACGATGCCCTGGGCCACCTCGCCGTCGGCGATCGCCTGCACCTCCAGCGGATGCATGCCGCAGAACTCGGCCACCTGGGTGAAGGTGAGGGCGGTCTTCTCGATCAGCCACACGGCGGTGGCTTTCGGCATCAAAGGCAACGTCATCGAGCTGTCCTGTTGGCTGCGTCACGCAGATCGGTCGGCGCCGGACCCTGTCGGATCGGTCCGGCGTGGATGTGCCCGGGACGGGCACGACATGGGGGCGGATATGGGCTGCACGCCCGGATGGGGTCAAGGCGAACCGTAGCGGACGACAAGAAAAGGGGGCCGGTCGCCCGGCCCCCTTCCATCGATGCGAGCCGGGATGGGCTCAGGCGGCCTTGGTATCGACCGTCTCGGCGCCGTCGTTGGCAGGGCCCGACAGCGTCGCCTGGGTCGCGCCAATGGCGATCCGGCGGGGCTTCAGCGCTTCCGGCACCACCCGCTTCACCGTGATGCGGAGCAGGCCGTTGTTGAGGTCCGCACCCTCGACCTGGATATGGTCGGCAAGTGCGAACCGGCGCTCGAAGGCACGCGCGGCGATGCCGCGATACAGCACCTGGCTACCTTCCTGCCCGCCCTCGACGCGACCGGACACCAGCAGGGTGTTGTCCTGCACGGTCAGCTCGATGTCGCTCGGACCGAAGCCTGCGACGGCCATGGTCAGCACGTAGCTGTCCTCGGCAGTCTTCTCGATGTTGTAGGGCGGATAGGACGGCGCGCTGGCCGTCTGGGCCGCGGTGTCGACCAGACGCGCGAGGCGGTCGAAGCCGATGGCGGTGCGGAACAGGGGAGCGAAGTCGTAGTTCATGGGAAAACCTCCTGGAGAAGCAAGGTTCGATGGCTCCCCACAAGGGCGGAGCCGGTCCGGCGTGTCGTCCGAGACCCCATCAGGGCGCCTCCGACGAGAACTGAAATGGAAAGTGCCATCCCTGGGTCAAGGACGGCACCACATAAAAAATCGACAACGGACGAGGGCGGGTTCTAGCCCTTGCTGCGCACGCCCAGGCCAGCGAACTTCTTGTTGAACTTGGCCACCTGGCCGCCGGTGTCCATCATGCGCTGCACGCCGGTCCAGGCCGGATGCGACTTCGGATCGACGTCGAGACGCAGCGTGTCGCCCTCCTTGCCGTAGCAGGAGCGGGTGGTGAACTGGGTTCCGTCGGTCATCACGACGTTGATGGTGTGGTACTGCGGATGAATGCCGGGCTTCATGGTTCCAGGGTCCTTCGAGGCTGCCGCCGATGCCGACCGGGGCGCGATATGCGGCGTATAGCGAAGCGGCGGTTCTCCCGCAACGACCTGAGCTGCCGCCCGGCCATGTCAATCGGGCCGGCGCACCGCCTTGTCGGTGTAGCGACGGAAGGTGGCGTCGGCGGTCCGCTTCTGCTCCGGCGAGAAGCTGTCGTAGAGGGCCCGGAACGGCGGCAGCAGCAGCTGGACGTTGCGGGCGTTGGCGTCCTCGATCGTCCCGAACGCTTGGAGGTCGTGCACCGCGTCGGCGGTCGCGTGGTCGCGCTGCCGGCTGGCATAGGCGGCGTCCATCCGCGCCACGTTCTCGCGCAGCGCGGCCGCGAAGCCCTGCCACAGCCTTTCCTGCGCCGGGGTGATCCGGAGGCTCGCATGCAGATGGGCGATGTGGCCCTCGATCCGCGTGCCCTCGCTCCGCCCGAAGCCGGTCTGTGGAGCGGATGCGGCCGTGGCGGCTCCGGCGGGCGTCGGCGCGGTGGGCGCCGGCTGCGCTGGGGCCGGGCCGGCGGCCATCGACAGAACCAGGCCGGCGGCGAGGAGGGCAGGGTAGGGGCGGGAACGCTGGACCATGGAGCATCCTCTGCCGGGGCCGGCCACCGGAACCCGGGACGCCCGCGATGAGCATCCTTTCGGTCCAGTCCTGGGTCACCTACGGGCATGTGGGAAATGCGGCGGCGCTGTTCCCGTTGCAGCGGCTCGGTGCCGAGGTGTGGGCGATCAACACGGTGCAGTTCTCCAACCATCCCGGCTATGGCAGCTTCGCCGGGGAGGTCACGAACGGTGCCGCGGTCGCAGCCCTGATCGGTGGCCTCGACGCGCGCGGTGTGCTGGGGGAGGTCGAGGCGGTGCTGTCGGGCTACCTGGGGCAGGCCGCCACAGGCGAGGCGGTGCTCGACGCGGTGGCACGGGTGCGGGCGCTGCGCCCGGACGCATTGTATTGCTGCGACCCGGTGATGGGCGATCGCTCCGGCGGGCTCTACGTCCGGCCGGAGGTGGCGGCCCTGCTGCAGGGGCGCGCCGTGGCGGCCGCAGACATCCTGACCCCCAACCTGTTCGAGCTGGAGCTGCTGGTGCCCGGGCTGCGGGACGACCCGCCGCCGAGCCTGCGCCGGGTTGCCGAGGCGGCACGGGCGCTCCGGGCGCGGATGCGGCCGGAAGGTCCGGCGCTGGTGCTGGTCACCAGCGTCGAGGCGCATGAAACCCCGTCCGGGGCGGTGGACCTGATGCTGGCCAGCGCCCGTGGAACCGTGCTGCTGCGCACGCCGCGCCTGGTCCTGGAGGTGAACGGAGCGGGCGACCTCCTCGCCGGCCTGTTCCTGCTGCACGTCCTGCGGCTGCGGGATCCGGTCGCGGCGCTGGAGCAGGCGACGAGCGCGGTGTGGGGGGTGCTGGAGCGGACCGCCAGGGCGGGGCAGCGCGAGCCGATGATCGTGCAGGCGCAGGACGAGCTGGTCGCGCCGTCGCGCCGTTTCAGCGCGGCGTCGTTCCTGTAGGCTCCGCCCGACACCATCCACGGAGCATCCTCATGGCGACCAAGATACTCGGCAAGACGCCGGCCCTGCACACGCCCGGCTGGGTCGGCGAGTTCCGCTCCTTCATCATGCGCGGCAACGTGGTGGACCTCGCGGTCGGCATCATCATCGGCGCCGCCTTCACCACGATCGTGCAGAGCCTGGTGAAGGACATCTTCACCCCGTTCATCGGGCTGCTGGTCGGCAACATCGACTTCTCGAACATCTTCTTCACCCTGAAGGGGCCGCACTACGCGACCCTGGCCGAGGCGCAGAAGGCCGGTTCGCCCACGATCAACGTGGGCGTGTTCCTGAACGCGGTGATCCAGTTCCTGATCGTCGGGCTGGCGATCTTCTGGGTGGTGAAGCTGCTGACCAGGATGCACGTCCGGGAGGAGAAGAAGGAGGCACCCGCAGCGCCGACCCAGAGCGAGCTGCTGCTGACCGAGATACGAGACCTGCTGTCGGATGGGCGCCGTGGCGCGACCAAGCTGCCGGCTGACAGCCTGTAGGGCATGATCCGTTCGCGTCGGCCCACGGACCATGCCCCAGCTCGTTGTTTGTCGAGCGTCTTCATCCGGTCGACCGAGCCGCCTCGATCGGATGATGCTTCAGCTGGCGGGTCCGCCAGCGGCGACCGGCTGGATGAACAACGTGTGCCGCGGGTAGGAAATCAGGATGCGGTTGAAGCGAAGAAAGTCGCGTCCGAGCAGCGTCCTGCGGGTCCCCATGGCCGCGACGTAGAAGTGGAAGTTGTTCATCCGCTCGTCGCCCACCTCCAGGCTGCCGAACCGATGCCGGCGCATCTCGACCAGATGTGAGTCGAGGCCGCTTGCGCTTCGGGCCTGATCCGCGTCCAGCCCGTCCAGCGCCACGCCGGCGGCGGCGGCCTCGTTGCGGTCGATCACCGTCGCGGAGGCGCCGGTATCGAGGATGGCGATCATCGGCCGGTCGTTCAGCCTGATGTCGAGTACGACGTGGCCGTTCTCCTTGCGGAACGGGACCTCGAAATAGGGCGGATCGAACGGCCGCATCGCGGTGTCGCAGCCGGTTGCCTTGTAGAGGCCGAAATGCTGCCGGGGCAGGTCGACGTCGACGTCGTAGTTGGACAGGAAGTCGTTGCCGAACAGGCCGACGACCGGCAGACCGTCGACCGGGCGCGGGAAGTCGCCCGCGATCGGCAGGTCGAGGCTGTGCGCGATGCCGCGGCCGAGGCCGAGGTCGTGGACGGTCACCATCGGGGCGATGGTCACGCCGCCGATGCCCTGGATGTAGGTGTAGCTGGCGTCCGCTTCGGGACGAAGGCCGAAGCGCTGGGCGCCGTTGCGCGACACGGTCGAGATGAACGAGCCGGTGTCGATCAGCAGGGCGACCTTCCGGCCCTGCAGGGTGGCCTGTACCGCCGTGATCCCGACATGGGGCAGGAGCGGAAGGTCGGCGACCGTGTCGACCCGGCAGCCTTGCGGCCCGTTGGAGCAGCCGGCCAGGAGCGCGCCCAGCAGCGAGACCGACAGGGTGCGCAGGATCATCGTCGCCCGTTCTTGACAGGGCGGCTCGTTCCAACCGCTATCGAAACGACTACACGGGCAGCTCGACCGAGGTCAAGACGATGATGGCCGGGTCCTGGGTGGTCATCCCGGTCGCCGGTTGCTGACACGGTCGCGACCGGTCACGACGTGACCGGCCGAAACCGTCGTCCTCAGCCGCGGCCGACAGGTCGTGCCGGCCGAACGGATCCGGCAGCGCCGAGCGATCGCGCAGGCAGGATCAGCATTCTCTACCCGTCATCCTGCCCGCCAGCCCAGGATGATGGTTCATCCTGGAGCGGAACTCCTCGATGCGACAGCGGTCGGCGGTCCCACCCGGAAGAACGTTTACGCTTTCATCTCGGGCGGGATCGTGCCGCCGTTCTCGGCCAGTTTCTGCACCACCGCCTTGTGCAGGGCGATGTTCTCCTCCGCTGTTCCGTCCGCGCCGACATGCACGCCGAGCTCGTTTGCCAGGGTCTTGCGCGCTGCCAGGCTCGAGTCGAGGTCGAGCAGCTTCAACAGGTCGACGATCGAGCTCTGCCAGTCGAGGCCGCCGCCCTTCTGCGCGTCGAGTGCCGTCAGCACCGCACCGACATCGACGGATTGCAGTGGTGCCGCCTCCGTCGTCGCAGGGGATGCCGCGGCGGGCACGGTGGCTTCCGTGCTCGCCGGAGCCGGCACGGTGTCGGTCGCCGCGACCGTGTCGGCGACCGGCGCGGAAGCCGCCGTGCCAGCTGGCGTGGTCGCTTCCGCGGCCGGGGCGAAGGCCGAACCGGCGTAGTGCACGATCTTGTCGACGATCGATCCGAAGAAGCTCATGGGCAGGTCCAGTCCGGATGGTGGGCCGGCTGGCGCCGGTGCCAGGTAGAGCGTGCCGGACACGGCGCGGTTCCGATCCGGTCGGGGTGGTGCTAGAACCGACAGGATATCCAGCCCGTACGACCGAAAGGCGATCATGCCTCGACCCGACCGGAGGCTACGCAGGACGTGGTCAGCACGCTGCGTTCCTGTCGTGGCGGTGGTCATGCTGGCCGGATGCGTGCAGTCGGGCCCGCCGGAGATGCGGGTCGACGCACGCGCGAACCCGGCCAGCCTGATCGACAGCTACCTGATCGCCCGCGGCATGGCGCTCAGCTACGGCCATTCCGGCCGCGCCAGCCGCGCCGACATCACCCAGCTGGTGCAGTACGACCGTGCCGCGCTGGTGGCGGTGGTGACGGCCGAGCTGCAGCCCGGCGACGGGCGCGACCAGCAGGCGGAACGTGCGCTCCGGGCGCTGGTCGACTTCACCGGCGACAACGACCTCGCTCCCGGCCCGGCTGCACCACCAGCGCCCCCCTGATGCCCGTCGCGACGGCTGCTGCCGGTGGCGGGCCGGAAGGCCGGCGATCGGGTGCCGACGACCATCCAGCCCGGCCGTAGCCGCTCGTCCACCCGGCAGCGCGCTCAGAAGTTGATGTTGGTGCGGAAGCCGAGCACGGCGGCGTCCGGGGTATTGGTGGTGGCGCCGGGACGGATGAGGTACTGGAAGTCCGGCTGCAGCGTCACGCCGCGGAACACGTGGATGATGTAGGTCAGCTCCACCACCTGCTCCGTGTTCTGCGGCCCGTAGGCGGGGCCGAAGCCGTCAAGGGTCACCGGCGGGGATTGCCCCTGTTCCAGCGCGATCTCCTGCGCGTGGGTGAAGGCGCCGCTCATCTCGAGCCACTGGAACGAGGCGCCGAGCGTGTCCTTGGGCCTGTTCCAGGACGAGCCGGTGGTGGTGGCCGCAACGAAGGCGTGCTGCGTCAGCGGGCTGACCCGATCCGTCGCATGCACCCAGCCGCCGAACACGATGATGCCATCGGTGGGGCCGGAGCCCTGCCGCGACAGCATCTGGTCGAACAGCACGTACTCGTCGTCGCGGTCCTGGCTGGCGAAGGTGCCGCCGAAGCTCGCCTGCGGCAGCCCCCGGGTGTTGTCCAGCACGTCGGCATATCGATGGGTGTCACGGTCATAGCCGAGCTTGTAGTGGCCGATGAGGTGCTGCCGGCCGAACACCGGTACCCAGCCGATCTCCACCGGGATCGACACCCCGGACTTGCGCGGATCCGCCCAGGCGAAGCCGGAGCTGCCGCCGCCGCCGGTGCCGTAGTCAGGGTCCACCGAGAACAGGCCGACCTGCAGGTAGACCTGCGGGGTGAAAAGGTAGCGCACCTGGGTGCCGAAAGTCGCCTGCGGCCAGTCGTCCTCGCCGGGATAGTTCGGCAGCGGATGCGGATTGCCGCAGAACAAAACGTTGAGGAAGTCGCAGTAAAGCGGCGAGGCGGCGAAGAAGTTGCCGACCGGAAGCCAGCCGGCGATCAGGTCGAGGCGGTTCTTGAGCAGGCTCTGCTCGCCGTAGGCATAGACCATGTGGGCCAGCACGTTGCCGCCGCCACCGTAGATCTCCTGATACGTCGCGAGGTCGTCGCCGATTGAGTCGGCGGACAGGTTGCGGCCTTCGCGGTTGACGATGATCGAGTGGAACGCCGCCCCCTTCCACCCCAGCAGCTTGTCGAGGTCGAGGTTGACCTCGAGCCCGATCTGGCCGTCGGTGGCGAAGGTTTCACGCCTGCCGCCAGAGATGTTGCCACCGTTCTCGGTGAGATAGTCCAGGTTGATGTCGATGCCGCGATCCTCGAGCCGGGTATGCAGCCCGCCCCAATCGCCGAACAGGTGGTCGGACCCGAACGGTGAGCCGAACAGCGGGCCGATGCCGGGCTCCGACACCTCCTGGCTGGCGCCGGTGGCGAAGCCCGAGTTCGGGGTGCCGCCGCTGGCAGGCTGGGCCGGCGACGTCGGCGCGACCGTCGGTGGTGGCTGCTGCGCCAAGGCGGGCATCCCGGCGGACAGGGCAAGCAGACCGGCGATCAAGATCCCGGCAGCTCCCGCCGGGCGGGGCAGCGACTTTCGCATCGATCTATTCTCGCAGTCGATCCGCCCGAGAGACTAGTCGATCCGGCTTCCAGGCATGAGGGTGCGAAACAGCGAGCGTCCACTTCTCTGGAACCGTCTGCAAATCTGCAACGGTGGCGTGGTCCAGCCTTCAGCCGGGCCGGGCCCGCACCGGCGCCGCCTTCTGCGCGTCGCGTCGCAGCCGCTTCTCGCCCAGCAGCAGCAGGATCGGGGCGGCGATGAAGATCGACGACGAGGTACCGACCACGATGCCGAACAGCATCACCCACGCGAAGCCGGCCAGGGTGTGGCCGCCGAACAAGGCCAGCGGCAGGGCGGCCAGGAACACGGTGGAGGAGGTGCCGAGCGTGCGGTTCAGGGTCTCGTTGATCGACAGGTCGATCAGCTCGCGCAGTGGCATGGAGCGGTACTTGCGCAGGTTCTCGCGCACCCGGTCGTACACCACCACCTTGTCGTTGGTGGAGTAGCCCAGCACGGTCAGGATCGCCGCGACCATCACCAGGTCGAACTCGAACCGGGTCAGGGCGAGGAAGCCGACGGTCTTGGTGATGTCGAGCACCAGCGTCGCCACCGCGCTGACCGCGAACTCCCACTCGAAGCGGAACCAGATATAGGCCAGGATCATCAGCAGGCTGATGCCGAGCGCCAGCATGCCGTTGCGGAACAGCTCGGCCGACACGGAGGCGCCCACCGCGTCGGCGCGCAGGATCTGCGTGCCGGGCTGGGCCCCCACAACGCCCGCACGCACCCGCTCCACCAGCGCCTGGGTCGCGGCCTCGGAGCGGGCGTCGGTGCCGGCCGGTGCCTGGAGCCGGATCAGCACGTCATTGGCCGCCCCGAAGCGCTGCAGCCCGGCACCGGACACGTGCTGCGCGTCCAGGCCTGCGCGCAGCCTGCCGAAGTCTGCCGGGCCCGGCGTGCGCGCCTCGACCACGATGCCGCCGCTGAAGTCGATGCCGAGCGACAGGCCCGGGTAGAAGAACAACGCCACGGAAGCCAGCGACAGGAACGCCGACACGGCGAGGCCCAGGAACCGGCCGCGCATGAAGCGGATCCGGGTGCCGTCCTTGACGAACCGGAACAAGGGGCGGGACAGCATGAGACGCGCCTCAGACCGGCAGGAGGACAGGGCGCGTGAGCGCATACCAGCGCACCATCAGCATCCGCGACAGCAGCAGCGTGGTGAACAGGGTGGTGACGATGCCGATGGTGATGGTGAGCGCGAACCCCCTGACCGCGCCGGAGCCGAACACGAACAGCATCACGTGCGCCAGGAAGGCGGTGGCGTTGCTGTCGACGATGGTCGAGGTCGCGCGCTCGAAGCCCGCCTGCATCGCCGCGATCGGGGTGCGGCCGCGCCCCACCTCCTCGCGTATGCGCTCGTTGATCAGGATGTTGGCGTCCACCGCCATGCCCAGCGTCAGCAGCAGCCCGGCCATGCCCGGCAGGGTCAGGGTGGCGCCGAACAGCGACAGGATCGCCATCATCAGCACCAGGTTGGCCAGCAGGGCCACGTTCGCGTACCAGCCGAACAGCCCGTAGAACGTGCCCATGAACGCCACCACCAGCACGAAGCCGACCGCGAGGCTGATGGCGCCGGCGCGGATAGAGTCGGCCCCCAAGGTCGGGCCGATCGAGCGCTGCTCGATCACCGTCAGCGGCGCCGGCAGCGCGCCGGCACGCAGCAGCAGGGCGAGGTCGGTGGCGGACTGCGCCGTGTAGGAGCGCCCGGTGATCTGGCCGTTGCCGCTCGGGATCACGCCCTGGATCACCGGGTCGGTGATCACCTTGTTGTCCAGCACTACCGCGAAGAGCTTGCCGATGTTGGCCCGCGTGATCTCGGCGAACTCGCGCGCGCCGACGCTGTCCAGGGTGAAGGTGATCGCCCAACCGCCGGTCTGGCTGTCCTGCGAGGCGCTGGCGTTAGTCAGGTCGGCGCCGTCCACGTCGATGTGGTGCAGCACCGGCACGAGCTGCTTCGGATCGTCCTGCATCGGCAGCAGGTCGACCCCCGGGGGCACCGCCCCCTGCGGGCTCACGCCCTCCGCCACCAGGTGGAACGTCATCTTCGCGGTGGTGCCGAGCAGCTGCTTGACCCGGTCCGGGTCGCTGACGCCGGGCAGCCGCACGACGATTCGGTCGTCGCCCTCGCGGGTGATCTCCGGATCCACGGCACCCGTGGCGTCGATCCGGCGCCGGACGATCTCGATCGACTGCGCCACCGCGTCCCGCGCGCGCAGCCGCAGCGCCGCCGGCGACAGCGTCACTGCGACCCGGCCATCGGGCAGGGTGGACACCGCGAACTCGTTCGCGGTGGTGGTTGGCAGCGCTGCCAGCGTCGCCACGTCGCGGTCATGCTCGGCCGGGCTGCGCGGGGTGAAGGCGACGGCGCCGCGCGATCGGTCCGGTCCGAGGTTGCGGTAGCCGAGCCCAGCCGTCAGCAGCGACTGCCGCACCTGGTCGGTCAGGGTGTCGAGCCGCTCATGCGTCAGGGCATCGAGGTCGACCCGCATCAGCAGGTAGGAGCCGCCGCGCAGGTCGAGGCCGAGATGGATCTGCGGCCGCGGCAGGCCAGCCGGCACGCGGACGAAGTTGGGCAGGCAGAGCAACAGGCCAAGGAGGCAGATCGCCAGCACGGCAACGGTTCTGGCGCGGCTGTAGTACATCATGGCGAGCGAGCCTGCCTCCGGGGACCGCCCGTTGCGGCGGCGGCCGGACCATGCCGGTGCGCCCTGCTGGATGCAACCGTGGCGCCCGTCCGGCACGCCCGTGCAGGCGCAGGGCGGCCTCCAACTCCGGGTCGCAGCCCATCGCCACGCCGGCCGCGCCCTGCAGCAGGTCACGCGCGACGAGCGGCTGCATCAGCCGGCGTGCCTGCCGGTCGCAGACGCCGAGCAGGCCGGGCAGGGCCGCACGTGCGCCTGGCCGAGAAGCACCGCGCGCTCCAACGCCGGCTCAACGCGTTCGTCCAGACGATCCCTGGCCGCTACGAACTCCCGCATCCGGGCGCCCAGGGCTTCTGGCGACAGCAACGCGCGCATGAACCGCATCTGGTCGAGGCTGGTGGCGAGGAAGAACCGGTAGAACTTGGCCAGCCTACCGTCGGACAGCAGGCCCCGGCCGTCCGGCTTCCCTGCGGCGGATCGTCGGCACGGGCCAAGACAGCACGATACGCGTAGACATGGCGGGCGAGGCCGTGGGCAACGGACCAGGATGGGGAGCCCGCGCCGCGGCGTCGCAACAGTGCGTGCGACAGCAGGCGCGCCGCCCGGCCGTCCCTGTCCGGAAACGGGTGAGCCATAAAAGGCGGTGGTGCCCAGTGGTGATCGCCACCAAGCGCTCGGCGCGTCCGAACCGGTCCGGGGCGGTCTCGTCGAAGCGGCGGAGCCACTCGGGAAGCTCCGACGGCGATGGCGCAACGTGGTGTTCCACCCGCACGTTTTCTTCTCGTAACGTACCTGGTCGTAGTGCAACGATCCGGCCGGTCTCGAGCTCCTCGACCTGCGTCACAAGAGCGGTGCAGCTCGATCGCCAACGTTGTGGGTGCCAGCACGGGTAATTCGTCGCAACCGATCTGCGAGTGCACCGCGATGTGCGCCGCCGCCTTGCGCTGCAGGTCGCGCCGGTCGGGATTTTCGGCGTGATCGAGCTTCAGCGCGCGCTCGATGTCGATCGGCCGGGTATCGTGGCCCTGACGCGCTTTCGTTGATGCTGGACGGGCATGCGACACCGAGCAGCGGTGCTTCGAGCAGGTCGAGCTCGGCCCGGCCATGCATCTGACGCTTGACCAGCTTGAGCCGGGTGATCTGTCCTTCGTTTTGGTCATTGGGCCAGGACCCGGTGATGGCGGCCCGCACCGCCCTGACGTTCCAGGCGATGCCGGCGGAAGGTGGCGCGATCAGGCTGGCCTTGGCCTGCCCGCTCCAGCCATCGAGGCCCGCCGCAGCGGGTGTCGGTCTTGATGAGGTGATCGCGCCCCAAGGCCATCAGCCTCGCCAAGGTGCGGGCTGATGGCGACTTCCGCGTCCCTTGCACCTGCATCTGCTCCGCCCGCCGGCGCCGGGTCGCCCCCGACGTGCCGGGCGGTCCTCTCGCGCCGCAGGAAGCCCTCATGCTGCAGCCGTTCGGCCGCGGTCAGCAGCGCCGGATCGATCGTGGCCGCGCCCAGGGCATCGCGGATGGCGCGCATCGACTTGCGCACGGCCTCAAGGAACGAGCGCTCGCGTTCTCCATCAGAAGACCCGACGCGGGAGCTCGGCACTGCACAGGAACCGTCGCACGACGAGTTGCAGCCGGACACGCCATCCTGCGCACGGCAAGTCCGATGGCTGGCGGATATAGCGGCTTTGGACACGGCGCGGCAGGATGCCGCAGGCCGGGCACGCGGCTGCATCAGTTGCGCCGCGAGCGGTGACCACGATCGTGGCCCCATTCTGGACGACGCCGTCCACCGCCAGGCCGGGCGAAACTAATGACGCGGTGCTGAGCTCGATCTGCTCGAAGACCGCCTTGTTTCCTGTTCCGTGATCGGCATCACCAAAAACGCGTCACAGCCCCAACCGGGCGCCGATGAACGCCTCCGTCTCCAGGCCATGCGATAACTTTGGATAAAACTTTACATGTCAAAGAACACTTCCCAACGAAGTAATTGCTTCGTGCATGTTCACTTGTCGCTGGTAAACATAACTGCTACGGCTGGCAACTTAATGTTCTGCATCCTGTTCTGGTCCGGCGTCGCAAGCTTGTCTCGTTCCTGTTGGACAGAATGCCGCATCAACTCAATCATGAATTGACGGAGGTAACATGTTCCAGATGTTTTCGAGCAGCCGTTGTGCGAGGGCGTTCCAAACATCGCTGCTGTTGTCGACTTGCCTCATGCCGACGCTGAGCGTCGATGCGCATGCACAGACATGTGCTCCGCTTCCTTCGCACGCGCTTGCGACAACCTTGCCAACGATACATCCGGGCGACTACTGGATCTACACACTCACCGGGACGATCACGCTGCCGCCCGGCGCATCGCCCCCGGGTGCACCTCCGGGCACGCCGGCTCCGAGCGGCCCCATCCAGATCGGCGGCACGTTCGTGGAGTATGCCGAAACCAGGACCTTCAACGGCAAGCCCACCTTGGCGCTGGTCACCACCGAGGACATACAGGTGGGCGGCAGCTCGATCTACGGGGCCAACCCCGTGCCAGTCGGCATCTTCTACGTCGAGCAGGACCCGACCACCAAGATCGTGTACGCCATCGGCGACAACATGACCGCCGACGGATCCGACCGCGTTGCCAAGCAACCGGCCGAGTTCTACCCCGGCTCGTGGTCGACCACGACCTCCTACAACGACAACTTGAACTTCACCAACGGACAGGCAACCAACCTTTACCTCAACGTCACGGGCAGCACGACCGTCCAGACCCCGATCGGCAACTTCCAGGCCTGGGTGGCGCCGAATGGAGCCAGCGGCGGCGGCATCTCCGATACCGGCATCGACTACTGGTCGCCCCAGGTCGGCGCTCCGGTGGCATTCAGCACCAGTGCCGCGCTGCCGAACGGCCAGATCAACAAGATCTCCGCCACCCTGGTCAAGGCGAGCACGGTGGCGCCGCTGTACCCGGTTGTGGCCGACAGCCTCAACCAGCCGCGTGGCCTGGCGTTCGATGTCCTGGGCGACCTCTGGTTCACCGAGGCCGGGGTTGGCGGGACAGCTGCCTGCATTCCTTTCATGGGTGCCGAGAACTGCTTTGGCAACACGGGCAAGGTGTCCGTCAATGCGTTCGGTCGCAACATCACGCTCGTCAGCACGCTCGGATCGCTCTCGACGCCGCAGGCCGACAGTTCAAGCGGCCCGAACGGCATCGCGTTCGCCAACGACCTTCCCTACGTCGTCATCGGCAATGGCGGGCCGCAAGTCTCCGTCAACGGGCTCGGCGCGCTGCAGAAGCAGACCGGCGTCCTGCTCACCGCCGGCATTGCCAACAACCTGCCGACTGTGAAGACCGTCGCTTCGCTGGCGAACTTCGAGTACGCCAACTATCCGCACATCCCCGACCCGGCCGGCAAGCCCAGCGCCGAAAGCAATCCGTTCGGCCTGACCAGCATGGGGGGAAATCTCTACGTCGCCGACGGCGCCGGCCAGACCGTGACGCAGGTGACGCCGGGTGGCACGGTCTCGCTGGTCGGGATCATGCCGAACCAGACCGTCACCGTGCCCGCCACCGCAGGCGCCGCTGCCACGACGGCACACGAGAATTCGGTGCCGACCGGGATCATGGCGGCGCCCGACGGCAAGGGCGTGCTGGCGGCCGACTACTCAGGCTACCCTTACGTGCCGGGCTCGTCGCGCATCTTCCGCTTCCAGACCGGACAGCAGCCGACGGTGTTCGCATCAGGCTTCACCAACCTGATCGGCGTGGCGCCCGCACCGGACGGCGGCGTTTATGGGCTTGAGATGTATGCCAACGGCTCGCTGTCCAACGATCCGAACGGCGCCATCGTGCATGTGAACGCGCAAGGACAGCAGGATAAGACGCTTTCCTGCCACGGGCTGATCATGCCGACCGGCATCACGACCGGCAAGGACGGGTCCATCTACGTGTCCAACTATGGCCTCGTCTCGGGCCAGGGACAGGTCATCAAAATCCAGCCCTGATCCGCACGAGACACCAACAGGTTGAAGTGAAGCGCCGCCATGGTCAGCCATGGCGGCGCAAAGCGTTGTCACGTTGAGGACGTCTGGCCGGGGCACGCGATCGGTGCGGGCTGTCGGTACGAGACATCGATCTGACACGTCTCATGGCAACCAATCCCGACCGAGATCATCAGCCACGCGATCCGGCTCTACCACGTGCTCGGATGAACTTTGGAAGGAAGACGGGTGAGGGACGCGGGGCCCGCGTTGCGTTGCTGGACGGCCGGCTGACAGGTCAGCCTTGTCCCCGCTCTGTCCACGTGTCTTGCGAGGCATGTCCGGCTTGATGGCCAGCTTGCGATCCTCTGGCAGGCGACCCGGATCGCCCTGCGCTGTCGAACGCTTCATGATGCTGTGGAGCAGGTGGAGCGACCATGGCATCTATCCCGAAACGAGCCGATCCGCATCCGGGGCCGCGCCTGCGCATCGGTATCGCCGGGGCGGGGCATTTCGGGCGGTTCCACGCCCTCAAGGTCGCCGCCTCCGCAAGGTCCGAACTGGTCGGCATCCATGACCCGGACCACGGGCGCGCTGCCGCCGTCGGCCGAGAGGCCGGGGGCGCGCCGGCACTGGATCTCGACGCGCTGATCGTGTGCTGCGACGCGCTGATCGTCGCAGCGCCGGCCGAGGCCCACTTCGCCCTGGCCGAGGCGGCGCTGCTGGCCGGCCGGCACGTGCTGATCGAGAAGCCGATCGCCTCCACGCTGGAGCAGGCGGACCGGTTGATCGCGCTGGCAGCCCGGACCGGACGGGTGCTGCAGGTCGGCCACCTGTTGCGCTACTCCGCCGAGCACAAGGCGATCACCCAGCGCATCGCCCGTCCGCTCTACATCGAGGCCACCCGGATCGCGCCGTTCAAGCCGCGCGGCACCGACGTGTCGGTGATCCTCGACCTGATGATCCATGACCTCGACCTGGTGCTGGCGATCGTGGACAGCCCGATCGAGAGCGTGGACGCGCTCGGCGCCGCGGTAAGCAGCGCCCACGAGGACATCGCCAACGCCCGGGTGCGGTTCGCCAACGGCTGCGTCGCCACCATCACCGCCAGCCGGATCTCTCTCAAGACCGAGCGGCGGATGCGCCTGTTTTCGGAGGAAGGCTACCTGTCCGCCGATTTCGTGGCCCGCGAGCTGACCATGATCGGTCGCGAACGGGGCCTGCCGCTGCCCGGCACCGGCGGGTTCCGCCGCGAGGCGGTCGTCTGGCAGGAGCACGACACGCTTGCCGCCGAGCACGAGGCGTTCTGCGCGTCGTGCCTGGATGGCGCCGCGGTCGCGGTGGATGCGGTCGCCGGCCGGCGCGCGCTTGCGGCAGCCCTCGCCGTGACGGAAGGGATCGCCGACTCGCGTCGCCGCATGGAAATGTCCGGGCTGATCATGGCCGCTCCGGCCTGACCCGCTGAGCCCTGTGGACGTGCGGCCGGTCCGGCGGCGACGCGGCCGTGGCGGCGCGCCGCTCCCCGGACAAGCGTTCCCGGGTTTCTAGCCGACCCCGTGCGCGCGCAGCCAAGCCAGTGCCCGGCGCCACGCGTCCTCAGCATCGGTCTTGCGGTAGCTCGGACGGTAGTCGGCGTGGAAGCCGTGCGGTGCGTCAGGATACACCACGATGTCCACCGTCTGCCCGGCAGCCTGCGCCGTCCTCTGCGCCGCCCGCACGTCGTCTTGGGAGATGCTGGTGTCCTGCCCGCCGTAGAGCCCGAGAAGCGGGCACTTGAGACCGGCGGCGAGCTCCAGCGGGTTGCGCGGCTGGATCGGCGTGTCGGGGCTGTTCACCGGGCCGTAGAACGCCACTGCCGCCCCCAGCCGCGATTCGTGCTCGGCATACAGCCAGGTATCGCGGCCGCCACGGCAGAAGCCGATCACGCCCAGGCGCCGCAGGTCGCCGTGCTGGCCGCCCGCCCAGTTCGCCGCGGCCTCCAGGTCCGAGAGCACCAGGGCGTCGGGCGCCTTGCTGATCACGTCGCGCACGATCGCTTGCGGGTCGGTCATGGTCGACAGGTCGGCCAGCCGCGCATACAGCTCCGGCGCCACCGCGAGGTAGCCCTGGTGCGCCAGCCGACGGCAGACGTCCTTGATGTACTCGTGGACGCCGAAGATCTCCTCGATCACCACCACGATCGGGAACGGGCCGGGGCCGTCCGGCCGGGCCAGGTAGGCCGGCAACGCGCCGTCGGCGACCGGGATGCGTACCTCCTCGGCCACCAGGCCGTCGCTGCCGGTGTGGATCACCTGCGCTTCCGCGCCACGCGTCGCCGCCAGCGTGATGCCGCTGATCAGGCCGCTCATCACGAAGGCGCGCCGTTGCAGCGGGAAGTCCCTCAGGCCGGTGGTTTCGTCCACGATCCTGCTCATCGGTTCAGCACCGCCATCGACGCCTCCGGATAGCGCGTTCCCGCCGCGGCACCCGCCGGCATGGCGGCCTCGATGCGCCGAAGGTCATCCGGCGTCAGCACCACGTCGAGCGAGGCGATGTTCTCCCGCAGGGTGTGCACGCGCCTGGTACCCGGGATCGGCACCACGTCGTCGCCGTGGTTGTTGCCTTGGGCCAGCACCCAGGCGAGGGCGAGCTGCGACGGCGTGCAACCCTTGTCGCGGGCGATCTCGCCGATCCGCCTGACCAGATCGAGGTTCTTCGCGAAGTTCTCGCCCTGGAACCGCGGCGCCTTGCGGCGGAAGTCGTCGGGAGCGAAGTCGTCGATGCTTGTGTACTGCCCGGTGAGGAAGCCGCGGCCGAGCGGGCTGTAGGGCACGAAGCCGATGCCGAGCTCGCGCAGGGTCGGCAGGATCTCGGGCTCCGGCTCGCGGCTCCACAGCGAGTACTCGGTCTGCAGTGCGGCGATCGGATGCACCGCATGGGCGCGGCGGATCGTCGCGGGTGCGGCTTCCGACAGCCCGAGATGGCGCACCTTGCCCTGCGCCACCAGGGTCGCCATCGCGCCCACCGTGTCCTCGATCGGCGTGTTCGCATCGACCCGGTGCTGGTAGTACAGGTCGATGGCGTCGATCCCCAGCCGCTTCAGGCTCGCCTCGCAGGCGGCGACCACGTAGTCCGGCCGGCCGTCGATCCCCTTGAACTCGCCGTTCGGGCCACGGACGTTGCCGAACTTGGTGGCGATCACCAGACCGTCACGCTGCCCCTTGATCGCGCGACCGATCAGCTCCTCGTTGTGGCCGGTGCCGTACATGTCCGCGGTGTCGAAGAAGGTGACGCCGTCGTCGATCGCGGCGTGCAGGGTCCGGGTCGCGCCTGCCTCGTCGCGATCGCCGTAGAATTCCGACATGCCCATGCAACCGAGTCCGAGCGCGGACACGAGCAGGCCGTCGCGGCCGAGCCGACGCGTCTTCATGATCCTGTCTCCTTCTGTGTCGCGACGAACGCCTGCTCGATCCGCGCGGCGACGATGAAGTCGTTGCGATGCAGCCCTCCGATCGCATGGGTCTGCAGGTCGACCTCGACGTAGCCCCAGCCGAAGCGGAGGTCGGGATGGTGAACCTGCCGCTCGGCAATCTCCGCAATCGTCGAGACGAAGTCGAACGCGGTCGCGAAGTCCCGGAACGCGTAGCGGCGGTAGATAACGCGTCCGTCCTCGCTCGGCTGCCAGCCCGGCAGGCCAGACAGCAGCACCTCGACCTCGTCCGGCCGCAGCGGCGCCGCGTCCGCGCGGCAGGCGACACAGGTGTCGCCCGCCAGTTCGTCTCCGATCGTCACAGCTCGCCACGTTTGGCGAGTGCCTGGATGCGATCCGCGGTGCGTAGCGCCAGCGCCTGGATCGTCAGCGAGGGGTTGACGCCGCCGGTGGTCGGGAACACCGACCCGTCGCAGATGAACAGGTTCGGAACGTCCCAGGACCGGCAGTCGGCATTCACGACGCTGGAGCGCCGGTCGTCGCCCATGCGCGCGGTGCCTGCGAGGTGGTTGGTGTCGTCCGGCTGTCGCCAAACGTTTCTGGCACCCGATGCTTCGAGCTGCCGCGCCATGAAATCCAGGGAGTGCTCGATCATCGCCTTGTCGTTGTCGCACCAGGTGTAGGTGACGCGCGCCACCTTCAGCCCATACTGGTCCTCCTCGTCGGCGAGCGTCACGGTATTGCGCTCCTGGGGCATCATCTCGCCGACCATCTTGAGCCCGACCATGTGGTTGTACTTGGTCATCTCGTCCTGGAGCGCCTTGCCCCAGAGCCCGCGCGCGCCGGTATGCACCGACGCCCACTCCACCGGCAGCGGACCCTGGCTCATGTGGATGTAGCCGCCGTGGAAAGGCTTGTTGTCGTCGTAGTTCCAGTGCTCGGTGATGGCGAGCGAGGGCGGCCCCTTGTTCCAGCGCACCTCCTCGTCCATCTCGCCCCACGCCGCGACGTTCGACTGCGTCATAAGATATTTGCCTACCAGGCCTGAGGAGTTGGCGAGGCCATGGCGGTGCCGGTCGGTGGCGGAGTTCAGCAGCAGCCGCGGCGTCTCGATCGCGTAGCCGGCGACGAGGACGTTGCGCGCGCGCTGGAACCGCCAGGCGCCGTCGCGGTGGTAGTGCAGCCCGGTCGCGAGCCCGCTGCGGTCGGTCTCGATCCGTCCCACCATCGCGAGGTCGCGTATCTCGGCGCCGGCCTTGATCGCACGCGGGATGAACGTCACCAGCATGCTCTGCTTGGCGTTGGTGGAGCAGCCGACGCGGCAGAACCCGCGATACACGCAGGGCGGCGACTTGCCGCGTGGCGCCGACACCGTTGCCAGCGGCGTCTCGGTCCACTTTATGCCGAGCTTCTCCGCACCCTTGGCCAGGGTGAGCGCCGCCGCGTTCAGGTCGTGCTGGCGGTACGGGTAGCGCGGCCGGGACGGTCCCCAGGGGTAGCTGATCGGGCCGGAGATCTTCAGCGCCTCCTCGGCTTCCGCGTAGTAGTGCCACATCTCGCGCCAGTCGACCGGCCAGTCGGCGCCGAAGCCCTGCAGGGTGCGGGACTTGAACGATTCCGGCCGTTGCCGCAGCGCCACCATGGCATAGTGCACGGTGGAGCCGCCGACCGCCTTGCCGCTGTTGTTGCTGCCGAGCTTCAGCGGGTTCCCGCCATCGGTGACCCGTCGGTCGGTCCAGAACAGTTGGCTCTGCGCGGTCTCGTCGGAGGCGAAATCCTCCAGCGGGCGGAAGAAGGGACCGGCGTCGAACGCGACCACCGAGAACCCCATCTCCGCCAGCCGCGCCGCCAGCACGCCGCCGCCAGCGCCGGTGCCGACGATGGCGAAGTCGACCGCCTCGTCCTCGCGGTACTCGCGCATGGAGAACCAGCCGCCCGGAACGTGCGGATCCGGCGCGCGGCCGTTCCTCGCGCGCGGGATGTGCATCGCCTCGAGGTCGAGCCCGGAGCGCAGCGGCTCGCGGTTGGTCAGGATCTCCTCAGACATTCCGGTTCTTCCTCGCCGCCTTGTCCGCCTCGCCGGGCTTGGCCTCCGCCGCCTCCCACGGGTCGCGCATGCCGAACCCCATCCGCACGTAGCCGCGCGGGCTGGCTGGGCCGCCGTAGCCGATCCGGCTCCAGGCGGTCGGGTGGGCGTAGTACGCCGCCACGATGTCGACCAGGACGTGCTGCTTGAAGAACAGGTCCGGCGCCATGTCGCCCCAGGCCGGGTCCTTCAGCTCGCCCTTCTGCATGCGGGTCAGCAGCGCGTCGCGCCGGGACGCGTCCACGCCGAGGAAGGGTGCGCCGAATGCTCGGTTCGACTCCGCATCCAGCGCCGCGATCGCCCGATGCCAGGCTTCGGTCGCCGGCGGCAGGCCGGCGTAGCGGTAGCCGAGGCTGAGGTCGAGGGTCAGTTCCTGGTCGACATAGGCGGCCAGCGGCACGTAGTCCGATCCCTGCTCCTGCGGCACCACGCGGTCGCAGATCGCCTGCAGCGTGGCGAACTCCGCCTCCGTCAGCGTGTGCGGGTCGCGATCAACCGACAGGCGACGGTCGATCGCCTTGCGGGTCGGGTCGTTCCAGGACACCGTGTTGCGCTTGCGCAGCACGTCGTAGCCCGGGTAGCGGGGCAGCCCCTCAGTCATCGCGTCGCTCCAGCAGGTCGAGGGCGGCCAGGCCGGCCAAGGCGAGGCCGGTGAAGGCAGGCGGCGTCGGCACCGGCGGCCCGTCGAGCAGGTTCTGCGTCCAGTTCCGCCATCCGCCCATCATCCGCGCGACACCGCGCATGTGGAAGCCGGTGCCGGCCAGGCCGGCCAGCGCCGTCGCGATCATCCCGGCCCTGGCGGCGCTGCGGCGGGCCTGACCGCCACGCAGGGCGGCGTCGGCCAGCAACGCGCCGGAAGCAGGCGGGATCGTGATCGGCGTGTACATGAACGGGTTCTGGAAGTTGCCTCGGAAATGCAGCAGCCATGCCTCGCCGGTGGTGCCGGCCAGGCCAAGGGCGGTGAACAGGGACAACGCCTTGCCGGCATCCAGGCCGTACAGCGTCGGAGTTGCGCCGCTTGGCGTCTTGCGCAGGCGCTCGGACATGTTGCCGAGCACGCCGCTGATCGCGATCGCCATCGGCGCCCCGATCGGCGCCCGGTAGAAGAAGTTGAGCCAGCTGTAGCCGCCCTGACGCGAGCCCACGTTGTAGACGTGGAACGCGGTGCCGATCAGGCCGGTCACCGCCGTCAACCCATAGACCACGTCGCGCAGGAGGTGCACGTCCGGCCGGTCATCGGCGGTGCCATGCACGCTGGCGACGAGTGCCAGGGCGGACACCACCAGCGGCGTGAACATCGCCTTGTTGCGGAAGCTGCCGCGGTAGTGCTCAAGCGCGCTGTCGGTCAGCACCGAGAAGGCGAGCACGCCCGAGGCCTGGTTCAGCTTCTGCGCGGAACCCACGATCACCGGCTTCGGGGCCGGTGGTCCCTTCGGCACCAGGATAGCCGGCACCGGCGGTGCTCTCCGCAGCGCCGCGGCCTGCCGCGACAGCGCCGACAGGACCTGCCGCGCCTGCACGTCGCGTCCGCTGCGCCGGGGCATGAGGAGGTCGGGCAGGAAGGTCATTCGGCGTTGCACTCCTGTTGAATCGATGGCCGTTATCCGGCGAAGCGTTCGGCATCCTGGCGTTTCAGCGTGATCCCGATCCCGGGACGCGACAGGTCCGGCCGGATCGCGCCGTCCTTCGGCACCGGAGCCCCGTCGAACAGCATGCGCTCGATCCGGACATGGTCGTGGAACCATTCCAGATGGCGCAGTCGAGGCACCACGCAGGCGACATGTAGATGCGCCGATGGTCCGCAATGGCCGGACAGGTCGCGATGGTGCGCGTCCGCCAGGGCGCCGGCCTGCAGGAAGCCGGTCACGCCGCCGCACCGCGTGACGTCCGCCTGCAGCACGTCGACCGCGCCGGCTTCGAGCCACCTGCGGAAATCGTCGGCGTTGTAGCCGTATTCGCCGGCCGCCACCTCGACCCGCGCCGGCATCCGGCCGCGCACGAAGGCGAGCCCGGCGGTGTCATCGGATGACACCGGCTCCTCGAACCAGGCCACCTGCTGGTCCTCGAAGGTTTCCGCCATCAGGATCGCCTGCTTCGGGTCGTAGGCGCCGTTGGCGTCGACGAACAGCACCGCGTCCCCGATCGCCGCCTTGGCCGCCGCGACGCGGGCCGGGTCGCGTTCCGGCTCCGACCCGATCTTCATCTTGACGGAGCGGCATCCCTCCCGCTCCACCCAGCCGGCGAGCTGGCCCTGCAGCGTCCTGTCGTCGTAGCTGGTGAAGCCGCCGCTGCCGTAGATCGGCACCACGTCGCGCGCGCGTCCGAGCAGGCTGGCCAGCGGCAGGTCGAGCAGCCTGCCCTTCAGGTCCCACAGCGCGAGGTCGACCGCCGAGATCGCGGTCGCCGCGATGCCGGACCGCCCCATGTTGCGCACCGTGCCCTGCATGACCCGCCAGGCCGTCGGCACGTCCAGGGCGTCGCACCCGTGCAGCACCTCGGCGAGCCTGCCGGCGACCAGCGAGGCGGCGTTGGCGGCGCCATAGGTGTAGCCGAACCCGGTCCGGCCGCCTGCCTCGACCTCGACCGTCACCAGGGTGGTGGAGGTCCAGGCGATGGTGCCATCGGCTTCGGGCGCCTCGGTGGGGACCGTGTAGGCCTGCGCGCGGACCGCGCCGATCGGGGCGTCGCGTGCCATGAGGCCGTCCTGACGGGCCGTGGAGCCTCCTGCGGAACGCGGCGCGATCCGGCGTTGTTGCGGCGGCTCCGGTAACGGGTCGGCCGTTTCAGCCACCGCCGGCATCCTGGAGCAGCTCCAGCTCCAGCCAGCGTTCCTCTGCCGCCGCCAGCTCAGCTTCCGCCGTCGCCAGGGCGTCGGTCGACCGGGTGAACCGGGCGGGGTCGCGCCCGTAGAGGGTGCCGTCGCCCAGCACCTCGCGCAGGCCCCGGATCTCCGCTTCCAGCGTCGTGATCCGACCCGGCAGCTGCTCCAGGGCGTGCTTGTCCTTGAACGACAGCTTGCGCGACGCCGGCTTCGCGGACCGGCCGGATGCGGCCGCGTACCGTCTGGCCGGGGCGACGGCGGCCGCCGACCCGCCGGCCACGCCGCCACCTTGCGCGAGCATGTCGCTGTAGCCGCCGGCGTACTCGACCCAGCGCCCGTCGCCCGCGGCGGCGACCACCGCGGTCGCCACCCGGTCGAGGAAGTCGCGGTCGTGGCTGACCAGAAGCACGGTGCCCGGGTAGGCCGACAGCATCTCCTGCAGCAGGTCCAGGGTTTCCAGGTCGAGGTCGTTGGTCGGCTCGTCCAGCACCAGCAGGTTGGACGGGCGCGCCAGGGCGCAGGCCAGCATCAGCCGTCCACGCTCGCCGCCGGACAGCACGCCGACGCGGGTGCGCGCCTGCTCCGGCCGGAACAGGAAATCCTTCATGTAGCCGATCACGTGGCGCTTCTCGGTGCCGACCTGCACCTGGTCGCCGGCGCCGCCGGTCAGCGTCGCGGACAGCGTGGCGTCGGGATCCAGGCTGCGTCGCTGCTGGTCCAGCGTCACCACCGACAAGGCGCTGCCGAGCTTGATCCGGCCCCCGTCCGGCGTGTCCAGGCCGGTCAGCAGCCGCAGCAGGGTGGTCTTGCCGGCCCCGTTGGCGCCGACAATGCCGAGACGGTCGCCGCGCAGCACGCGCAGGTCGAGGTCGTGCACGATCGCGCGGCCGTCGAAGGACCGGGACACGCCCTCGGCGACCGCCACCAGCTTGCCCGACAGCCCGGTGCCGCTCGCCTCGAGCTTCAACCCCTGCGGGTTGTGCACCGCTTCCCGCCTGGCCTGACGCAGCGCCGCCAGCTCGCCGACCCGTCGCACGTTGCGCTTGCGCCGCGCGGTGACGCCGTAGCGCATCCAGTCCTCCTCCCGCGCGATCTGCCGGTCGAGCTTGTGCGCGTCGCGTTCCTCCTGCTCCAGCACCTCCTCGCGCCAGCCCTCGAACCGCGCGAAGCCCTGGTCGAGCCGACGCGTGGTGCCGCGGTCCAGCCACACCACGCCCCGCGACAGCGTCTGCAGCAGCCGCCGGTCGTGGCTGATCATCACCATGGCGGCGGAGGATGACAGCAGTTCCCGTTCCAGCCACTCGATGGTCGGCATGTCGAGGTGGTTGGTCGGCTCGTCCAGCAGCAGCAGGTCGGGGGAGGGCGCCAGCGCCCGCGCCAGCGCCGCGCGTCGCGCCTCGCCGCCGGACAGCCGGGACGGGTCCTCCGTCCCGTCCAGCCCGAGCTCGCTCAGCAGCGCGATCGCGCGATGACCGGGATCGTTCGGCCCGAGCCCGGCCCGCACGTAGTCGAGGGTGGTGGCGTGGCCCGACAGGTCGGGTTCCTGTGGCAGGGTGCGCAGGGTGGTGCCCGGCTGCAGGAAGCGGCTGCCGGAGTCCGGCAGCAGCTCGCCGGCGGCGATCCGCAGCAGGGTGGACTTGCCGGAGCCGTTGCGGCCGACCAGACACAGCCGCTCGCCGGGCGACACCCCGAACCCGGCGCCGTCCAGCAGCGGCGCGCCACCGAGGGTGAGCCGTATGTCCTGGAGCAGAAGCAGGGGAGGCGCCATGGGCCGGTTCTGGCCGATGACGAACGCCTGCGCAACACGAGGATGCCGGGCGGCTACTTCCTGGTGGTCTGATGTTCCGCCTGCTGGCGGAACAGCCGGTCGGCGACCTGCTTCTGCTGGTCCGACAGCGCGGCGTAGAGGGTGCCGAACGCGTCGGACAGCTTCTGCGTGTTGTCGGCATAGGAGCGCGCGACCGTGGCATAGGACTTCATGTTGTCGACCGCGTTCATGGTCGCGGCACTCGCGGCGCGGGAGCGGAACAGCGCGTCGGTGGCTGCCGCGTTGTCGCGCATCGCCTGCGCGAAGCTGGTCCATTGCGCCATCTGCGGCGGCGCGATCTGCAGCGCGGCCTGCAGCGTCTGGATCCGCTGCTCGGCCGCCTGCTGCTCGGTCTGCTCCGGCGCAGCCGTGGCGGACACCGCGGCGGGGGCGGCCAACGGCAAGACCGCCAGCGCCAGCGCCAGGATCATCGTGTGCTTCATCGTGTTTGCTCCCATCCGGTGAGGTTCAGCGCCGACCGCGACCGCCGCCATGTCCGCCCCAGCCGCCATGCCTGCCGCCACCGGGCTCGCCGCTTTGCCGACCGCCCCGCCAGCCGTACCCGCCGCCGCGCGCACCGCCCCATGAACCCGGCCGCCATCCGCCCTCGTGCCATCCGCCCTCATGCCCGCCGCCGTAGCGGTGCCACCCGCCCCGCGCGCCGATCAGCGCGCCGACGGCCCCGCCGGCGATGGCGGCGCCTACGACCGGGCGGATCCCATCGCGTCGCTCGTAGCCGTACGCGGGCCCGCCGAACCCGCCGTGCCAGATCCTCCAGCCGCCACCGCGCCAGCCGCGGTCCCAGCCACCGGTCCCGAGGATGGCAAGGGAGGACGACGTGAAGGCGAGCAGGGGTGGCCCGATCGCCAGCGGGTAGATCTGCGGCGCGAAGACGATCGGCGGCGGTTCTGCCGCGATCAGCATCGGCGGCGGCGGCAGGACCAGGACGGGCGGCGGAACCGCGGCGTAGAACAGCTGCTCGGGCGCAACCGCCGGGGGCGCTGCCGGCGCCGGCACCAAGGCGGCCGCCGGAGCGGCGAAACCGGCAGGCACGCCCAGCACGACCGGCGGCGGCGCGACGTAGAGCGGCGGCGGCGCGTAGACGATGTAGGGCGTGGCGAACAGCAGGGCCGGGCCGTCGACGATCTCGGCACCGTTCCAGATCCAGTCCGGCTGGCTCCAGCCGTAGCCCGGCTGCCACCAGCCGCCGTTCCCGTACCAGCCGCCGCCGCGCTCCCACCGCGTCGCCAGGCCGGCTCCCAGCACGGCGCCGGCGCCGAGGCCGATGGCCAGACCGCGACCGCGTCCGTCGTGCCAGCCGCCTTCGCGGAACCCGTAGCGCCGGCCTGCGAGCCCACCATATCGCCCGGCAAGGTGCTGCGTACCGCCACGAGCGGTGAAACCGCCACGCGGACCGAATTCCCGTCCACCGCCGAACCCGCCCGGTCCGCGACCCATGAACCCGCCACGTCGCCCGCCGAACCCACCGTGATAGGAGCCGAAGCCGGCGGACCCTCTGCCGAACCCGCCAGACCGGCTCCAGAACCCGCCATGACCTTGCGCCGAGACCGGGCCGGATCCAGCCAGCGCCGTCGTCAGGGACAGGCCGAGCGCCAGAAGCAGGCGTGCAGGGCGCCCTGCGGCCGGTCGCGGTCCATCTCGTGTCGGCAGCGCCATCGACATGCCCTTCCCAGCCGGCATTCCCAATGGGCCATGGCCGTGTGGCGTCAGTGCGGCGGAATTGCGACGGCCCGTCACGCGGCGCCGGCTCATGGAAAAGGCCGCGCCGGTTGCCCGGCGCGGCCTTCCGAACGGTGTCGTGCTCAGTTGACCGAGCGCGGTCCTGGCTGGGTGGACACGATGCGTATGTCGTTGCCGGTTCCGGTGCGGCGCTCCATCGGCGCCTCGTTGATCCGCTGCGGTCGCGCCGGACGAGGCACCTCTCCGCCCGCACGCGACAGCGCCGACACGAAGGATCGGCCCCATCCGAGAGCGGACGCGTCCTTGATCGCCTCCCAGCACGCCTTCCAGCGATCCTGCCGCTCCGGCCGGCTCATGCGCAGCGCGAGGTCGAGCGCGTCGGCGATCTCGTCCGGATCCACCGGGTTGACCAGGATGGCCGCACCCAACTGGCGCGCAGCACCGGCGAACTTCGACAGCACCAGCACGCCGGGATCGTCCGGGTCCTGCGCCGCGACGTATTCCTTGGCGACCAAGTTCATGCCGTCACGCAACGGTGTCACCAGCCCGATCCGCGCCTCGCGCATGAAGCCGGCGATGGCGTCCCGCGGCACGCCGCGGCTGATCAGGCGCAGCGGCACCCAGTCCGACTCGCCCAGCCGGGCGTTGATCGCCCCGGCAGCGCCCTCCAGATCGTCGCGCAGGGTCTGATAGGCGTCCACGTCCTGGCGGCTTGCGGCAGCGATCTGCAGGAAGGTGGTCTGCCGCGTCCACTCGTGCCGGCTCTCGATCAGGCGGCGATAACCGGCCAGGCGATGGCGCAGGCCCTTGGTCGGATCCATGCGGTCGACCCCGAGGATCAGGCTCTGGCCGTCGAGGCTGCGGCGCAGGCGCTCGGTCTCGGCCGAGCCGTGCGCCTCGGCCGCCATCTCGGCGAAGTCGCCCGGATCGATCTCGACCGGGAACGCGCCGACGCGGATCTGCCGGTTGCCGAGCTGCAGCCCGCCACCGGCGAGGCGCGCGGCGCCGGCGATGCGCTGTGCGGAGGCCGAGAAGTTCTCAGCGTCGTTGGCGGTCTGGAAGCCGAGCAGGTCGGCGGACAACAGGTCGCGTATGAACAGGGCCGCGTCCGGCACGCTGGAGATCATGTCCGGGCTCGGGAACGGCGTGTGCAGGAAGAAGCCGATCGGGCAGGACACGTTGCGTGCGCGCAGCGCCGCCGCCATCGCCAGCAGGTGGTAGTCGTGGATCCAGATGGTGTCGCTCGGCCGCAGCAGGGGCAGCAGCACGTCGGTCAGGCGAGCATTCACCGCCCGGTAGCCCTGCAGGCTGCGGCGGTCGAAGTTCATCTGCTCCGGCAGCGAGTGCATCAGCGGCCACAGCGTGCCGTTGGAGAAGTTGTTGTAGTACAGCTCGTGCTCGGACGGCGTCAGGTCGACGGTGGCGTATTCAACCGAACCGTGCTGCACCATCTCCGGAGCCTGGCATCCCCTGCCTTCCGAAGTGCGGCCGCTCCAGCCGAACCAGAGGCCGCCCTGCCGTTCCATCAGGTCGTTGAGCGCCACCGCCAGACCGCCCGCCTTCGCGTCGCCCGTCGGTATCGACACCCTGTTGGACACGACGACCAGTCTGCTCATGGCATTCTCCCCGTGTCGGGCTACCGGTCGCCGGAGCCAAGCGGGAGGCCGCTCGACCGCCCGGACAGTGGAGACGACCGTCGCGACGGCATCTTAACGTAACATCAAGCACCACCACGCGACCAAGTTGCACCCAATGCGACAAAAGCTCCAGCCCGCCAGTCAACCCTGCCGCTGCTGCTCCAGGCGGCGCAGCCGGAGTGTGGCCCGCTCGCCCGACAATACCGTGCCGGTCGGGTCGTGCAGGCGCCGGCGCCAGTTCGGATGCTCGTCCACCGTGCCCGGAACGTTGGGCTGTTCCTCCAGGCCGAGCACGTCCTCGGTCGGCACCATCGCCAGCTCGCAGGCCGAACCACCCACCTGGGCCACCGCGGCATCCACCACCGGCATCGCATCCCACACCGCCGGCACCGGACCCGCGGCCGCGCCGCTTTCCCGCATCGCCGTCCAGAGCCTGTCGCGGTCGGTCGCCCGCTCCGCCAGCTCGCGCTGCTCGTCCGCTTCCGATCCGCCGAGGGCGCGGCGGGTGCCGATGTCGTGCCCCTTCCACCAGCCGGCAACGGTCGGCAGGTCATGCGTGCTGGTCATCGCGCTGGCATACCTCGCCCAGCGGGCGGGCGGGGTGAACCCGCTCTCGTCCCGCTCGAACCACAGCACCCGCATGCCGTCGATGCCCGCCTGCTGCAGTCGATCCTGGAAGCCGGCCGGAACGGTGCCCAGATCCTCGCCGAGCACGATGGCCCGGTTGCGGACCGACTCCAGGCGGGTGAGGCGGATCAGGTCGGTCTCGGGGAGCTGCAGGTAGGCACCGTCTGCGGCGCTGTGACCCTCCGGGATCACCCAGAGCCGGTTCAGGCCCATGGCGTGATCGATCCGGACCCCGCCGGCATGACGCATCGCACCCCTCAGCATCTCGACAAAGGCACGGAAGCCGTTCGCTCGCAGGCCGCGGGCGGAAAAGGCGGTGATGCCCCAGTTCTGTCCGGCCCGCTGCAGCAGGTCCGGCGGCGCGCCGACCGTCAGCCCGATCAGGGTTTCCTGCTTGCGGCTCCAGGAATGGCTGCCGCCGGAGTCGGTGCCGACTGCCAGATCGGACACCAGGCCGATCGCCATCCCGGCATCGGTGGCCGCCTTCTGCGCCGCACCCAGCTCCCGGTCGGCGCGATACTGCAGCCAGGCGTGGAAGGTGATCTCGTCGGGATTGGCGGCGGCGAACGCGGCGGAACCCGAGGTGTGCGGATCGCGGAACCGTTCCGGCCAGTCCTTCCAATGCCAGGCGCCTCCCTCCTCGCGCCACAGGTGCGCGTGCAGCGCCTCGAACAGCGCGTGCGACTCCAGCTTGTCGCCCTGTGCCTCGCGCCAGGCGGCGAACCCCCCATCCACCGCGCCGGAGTCGAAGCTGCGGCGCAGCCGGCGGAGCCGGTCCCGGCCCACCGCCGGCCAGTCCACCAAGTCGAGCGTTTCCAGCCGGGCCGCCTCCTCGCCGGGGTCATCAGCGGCGATATGCAGCACGTTGAGCATGATCCGGCTGGACGGCGCATACGGGCTGAACCGGTCAGGATCGGCGGAGAACTGGGCGTGCACCGGGCTGATCGACACCGCCGATGCGCCATGCGCGGCTGCCTCCTGCACGAACTCGGCCAGGGCGGCGAAATCACCGACGCCGCCGTCGCCCGGACGGCGCAGCGCGTAGAGCTGCTGTGCCAGGCCCCAGCTCCGCCGCACGTGCCCGCGTTCCGGTCCGGGTGCCGCGAAGGCGTCGGCGATCCCGAAGCAGCGCGGCGGGGCCACCGCGACGCTCGTCTCCTGCCCGTCGATCTCAAGGCGGTAGTAGCCGGGCTCGGCGGGCAGGATCACGCAGGCCTGCCCGTTCCGCGCCGTGGCGGTTCCGGACGAGGCCGTCCCGTACTCGTCCTCCATGCGCCAGGCACCGGGACGGACGGGAAGAACCAGCTCGGCCCCCGCATCCCCGGTCACGCGCGGCGCCAGCGCCGCATCCTCGCGCTCCAGCGTGGCGATCAGCTCGCGCGCGCCGCCGTCCGACCCGGCATCCAGCCCGAGCGCCGCGAGCACCGCCGTCAGGTTGTCCGGCGCGACCGCGTGCATCTTGCCGAACGCGTCCTCCCAGCGGGTCGAAAGTCCGGCCCGTTCCGCAAGGGTCCCCAGCAGCCGATCATCGACGCTCATGTCTTCGGCACCAGGATCAGGGTGGACAGCGGCGGAAGCGTCAGCGTCAGCGAGGCCGGCTGGTCGTGCATCGGCAGGTCGGTGGCGGTCACCGAACCGTGGTTGCCGACGTTGGAACCGCCATAGCGGGCGGAATCGCTGTTCAGCAGCTCCTCCCACTCGCCGGCCTGGCTGACGCCGACGGCATAGCCCTGCCGCGCCACCGGCGTGAAGTTGCACACCACCAGCGCCGGCCGCTGTCCCCAGTGGCCGAAGCGGAGCCAGGCGAACACGCTCTGGTCGGCGTCGTGCAGCACCACCCAGCGGAAGCCGTCCGGTTCGGCGTCCCTGGCATGCAGCGCCGGCTCGCCGCGATACACCGCGTTCAGATCGTGCAGCAGCAGCTGCACGCCGCGGTTGGCGGGGGTGTCGAGCAGCCACCAGTCCAGTCCGGTGTCGTGGTTCCATTCCCGCCACTGCGCGATCTCGCTGCCCATGAACAGCAGCTTCTTGCCGGGATGACACCACATGAAGCCGTAATAGGCGCGCAGGTTGGCGAAGCGCTGCCAGTCGTCCGCGCCCGGCATCTTGCCGATCATCGAGCCCTTTCCGTACACCACCTCGTCGTGGCTGATCGGCAGCACGAAGCGTTCGGAGAAGGCATAGACCAGGCCGAACGAGATCTCGCCATGGTGCCACTTCCGGTGCACCGGCTCGCCCTCGATGTAGTGCAGGGTGTCGTGCATCCACCCCATGTTCCACTTGTAGTCGAAGCCCAGCCCGCCCTCGTCGGCCGGGCGCGTGACGTGCGGGAACGAGGTGGACTCTTCCGCCACCAGGATCGCACCCGGCGCGACCTCCTTCACCGCCCGGCTCAGGTCCTGCAGGAAGGCGATCGATTCGAGGTTCTCGCGTCCGCCGTGGCGGTTCGGCACCCACTCGCCTTCCTTGCGGCTGTAGTCGCGATACAGCATGGAGGCGACGGCATCGACGCGAAGCCCGTCGACGTGGAAATGCCGGAGCCAGAACAGCCCGCTGGCGATCATGAAGCCGCGCACCTCGTTGCGGCCCAGGTTGTAGATGAAGGTGTTCCAGTCCTGATGGTAGCCCTCGAACGGGTCGCCGTGCTCGTAGAGCGGTGTGCCGTCGAAGTGCGCCAGCCCGTGCGCGTCGGTCGGGAAGTGCGCCGGCACCCAGTCCAGCACCACGCCGAGGCCGGCCGCATGGCAGCGGTCGATGAACCGGGCGAATTCCGCCGGCGGCCCCATGCGCGAGGTCGGCGCGAACTGCCCCAGCACCTGGTAGCCCCAGGAGCCGCCGAACGGGTGCTCCATGATCGGCATAAGCTCGATATGGGTGAAGCCCAGCTCCTTGACGTACGGGATCAGCCGGTTGCCCAGCCGCTCCCAGTCCGGCGTCGCCCCTTCCTCGTGCGGCAGCCAGGACATGGCGTGCAGCTCGTAGAACGAGAGCGGGGCGTCCGGCGCCTGCAGCGCGCCGCGACGTGCCATCCAGTCGGCATCGGTCCAGGTGTATGGCGTGGGATCCGGCACCACGGAGGCGGTCGCGGGTGGCACCTCGGCCTGCCAGGCGACCGGATCGGCACGCCAGGGGAGCACGTTGCCGTCCGGTCCGACCAGTTCGTACTTGTAGCGGTCCCCGGCGCCGGCGCCGGGCACAAACAGTTCCCACACGCCCGAGGGCTGCCTCACCCGCATCGGGTTACGCCTGCCGTCCCAGCCGTTGAACGAGCCGACCACCGACACACGCTGCGCGTTCGGCGCCCACACCGCGAAGCGCGTGCCCTCGACACCCTCCACGCTCACCACATGCGCACCGAGCACATGCGCCAAGTCGCGATGACGACCCTCGGAGATCAGGTAGATGTCGAGCTCGCCGAGCAGCGGCGGGAAAGCGTATGGATCCGCGACCTCCCGCACCGCCTCGCCGCCCGCCGCATCCGGCGCGGACACGCGCAGGCGGTACGGCTGCTCGCCTTGAACGAGCCCGGACCACAGCCCGTCACCGTGCACCCGCGCCAGGGTGCCGCGCACGAAGCCGCTGGTCGCGTCGACCACCTCGACCCGTGACGCCTCGGGCAGGAAGGTGCGCACCGCAACCCCGCCCTCGACCGGATGCGGCCCCAGCAGCGAGAAAGGGTCGCCGTGCCTGGCGCGGACAAAGGAATCGACTGCGCCCGGATGCGGCAGGTGCTCACTCATTCGGCACGTCTCCGGCACCCAGAAGGCGCGTTGCGATCCCGTTCAGCCCGCCAAGCGGAATGCCGATCCAGTCGGGACGGTTGTCGGCCTCGTAGCGGATCTCGTAGGCCGCCTTCTCCAGCAGGAACAGGTCGAGCAGCGACTGCTCCGCCACGCGCGGCACCCACGGCGTGGCGCTCGCCTCCAGCACCTCGCGGTAGCTGGACAGGAAGTCGGCGCCTGCCTGGCTGCGGAACTGCTCGATCAGCTTCTCGCGTCGTTCCGTCACCCGCTCGCTGTTGCTGTGCAGACGCGACGAGGCGGTGGCGCCGGCATAGTCGAACGAGCGCAGCATCCCGGCAACGTCGCGCAGCGGCGAGGAATGGGCCCGGCGCTGCTCCATGGTCTTGGCTGGCTCACCTTCGAAGTCGATCAGGTAGGCGTCGCCCCCCACGACCAGCACCTGGCCGAGGTGGAAGTCGCCGTGCACCCGGGTGCGCAGCGCGCCGACACCCTGCGCCGCCAGCCGTTTCGCCAGCCCGTGCAGCGCCTCGTGCCGATCAACCACCTGGCTGGCCAGCAGCGTAACCTCCTCCGGGACCGTCGCCGGGAGACGCCCTAGCGCCTCGACGGCCCGGTCGATCTGCTCGATCGCGCCGTCCGCCCAGGCCTGGAGGTCGGCCTCCGTCACCGTCTCCGGGTGGAATGCCGGCTCGTCCGTGGCGGACGCGAACACGTCGTGCAGCTGCGCCAGCCGCCGTCCCAGCGCCTGCGCGAAGCCAGCATAGTTGCTGTAAAGGTCCGCGTTCTGCTCCTCCTGATCGACCGCCGCGTCCTCCACGCTGTCTTCCGCGGCGCGGGCCAGGAAGTCGAGCGTCCACGCCCAGCCGTCGCCCTGGTTGCGCACGAAGCCCTGCACCAGGATCAGCGTGTTCGGCGTGCCGTCCGGGTCATAACGCGTCACCTCGCCGTGCATCGGCGGCGTGTTGGCGAAGCCGCGGCCGGTCAGGTAGCGCGAGATCTCCGCTTCGGGGTGCACGCCGGACAGCACCTTGCGCACTACCTTCAGCACGATCTGGTCGTCGATGATCGCGGAGCTGTTGGATTGCTCGGCCGAAAGGCGGCGGACCTGCATCTCGGCCGGACGCTCGAGCTGGTCGAACCGGTCGGTCTTGCGGAACTCGACCCGGCCGCCGCCGTCGAGCGCGATGTCGGCGTTCTGGCCGATCCGCTCCAGCGTGCTGGTCATGAAGTTGTCGGTGGTGAAGCCGTCGGTGACGTAGCCGACCAGCGGGCCGCGCCGGATCCGGGTCATGGCGAGCTGCTGCGCCACCGGGATCGCGTTCTCCTCGGCGACCGCGCCCAGCGGCAGGCAGTAGCGCTCGGTGCGGTTGCCCACCTGCACGGTGATCTCGGTCAACAGCGAGGTGTTGTCGCGATCGTCGCGCAGCGGCACCGCGTAGGCGAAGGCGATGTCGCCCAGGGTCTCGCTCTTGGACGAGAACCAGCGCCGCTTCGGCAGGTAGGCCGGAAGCACCTCCTTCTCCAGCAGGTTGCGCGACGCGCCGAGGCAGACCTCGGTCATCATGTTGCGCACCACGATGGTGGACAGGTCCGGCAGCGGCTCCGGCGTCGGCGTGTGCCAGCTCGGCAGCGCCTGCTCGGTCGCCAGCAGGAACCAGTAGAATCCGTAGGGCGGCAGGGTCAGCAGGTAGGTGAGCTGGCCGATCGGCGGGAACACCGAGCCGCCGATCACGTCCACCGGCACCCGGCGGTTGAACTCGTGCAGGTCGAGCTCCACCGCCTGCGCCGAACGCGACAGGTTGTAGACGCAGAGCAGCGTCTCGTCCTGCCCGTCCTCGTTTGGATGCGAGCGCAGGTAGGCCAGCACCTTGCGGTTGCCCGGGAACAGGAAGCGCTGCGAGCCGCGGCCGAACGCGCGGTGGCCCTTTCGCACCTCCAGCATCCTGCGCATCCAGTTCAGCAGCGAGTGCTGGTCGGCCGACTGCGCCTCGACGTTCACCGCCTGGTAGCCGTAGATCGGGTCCATGATCGGCGGCATCACCAGCCCCGCCGGGTCGGCGCGCGAGAAGCCGCCGTTGCGGTCGATCGACCACTGCATCGGCGTGCGCACGCCGTCGCGGTCGCCGAG
>CAXUDP010000013.1:49086-59268 GCA_964249735.1 uncultured Acetobacteraceae bacterium | reverse complement strand
ACGACACCGGCACCGCCGCGACCGAGGTGCTGGGCGCCGCTGGGGACCTGTCGCGTCAGGCGGAGAACCTGTCCGTGGAGGTGACCCGGTTCATCGCCTCGATGAGGGCGGCCTGAGCCTGCTCCGCACCCGGAGGTGGATGCTCAGCCCTGGTAGGACGCGATCTCGATCAGGTTGCCGTCCGGGTCAAGGCAGTACACCGAGGTGATCGGCCCCAGCGCGCCGAGGCGCGTCACCGGGCCTTCCGTCACGGTCACGCCGCACTGGCCGAGGTGCTCGACCACGTCGTCGCTCGCCACCGCGGTGACGAAGCACAGGTCCTGGCTGCCCGGCAGCGCGTCCTCGGCGGTGGTCCAGCCTTCGGCGCCGTAGGGCCGCAGGTTGATCTTCTGGCCGCCATACTTGAGCGCGCAGCGGCGGTTGCGGCCGTACTCCTCGTGCTCCATGCCGAGCACGCGCTGGTACCAGGACGAGGTCTTCTCCACGTCCTTGCATGTGATCACGAGGTGGTCGAGCCGGTCGACGGTGAAGCGCATGGGATCAGCCCCGTCCTGTCAGGTGAGGCCGTCGTAGAAGTCGTGGCCCTTGTCGTCGATGACGATGAAGGCGGGGAAGTTCTCCACCTCGATCCGCCACACCGCTTCCATGCCGAGCTCGGGATACTCCAGCAGCTCGACCTTGCGTATGCAGTCCTGTGCCAGCCGGGCCGCCGGGCCGCCGACCGAGCCGAGATAGAAGCCGCCATGCTTGTGGCAGGCCTCCTTCACCACGCGGGACCGGTTGCCCTTGGCCAGCATCACGAACGACCCGCCGGCCTGCTGTAGCATGTCGACATAGCTGTCCATGCGGCCGGCGGTGGTGGGGCCGAACGACCCGGTCGGCATCCCGTCCGGGGTCTTGGCAGGACCTGCGTAGTAGACTGGATGGTTCCGGAGGTAGTCCGGCAGGCCCTCGCCGCGGTCGAGCCGCTCCTTGAACTTGGCATGGGCGATGTCGCGCGCCACCACGATGGTCCCGGTCAGCGACACCCGCGTCCTCACCGGATGCCGCGACAGCGTCTGCCGGATCTCCCACATCGGCCGGTGGAGGTCGATGGCGACCACGTCGCCGCCCAGCGCCTCGTCGGTGGCCTCCGGAAGGTAGCGCGCCGGGTCGGTCTCCAGCTGCTCGAGGAAGATGCCCTCGGGCGTGATCCTGGCCTTGATCTGCCGGTCGGCGGAACACGACACGCCGATCCCCACCGGCAGGGAGGCACCGTGTCGCGGCAGGCGCACCACGCGCACGTCGTGGCAGAAGTACTTGCCGCCGAACTGCGCGCCGATGCCGAGCGACTGGGTGAGCTTGTGGACGTCCCGTTCCAGCGCGACGTCGCGGAAGGCGTGGCCGAGCGGGCTGCCCTCGGTCGGCAGGCTGTCGAGATAGCGGGTGGAAGCGAGCTTCACCGTCTTGAGCGTGAGCTCGGCAGAGGTGCCACCGATCACGATCGCCAGATGGTAGGGCGGGCAGGCGGACGTGCCGAGCGTGCGGATCCGGGTCCCCAGCCATTCCAGCAGGTGCTCTGGGCTGGACAGCAGGGCACGGGTTTCCTGGAACAGGAAGGTCTTGTTGGCCGAGCCGCCGCCCTTGGCGATGAACATCAGGTGCATCTCGTCGGCGTGGTGCTCGCCGGGAGCGGCCGCGATGTCGAACTGCACCGGCAGGTTGGTGCCGGTGTTGACCTCCTCGAAGGTGGTCACCGGCGCCATCTGCGAATAGCGCAGGTTGGTCTCGGTGTAGGTGCGGTGGACGCCGAGCGACAGCGCCTCCTCCTCGTCGCCGTCGATCCAGACCCGCTGGCCCTTCTTGCCGAACACCAGGGCGGTGCCGGTGTCCTGGCACATCGGCAGCACCCCGCCGGCGGCGATGGACGCGTTCTTGAGCAGGTCCAGCGCCACGAAGCGGTCGTTGGCCGAGGCCTCGGGATCGGACAGGATGCGCGACAGCTGCTGCAAGTGGCCGGGCCGGAGCAGATGCGACACCTCGCGGAAGGCGGTCGCGGCGAGCTCGGTCAGCGCCTCGGGCCGTACCCGCAGCACCGTCCTGCCGTCGCATGCCGACACCGAGACCCCGTCGATGGCGAGCCTGCGCCAGGGCGTCGCGTCCTCGCCCAGCGGGAACATTGGGGTGTAGGCGAAGGGCCGGACCGGTGGGCGGGCGGCGGGCAGCAGGGCGTTCATGGCGGCGATCCGGATCGGGGCGGCGGTGTTGCTCAGCTCTGGTTGGGGCTTCGCTTGCGGAACGCGTCGAGGCTCACAACCTGCGGCGTCGGGTCGGGAGCCGGACCGTCCTGCGGTTCCGGCTCCGGCAGCACCGCAAGCTGGGTCGCAGGCTCCGGCGCCGGCTCGGCCACCTCGATCGAGGTGGGGGTGAAGCGCAGCGCCAGGCGCACATGCGGGTCGGCGAAGCCGGTGATGGCGCGCAGCGGCACCGCGAGCGAGGTGGGCACGGAGCCGAACGACAGCCCCACCGTCAACAGCTGCGCCTCCTCGTCGACCTTGAGGTCCCAGAACTGGTGCTGCAGCACGATCGTCATCTCGGCGGGATACTGCGCCAGCATCCGCTTCGGGATCACGGTCAACGGGTCGTCGGTGCGGAAGGTGACGTAGAAGTGGTGGCCGCCAGGCAGCCCGTCGGCGGCGGCGTGCTCGAGCGCCCTGACCATCACCTCGCGATAGGCCTGCTCGATCCAGCGGTCATAGGGCAGCAGGCTGTCCGCCATGCCGCCATCCTCGCCGGCGCCGCCGCGATCGTCCTCGGCCATGCTGGGCTCCTCGTGTGTGACGCGGCACCCCGGACACCGGGAGCAGGCCTCGATACGGCGCAGCCATGCGACAATCGATGGTGCGGTGCAAGTCGCCAACGCGCGAGCGGCCCTGCGCAGGCGTCAATGGATGAGTGGGGGGGCTTCTGTTGCCCGGTGCCCCCCCGAACCGCGCTTGTCACTTACGCAGCGACAGCGAGCGCCTCATGATTGTCATTGGCACTTGTGATATGACCCGATAACGGCGGTATCATGCCGAGCAAAAGGTAGGTCTTTACCACGCGTGTCGAGCCTGTTTCGTCCCCGCATGTCCCGTCGCCGGGATGGTGGAGACGCCGGGCACTGCCCCCGGGTCCACAACGTTTATTCCACGTACCGTTTATCGCCGTAGCCGAGGTTGCCCTCTTGCATTGCCATATATAGGGCAACCCAGGCCCGGCGTCCAGGTGCGGGATGCTGGCAGGACCGGGCCCCGGAATGCTAACCCCGGACGTGCCATCCCGCGCGTGCCCGAGGAAGCCGATGCAGAACCTGTCCCCCGCTCCGGCTCTCCTCCTGACCGAGGCCCAGCAGGCCGAGATCGCCGACGCGCGTGCCGCCGCCGCGACCACCCGTCGTGCCACGGCACCCGGGCTGGAAGCGCTGCTGTTCCAGCCGATCCCGGTGCTGGACAAGGGCTTCGTGCGCGTCGTCGACTACATGGGCGACGACGCCGCGGTGGTGCAGGGTGCCCGCGTCTCCTATGGCCGCGGCACGCGGGCGGTGCAAAGCGACCGCGGCCTGATCCGCTACCTGATGCGACACCGGCACACCACGCCGTTCGAGCTGGCCGAGATCAAGCTGCACGTCCGGGCGCCGATCTTCGTCACCCGGCAGTGGTTCCGCCACCGCACCGCCTCCATCAACGAGTACTCCGCCCGCTACTCGGTGCTGGAGCGCGAGTTCTACATCCCTCCGGCCGAGGCGGTCGCGGCGCAGTCGGAGTCCAACCGGCAGGGGCGGGGAGCGGCGATGGCGCCGGAGCAGGCGGCGCGCGTGGTGGAGATGCTGCGCGACGACGCCGCACGCTGCTACGACAACTACCTGTGGATGCTGAACGAGGCTGAAGGCGAGGCGCACGATCCGGACCGCGCCGGCGTCGCCCGGGAGCTGGCCCGGATCAACCTGCCGGTCGGGATCTACACCCAGTTCTACTGGAAGGTGGACCTGTGGAACCTGCTCCGGTTCCTCAGCCTGCGCGCCGACCCGCACGCCCAGGCGGAGATAAGGGCGTTCGCCGACGCGATCCTGGGCGTGGTGCAGGCCTGGGTCCCGGACGTGCACGACGCGTTCGCCGACTACGTGATGAACGCGGCCACCCTGTCCGGCCCGGCCACCGCGCTGCTGCGTGCGGCCCTGGCCGGGCGGGGGACGCTCGATCCGGCCGCCTTCGGGCTGGGCGGGCGCGAGTTGCGCGAGCTGGTCGAGACGATGCCGGAGCTGGCTGGCCGGATCCGGGACTAGACGCGAGGACCGGGCGGATCGGTCGCGATCGCGTCTTTATTGGCCGGAATCCCATGAAGCAGGCTTGCCGATCCGTTGCAGGTCGTTAATGTCTGTCCAGAAGTTGAGCATCGTCCGCGTTCCGGACGCCTGGCTGTAGCTTCTGCCTGGAATTTAGGCACCTAGGCCGCGCATCGCGAGGAGGATCACGCTTGTCATCCAGAAGAATCGTGCACCGGGCCGGGCTCGGCGCACTCGCCTGCCTTGCCGCCGCCGGCGCGCAGGCCGCCGGCAGCGCCCTGGTCACCGCACCGGTTTCCGAAGCGTCGCTGACCACCCTGTCCCGTTCGGTGCCGAGCGCGCTCGCATCCGCCACCGATGCTGGCCCGCTCGCCTCCGCCCACGTGCTGGAGCACCTGCAGCTGGCGCTGAAGCGGCCGGCGGACCGGCAGGCGGCCCTCGACGCCCTGGTGCTGTCGCAGACCACCAAGGGATCGTCGGCCTACCGCCGCTGGCTCACCCCGGCCGAGCTGCGTGACCAGTACGGGCCGAACGCCGCCGACATCGCCACCACCGTGAAGTGGCTGCAGTCGCATGGGCTGGTGGTGAACAAGGTGTCGCCCACCGGCATGTCGATCGACTTCTCCGGCACCGCGGCCAGCGTCGGCGCCGCCTTCCACACCACGCTGCACAGCTATACCCGGGCCGGGCAGCAGCATTTCGCCGAGTCCGGCGAGCAGTCCATCCCGTCCGCCCTCAGCCCGGTGGTGGCGGGTGCGGTGCTCGGCAACTTCTTCCCGCGTCCGATGCTGACCGCCAGCCGCAAGCCGTCCGCAGCAGCGCTCGCCACCGCCAAGGTGCACAAGGTCGGCACCAGCTACACCATGGCGGTGCAGGGCACGACCTTCTTCGCGGTGACGCCGAGCGACTTCCACACTATCTACGACGAGAACGGGCTGTTCAACGGCTCCAGCGTCGTCGGCAAGGTGACCGGCAAGGGCGTGACGCTCGCGGTCGCCGAGCAGACCGACATCAACCCGGCCGACGTGCAGAACTTCCGCTCGCAGTTCGGCCTGTCCGGGTTCGCCGGCACGCTCAGCATCACCCATCCAGGCGGCTGCGTCGATCCGGGCTTCACCGGCGACGAAGGCGAGGCGGCGCTCGATGCCGAGTGGTCGGGTGCGGTGGCGCCGGACGCCGCGGTGATCGAGGCGTCCTGCTCCTCCAGCGAGACCGGGTTCGGCGTGATGACCGCGCTGCAGAACCTGGTCGAAGGCGGCACCCCGGCCGCGGCGATCTCGGTCTCCTATGGCGGCTCGGAAGTCGGCAACGGCATCGTGTTCCTCACCGAATGGTCGAACCTGGTCGAGGAGGGTGCTGCCGAGGGCATCTCGATCTTCGTGTCCACCGGCGACGGTGCCGCGGACATCGCCGATACCGGCGCCACGCTCGCCACCAGCGGCATCAACGTCAACGGGCTCGCCTCCAACATTTATGACACGGCGGTCGGCGGCACCGATTTCGGCGACACCGTGGTCGGGCTGAACAGCACCTTCTGGAGCAGCACCAACAGTTCCAGCGGCGGCTCCGCCAAGAGCTACGTGCCGGAGATCCCCTGGGACAACAGCTGCGGTTCCTACGTGAACTGGGCCGGCGCCGGCGCCGCGGGCGCGCTGCAGAACTGCAACAACCCCAAGACCGCGACCACCTACCAGAACGTGGTCGGCGGCAGCGGCGGCCAGAGCCTGCTGTTCGCCAAGCCGTCCTGGCAGCTGACCAGCGTGCCGGGCGTGCCGAACGACGGCGTGCGCGACCTGCCCGACATCTCGCTGTTCGCCGCCAACGGGCAGTGGAACCACTTCTATCTGGAGTGCATGTCCAACACCGCCGAGGGCGGCGTGCCGTGCGACTTCACCAACCCGAACGACTTCCTCGGCTCCGCCTTCGGCGGCACGTCGTTCGCGGCCCCCGACTTCGCCGGCATCGCCGCCCTGGTCGCGGAGCTGTACGGCAAGGTCGGCAACATGGCGCCGGTGCTGTACCAGATCGCCAACATCCAGTACAAGAACGCGCTGCTCGTGAACCAGTGCCAGACCACCAGCTTCCCCGCCAACCCGCTCTGCGTGTTCCACGACATCGCGGTGGGCGACAATTCGGTGGCCTGCGAGGCCGGCACCCCGAACTGCTTCACCAATGGCCTGTCCACCAAGGGCATCGGCATCTCGTCGACCAGCACCACCAAGCAGTCGACCGCCTTCAACGCCGGCGTCGGCTACGACCTCGCCACCGGCCTCGGCTCGGTGGACATCCCGCAGCTGCTGCTGAACTTCTGAACCGCACCGGGCGGCGGACCCGGTCCGCCGCCCGTGACGGCAGGCAGGGCGACATCGAAAGGCTCCGGCGGCGAAAGCTTCCGGAGCCTTTTCCTTGTCGACCGCCGACGCATCCATCGCCGCGCTGCGCCGTTGCGTGGCTCAGCGGTTTCCGAGGTGCCAGATGAAGATCCCGACCCGGCTGCATGGTGCGATCGACTACGCCATGGCCTCGCTGCTCGGCAGCCTCGCCGTTTCGACCACGCTGCCCCGGCCGGTGCGACGCGTGGTCGGCGCCGCGTCCGCCGTCCACGGCTCCTATGCGGCGCTCACCGACTACGAGGCCGGGCTGCGGCCGGTGCTGGGCATGCGCACCCACCTCCTGCTCGACGCCGCCGGCGGGACCGCGTTGTGCGGCGCAGCACTGCTGATGCGGCGTCAGCCCGCAGGCAGCCGCGCGCTGTTGTTGGCCATGGGCGTGTCGGAGCTGCTGGTGACGGCGTTCAGCAGCGCCAGCCCGTTGAGCGGGCCGGGACAGGGCTCCGGTCCGGTCGGACGGGTGCTCGACCTCCATCCGCCCTCGGCCGAGCAGGTCGGCTATCCGCCGGTCGACACGCCGAAGCCGGTCGCGGACGACGTGTTCGTGGTCGACAGCCTGATGCCAGGCCCGCTCGGCAGCGCCCTGCCGGTGCGCATGACGGTGATCCGCCTGCCTGGCGGCGACCTCGTGCTGCACTCGCCGACGCGGTTCAGCTATCCGCTCAAGGCCCAGCTCGAGACCCTGGGCCGGATCCGCCACCTGGTCGCCCCCAACGTCGCGCACTGGGTGTTCCTCCAGGCCTGGCAGGGCGCCTGTCCGGACGCGGTGACCTGGGCCGCGCCCGGCCTGCGCGAGCGCGGCGCCGTGCGACGCAGCGGCGTGCGGCTCGACAACGACCTCGGCGACGTGCCGCCGCCGGAATGGGACGGGATCACGCTGGTGACGGTGCCGGGCGGTCTCGGCTTCCTGGAGGTGGCGCTGTTCCACGCGCCGTCGCGCACCCTGGTGCTGACCGACCTGGTGCTGAACCTGGAAGCCGCGAAGCTGCCGGCGGCACTTCGTCCGCTCGCGCGGCTGCTCGGCGTCGTGGCGCCGGACGGCATGCCGGCCGCCTACCTGCGCGCGGTGATCAAGTTGCGGCGCGCTTCCGCCGCCCGCGCCGCCCAGCGCCTGGTGGATCTGCGGCCCGAGCGCGTCGTGTTCGCGCACGGGACGTGGTTCGAGCAGGACGGCACCGCCGCGCTGCGCCACTCGCTGCGCTGGCTGCTCGATTGAGCTCGGCGGTGCCCGTCCTGACCGTGAACGTTGTTCACGGCCGGCTTGTGTCGCTTCCGGCCCGGCGCCATCGTGCGGATCGCCACCTGGCAAGGAGTGCCCATCATGCCTGAGCCGCCGCGCGGGCCGAGCCCGCTTCCCAGCCTGATGCCGTTCGTCGTGCTGGCGCTGATCCTGCTGCTGATCTACGCCGGCGTGCTGCTGTTCCCGGTGGTCCAGCGCTACGTCGCCCAGCAGGACTGCATCGGCAGCGGCCGCACCGACTGCTCGCCGCATCCCTGAGCGGGTCCGATGGCGGTTCCGTCGCCCGGTCCCGTTGTTCCCGATCGCGCCGCGGGCGACCCGCGGCCAGTGCCGTTCGCCGCCATCACCGCGCTGTTCCTGGTCTGGGGCTTCGTGTCCTCGGTGATCGACGGGCTGGCGCCGGCGGTGCGCGCCATCTTCCACCTGAGCTTCGCGGCACAGATGCTCACCCAGTTCGCGTTCTTTGCCGCCTACGGCGCGGTGTCGCTGCCGGCGGCGGCGCTGCTGGCGCGGGTCGGCGCGCCACGTGCGGTCGAGCTGGCGCTGGGCGTCACCGCCGGGGGTTGCCTGGTGGTGCTGCTGGGCACGCGCACGCAGAGCTACGGCGCGATCCTGGTGGCGCTGTTCGTGATCGCGTCCGGCATCACCCTGCTGCAGGTGGCGGCCAACCCGCTGGTGGCGGCACACGGCGAGCCGTCGCGGGCGCATGCGCGGCTGACCCTGGCGCAAGCGTTCAACTCGCTCGGCACGGTGCTGGGGCCGGTGGTCGCCGGGCGCCTGCTGCTCAGGGGCGGGCTGTTCGGCTCAGGCACCACGCCGGATGCCGGCAACGATTCCCCCGGGATCCCGCGGCTGGTGTCGCTGCACAACATCGACCGCCAGTTCGAGCTGATCGCGATCCTGGTGGCGGTGCTGGCGCTGCTGGTGTGGCTGGTGCGCCGGCGCCTGGACGCGGCCGATCCGGTGCACGCGGTGATCGGCGGCAGCCTGGTGTCCGCGTTCCGGTCCGGCTGGGGCCTGTTCGGGGCGTTCGCGGTGTTCGTGTACGTCGGCTCCGAGGTGGGCGTGTCGACCATCATGGTCAACTTCCTGTCGCAGAAGCTGATCCTCGACATCTCCGCGGCACGGGCCGCCACCCTGCTCGGCACCGTGTTCTGGGGCGGGGCGATGCTGGGGCGCTTCGCCGGCAGCCAGCTGCTGCGTGTCGTCAGCGCCGGGCGGGTGCTGGGCGTGTTCGCGATCATCAACGTCGTGCTGTGCCTGACGGTGTCGCAGACGGCGGGTCCGACCGCGGCCTGCGCCGCCCTGTCGCTCGGCTTCTTCAACTCGGTGATGTTCCCGACCCTGTTCACCCTGACCCTGGAGCGCTCGCCGGCGCCGGCGGCCTCGGTGTCCGGCCTGCTGTGCAGCGCGATCGTCGGCGGCGCGCTGCTGCCGCCGCTGGTGGGGCTGGTGTCGGACCGCTCCGGCATCAGTGCCGGCTTCGCGGTGCCGCTGGCCGGCTATGTCGGGATCGCGGTGTTCGCCCTGTTCGCGCCGGCGCGGCCGATGCGGCACCGCCGCGGCTTCCTGCTCAGGCGCCGGATGGCGCGGGCCGGCCGCTAGACCGGGTCTCGCCGCAGGTGCGGCCGCAGCGCGTCCGCGACCCGTCCGGCGATCACGGCGTAGGCCTGTCCCGCCTCGCCGTGCGGGTCCTGCGCCAGGATCGGCGTTCCGGCATCGCCGCTTTCTCGTATGTCGAGCAGCAGCGGCACCTCGCCCAGGAACGGCACGCCGAGCTTGTCCGCTTCGGCCCGCGCGCCGCCATGGCCGAACAGCGGCGTCCGGTGGCCGCAGTTCGGGCAGCAGAACACGCTCATGTTCTCGACGATGCCGAGCACCGGCACGCGGGTCTTCTCGAACATCGCCACGCCCCGCCTGGCGTCGAGCAGGGCGATGTCCTGGGGCGTGGACACGATCACCGCGCCGGCCAGCGCCACCTTCTGCGCCAGGGTGAGCTGGGCGTCGCCGGTGCCTGGCGGCATGTCCACCACCAGCACGTCGAGCGGGCCCCACTCGACCTCGCCCATCAGCTGGGTCAGCGCGCCCATCACCATGGGGCCGCGCCAGATCATCGCCTTGTTCTCCTCGACCAGCAGCCCGATCGACATCGCCTTGACGCCCCAGGCGTCGAGCGGGACCAGGCGGCCGTCGCGCACCTCGGGCTGGGTGGTGAGGCCCAGCATGCGCGGCAGGCTGGGGCCGTGGAT
>CAXUDP010000013.1:24688-48986 GCA_964249735.1 uncultured Acetobacteraceae bacterium | reverse complement strand
CGCGCGCTCGGCCCGGTCGCGCACCGGCTCCAGCCCATCCGCGCTGGCGCGATCGGCACGGATCGCCACCTGCACCAGCCCGTCGCGCACGGTCACGCTTTCCACCAGCCCGGCGCCCACGATGTCGCGATCGCCGTCCGGCGCGGGCATGAGCTGCAGCGCCTGCCGCACCGCCTGCTCCAGGGCCCCGTTCGTGTCCGCCATGTGCTTGCCTTCCAACGGTCGCGTCCGGACTTAGTGCACCCTCCGGCGGCTGGCGAATCGCATCTTGGCCATAATCGTCCGGCAACCTGCCCTGGCATCGCGGGTGCCGGCTCCATAGGTTGAGCCGTAGGCGACGGGACAGGAGGGCGGAATGGACATGAACGACCCGATCCTGGCACCTGCCCCGGCGGCCACGGCGCCGCCCCGGCCGGGCCGCGACCACCGGGTCGACGCGCTCCGCGGCGTGGCGCTGACCATGATGTTCTGCGACCACATCCCGCAGAACCTGCTGAACCGCCTGACCATACGCAATCTCGGCTTCTGCGACGCGGCCGAGATCTTCGTGCTGCTGGCGGGATATGCCTCCATGCTGGCCTATGGCCGCGCCTTCGAGCGCGAGGGCATACGCACCGGCCTGCTGCGGCTGGGGCAGCGGGTGCTGCGGCTCTACCTGTTCCAGATGGGGATGCTGGTCACCACCGTGGTGGCGATCCGGGAATGGCGGCGTTACCATCCGGTGCCGGTCGACTTCCTCGAGCCGGAGCTGGCGCACGGGGTGCGCTCGTTCTGGCGGGTGATGTCGCTGCAGGCGCTGCCGGGCAACCTCAACATCCTGCCGCTCTACATGGTGCTGCTGGTCCTGTTCCCGGTGATCTACCTGGGCCTGCGGACCAGCCGCTGGGCGGCTCTCGGGCTGAGTGCGGCGATGTGGCTGCTGATCAACCTCGACCCGCGCCTGAACCTGCCCAACTGGCTCGATCCGGATGGCTGGTACTTCGACCCGTTCGCCTGGCAGTTCCTGTTCACCATCGGCGCCTGGTCGGCGGTCGAGACCGGCCGCACCGGCGGCGACATCCCGTGGAACCGCTGGGTGGTGGTGGCCTGCTGGCTTTATCTCGGCTTCAGCGCGGTGCAGTCCTTTCCCTGGGCGCAGTGGGGGCTGCCGGACCTGTCGCCGCTGCCGATCGACCCGCCGCAGAAGACTCCGCTCTCGCCGCTGCGGCTGATCGACGTGCTGGCGATCTTCTACCTGGTGCAGAGCAGCCGGCTGGCCCGCACCGTCGCCGGAAGCCAGATCGGCCAGGTGCTGGCCGTGTATGGGCGCCATTCGCTGGAGGTGTTCTCGGTCGGCACCGTGCTCGACCTGCTGGCACGCCTGCTGATGATCACCTACGGCACCGGCTGGTTGATGCAGGTCGCGGTGAACGTGGTCGGCCTGGGCACGCTGTACCTGATGGCGAACGCGCTCGACCGGCGCAAGCGGGACGCGAAGCAGCGCGTCGCCCGGCGTGCCGCCGAGACCGCCGCCGCCGCCGGATAGGCCGGCCGCAGCCGATGCGTCGGAACCGGGCAGGGGATCGGGGTTCTTGGTGAGCGTGACGAGCCCTGATCCGGTCCCGCTGCCGCGCACCCGCGCCGTGCGCACCCAGCCCTTGGGGCCGGGCCGGCGCGCCTTGCGTTTGCTGGCGTTCGGCTCCTCCACCACCGAGGGCTACGGCGCCAGCGGTCCGGAGCACAGCTATCCGGCGGTGCTGCGCCGTGCCCTGCTGCCGTTCTTCCCCGGCGGCATCATCCTGGCCAACCACGGCGTCAGCGGCGAGTGCGCGATCGAGATGGATGGCCGGCTGGACGCGGTGGTCGCGGCGGAACCGGACCTCCTGGTGTGGCAGACCGGCTCCAACGACGTCACCAGGCCGGTGCCGCTGGACCTGTTCGAGCGCCTGACGCAGGACGGCATCGCCCGCCTCAAGCGCACCGGCGCCGACCTGGTGCTGATGGACCAGCAGTACAGCCGCGCGCTGGAGGAGGCGCCGGCATTCCCGGCCTATCGCGACGCCCTGCACCGGCTCGGCGCCGAGGCCGGGTTGGCGGTGTTCGGGCGCTACGCGCTGATGCGGGCCTGGTGCGACGGGCGCGCCTTCACCCGCGACAGCCTGTCGCCGGACGGGACGCACATGACCGATCCAGGCTATGCCCTGTTGGGCGAGGCGGTGGCGGACTGGGTGATCGCCCGCGCCTGACGCGCCGCCGCCCCTGCCTCCGTGCCCCGCTCCCAGGCACTTGCCGCAGGACCGGACGCGTGAGCAGATCGCAGGGGATCGCCGCCGCACTCAGGAGACCGACCGAGCCATGCGCTTCACCCCCTCCTCCGGCGGAGGCGCCGCGTCGCGCGGCTCGCGCGGTCGTCCGGATCGTTCCGGGCTCGGTTCCCGGAGCCGCCTGCCGGCTTCGGGCCTGCTGGCCTCGATGCTGGTGCTCGGGGGCGGGCTGGTGCTGCCGGCGGCGGCGCCCGTGCCGGCCCTGGCGCGCGGCGCGCCGGACAGCTTCGCCGACCTCGCCGCCCGGCTGCTGCCGTCGGTGGTCAACATTTCCTCCACCGGCACCGTCAGCGACGACAGCGAGGACGACGACGAGGGCGACCTGCCGAGCGCGCCCGCGGCGCCGGACAAGGGAAGGAACGGCAACAACAAGAACGGCGACAAGGGAGGGCCGGCGGTGCCCGCGTTCCCGCCCGGCTCGCCGTTCGAGAAGTTCTTCCATGACTTCATGAACCATCACGGCGGCGGCCAGGGGGGCAGCGGGGAGGATGGCCAGGGCGGGGGTCAAGGCGGGGGCCAAGGCGGGAGCCAGGGTGGCGGCAAGGCGCCCGGGCGCCGGATGCAGAGCCTGGGCTCCGGCTTCGTGATCGACCCGTCCGGCCTGATCGTCACCAACAACCACGTCATCAAGGGCGCCGACCTCATCACCGTGACGCTGCAGGACGACACCGTGCTCAAGGCCCGGCTGCTCGGTCACGACGACAAGACCGACCTGGCCTTGCTCAAGGTGGAGCCGGCGCACCCGCTGCCGGCGGTGGCGTTCGGCGACAGCGACAAGGCGCGGGTGGGCGACTGGGTGATGGCGATCGGCAACCCGTTCGGGCTGTCCGGCACCGTGACCGCCGGGATCGTGAGCTCGCGCGGCCGCTCGTTCGACAACGGGCCCTATGACGAGTTCATCCAGACCGACGCGCCGATCAACCGCGGCAACTCGGGCGGGCCGCTGTTCGACATGGACGGGGGGGTGATCGGCATCAACACCGCGATCTACTCGCCGTCCGGCGACTCCATCGGCATCGGCTTCTCGATCCCGTCCAACGAGGCGCGCACCGTGATCGAGCAGCTGCGCCGGTTCGGCAAGGCGAGCCGCGGCTGGATCGGCGTGCGTATCCAGGACGTGAGCCAGGACATCGCTGACAGCCTGGGCCTCAAGGCGGCCAAGGGCGCGCTGCTGGCCGGGCTGGAAGCGGACGGGCCGGCCGCCAAGGCCGGGATGAGGACCGGCGACGTGATCCAGCAGGTCGGCGGCAAGGAGGTGGACGGGCGCAGCCTGCCGCGTATCGTCGGCGAGACACCCGTAGGCCAGACGGTGCCGGTGGTGCTGTGGCGCAACGGCCACGCCCTGACGCTGCCGGTGACGATCCGGGCGTTTCCCGACGACACGGTGGCCCCGGCCACCCCGCCCGCGTCGAAGAAGCCGGCCGCTCCTGCCTCGGTCGATCTCGCCGGGCTCGGCATGACGCTGGCGCCGCTCGACGACCTGCTGCGGCAGAAGTACCAGATCGCCGACACCCAGAAGGGGGTCGTGGTGACCGACGTGACCGGCAGCGGCGCCGCCGCCGACCGTGGCATCAAGGCGGGCGACGTGATCGTGGAGGTGCAGCAGTCCGAGGTGTCGTCGCCGGCGCAGGTGCAGACCGGCATCGACGAGGCGCGGCGGCAGCACCGGCCCTCGGTGGTGATGCTGGTGCAGAACGGCGACGGCATGCGCTGGGTGCCGCTGCCGATCACGGGCACGCCGGCCGCCGGCAAGGCGCCGGGCTGACGCACCGCGATGTCTGACCGTGTCGTCCGGTGCGGATCCGAAACACCCGGCAGCCGCCTCGCCCCGATCGGCAGCCGGATCCTCCGCCTGACGCCGGAGCTGCGCCAGGCAGTCCGCACCCTGGTCTCGGTGTTCCTGTCCGACGTGGTCGCCCAGGTGCTGCACCTGCGCGAACCGTACTGGGCGCTGATCACGGCGGTGATCGTCACCCAGGCCCGGATCAGCTCGACCCTGGAAGCCGGCCGTGACCAGATCATCGGCACGCTGGTCGGCGCCGTCGCGGGGGCTGCCGCGATCGCCCTGTTCCTGGCCGGTCTGCCCAAGCTGCCGGTGTTCGCCGTCCTGCTGGTGCCGCTGGCGCTGCTGGCCGCGTTCAAGCCGAACCTGCGCCTGGCCGGCGTCACCCTGGTGGTGGTGTTCCTGTTCCCGGCGCAGGGCGGGCCGTTCAGTCGTCCGGTGGACCGTGTGCTGGCGATCCTGGTGGGGGCGGTGGTGTCGCTGGCGGTGTCCTATCTCGTGTTCCGCACCCGCGCGCGGCAGCTCGCCTTTGAGGCCGCCTCGGAGATGCTGGCCACCGTGGACGCCACCCAGGCGGCTGTGCTGACCCGGCATGTGCCGATGGACGAGGTCGAGCGGCTCAACGACAGCAGCAACGACGCGCTGCGGGCGCTGGTGGCGGCGATCGCGGAAGCCAACCGCGAGCGCTTCGCCGTGGTGGAGCGGCACGACCCGCTGATGGAACGGCTGGTGCCGATGCTGCGCCGTCTGCAGAGCGACGTGCTGTTCGTTGCGCGCGCCCTGGGCGAGGCCGCGGCGACGGGTGAGCCACAGGTCCCGGCCCTGGCCGAGGTGTCCACGGTGGTGTCGGCCGCGTTCCGGTCGCTGCAGGCAGCACTCGACGAGGAAGCGCAGTCGCGCGGACATGACGCCGAGAGGCCGGTGTCCGAGGCGCGTGCCCTGTCGGACAGGCTCGACCGGCTGGGCGACGAGGCCGGACCGTTGGCCCGCTTCACCCTGCAGATGCTCAGCCGCGACGTCGCCGACGTTGCCACCGCGCTGATGCCGGAGCCGGAGCCGCTTCCGGCGGAGCGGCACGCGGCGGGAGCCGGAACGGCCGGGGCAGCCGGCTGACCTGACCGGGCGCAGCCGGCCGGTCCGCGACGCCGGGATCCGTGGACACACCCGGTTACAGCATCCGCCGGAATCGTGCCGCAGAACGGAGGCCAGATGGCCTGGACGCCCGGGGTCACGAACGAGCCCGGGTGGAAACAGGAGAACCGGAATGGACTTCCGTCGAAGCCTCAGGCGTACAGTTCTGGCCGCGGCGGCCGCGGTCGCGACCCTGGCGGCGATGCCGCTCGCCCAGGCCCAGCCGGTCCCGCCGGGCTGGGTCGGGCCGCACTACTATTATCACGGCCACCATTGGCACCATCGCGCCTGGGCCTGGGACCACTACCACCACCACTACTACCGCTATTATTGAGACCGCGACGCCGGGCGCCACATCGGCCGGCGTCCGGCTCGTCCGCCTTCCTGTCGGCTACTCGTAGAACTTCACGCTTCCATCATCGAGGTCGTAGCGCGCGCCTACGATCTTCAGCCGGCCCTCGCGCTGCGGCTCGATCAGCAACTGCTCGGTGTTGCGGAGCCGGGCGACGATGCGCAGGACGTTCTGCTCCACCGAGCGGTCGAGGAGGTTGTCCGGTCCTTCCCGCCGCGCGCGCAGCACCGCGGGGATGATCGGCTCGATCATCTGGCCGATGCTGCCGGGATAGGTCGCATCCGTTTCCACGACGTTGACCGCCGCCTGCACCGCGCCGCAGCGCTCGTGTCCCAGCACCACCACCAACGGCGCGCCGAGCACCACGACGCCGTACTCGATGCTGCCCATGGCGGCGAGGTCGACCACGTTGCCGGCGTTGCGGACGATGAACAGCTCGCCGAGGCCGCAGCCGAACAGCACCTCCGGCGGCACCCGGCTGTCGGAGCAGCCGACCAGCACGCAGAACGGGCGCTGCTCCGCGGCGAGGGCGGCACGCCGCTCCTGGCCGGTCATCCGGTGGTGGATCGCCTCGCCGCTGAGGTGGCGGCGGTTCCCCTCCTTCAGCCTGGCGAGCGCCTGGTCGGCAGTGATCGGGTCATGCGGCGGCGAGGCCATGCGGAACTCCCTGTCCACGGTGGCGCGGGCTCGCCGGCCGGCCGGCAACGGAACCGCGGCCGATCATGCCAGCACCCCATCCACCGGCTGCATCGGATCCGGCGCAGGATCGCCGATCGCCTGCTTCAGGTCGATCTCGATCGTCCGGGTGATCGCCTCCATCGGCACCGCGTGCGGGCCGACGGCGAACGGCGCTTCCAGATCGGCGCCGATCTCGTCCAGGGCCACGAACAGGAAGCCCACCACCGTGGAGCCGAGCGGGGTGATCCAGCCCAGCTCCTGCACCATCGACAACGGCAGCACCAGGCAGAAGGCCCGCACCAGCAGCCGTGGCAGGACCGAGAACTGCACCGCCAGCGGCGTGCTGCGTATGCGTTCCAGCCCGCCCTGGGCGTTGGACAGGTCGGACAGGATGCGGTCGATCTCGGCCTGCGCCGCGGGATGGGTGCGGCGCGTATCGGCCAGCGCCCGCACCGCCAGGCCGATCTCGAACAGGATGGCGGTCGCCTGATTGCGGCGCCCCGCCACCCGCTCCGCCAGCTCGGGCGTCAGCAGCGCCTGCACCGTTCCCGTCACGTCCGCGCCGGCCAGGGCGCCACGGAGCGCATGGGAGAAGCCGATCATCGCCCGCGTCGGCTCCGGCGCACCGTCCAGCAGGGTCGCCATCTGCCGCGCGAAGCTGCGGGCGTTGTTGGTGACGGCGCCCCACAACGTGCGCGCTTCCCACCAGCGGTTGTAGGCGGCGGTGTTGCGCACGTTCAGGAACAGCACCAGGGCGGAGCCGATCAGCGAGAACGGCAGCGCCGGCTGGTCCATCCAGGGACGGTGCGCGAGCTGGAACAGGAGCACCACCACCACGTCCCAGGCGAACAGCGCCAGCAGCGGCCGCACGCTTTCGCGGACCAGGACGCGCATCCCGGCCTTGCGGTCGGCGATCAACGGTTCGGGCTTTGCGGAACGGGCCGCATGGTCGGGGGCATCCCCACGTGGCCGGCCTTCAGTGCGGGGTGGCGGTTGGCGCGTTGGCAGGCATGGCTGCATTGGACGCGCCCGGTTGCGGCGCGGCGCTCGGCGATCCCGGTGCCACAGCGCCCTGGCCCGTGCTGCCAACCCGGTAGCTGGGCGTGCCGGGGGCGCCGGTCTGCACCGGGTGCCGGTCGAGCCAGGCCAGGCAGGTGCGCACGATCGGCGCACAATAGGAGCTGGGTGCCAGCGTCGCGTTCTTCTCGCCCGAATATAGCAGCCGGCTGACGTGCCCGTCCTCGACCCGGAACGTCGCGTGGCAGTAGCCGCCGTTCGACAGGCCGAGCCCGCCGACGATCGGCACCGCGTAGCTCGTCGAGCTGCTGGAGGTGGCGTAGTAGGTCAGCACGTCGGTGCTGCCGAAGCTCGCACGCTGGTCGGGCACGCCGAGGCACGATTCCAGGTCGACCTCGCTCAGGCCGATGAGCGTCTTCTGGGCGCGTTCGGCGAGCTTCGAATCCTCCACGGCGCAGGCGCCGAGCAGAAGCAGGATGGGCAGCAGGTGGCGGAACGCGATGACGGGACGTGGCAAATCCGACCTCTGGCACGGCAATGGCGATGGGCGGGAACGTCCGCGCCGTCCCGGCGGTTCGAATCGCGCCGCGCGGCGGAAGGTCCCGGCTCAGAAGCGGAACGCCAGCGTGGACAGGTAGTAGGTGCCGTCGGAGGCGCCCGCCTTCTCGATCGCGCGGGACGCGAGGAAGCGGGCGAGGTCGTGGGTCCAGGTTAGGTGGCGGGTGATGCGCCAGGCGAAGTTGAGCTGCGGCAGGGTGCCGATCCAGCCGCCGCTGTAGCGGCTGCGGAAGGTGTAGATCCGGCTGGTGCCGTACACCGCGTCGTCCGTCGATTCCCGCCACAGCTCCGAGACCCGGAACCGCAGCAGGGTCTTGGCGGTGGGCGTGACCTCGACCTGTGGTGCCAGGTTGATCAGGTTGGACGCGGTGAAATAGGTGGTGGTGTCGAGGTAGTTGCTTTGCGGGTTGTAGGGCGCGATGTAGGTGCCCTCGTTGCCGGTCTTATTGTTGTAGTTGCCGCCCGAGTACACGTCGGCCTGCACGCCGAGCAGCGGCCGGCCATACACGTTCTGGAAGCGCCAGCCGGCGAAGCCGTTGACCGAGAACGCGTCCACGTTGCGCGTCGGCGCGTCGTGCGCCGGGCGGAACGAGCCGCCCTGGTAGAGGCCGCCGAGCGAGAACTCGATCGGCCCGGCCCGGCCCCAGAGCCGGGTGCCGTAGTTGTCGCGCAGGGTGGAGCCGGATTGGGTGCCGGTGGCGGTGGCGATCGCGGCCGGCGTGCCGCCCAGCTCGTAGCCGATGTAGAACAGGTCGAGGAACACGTGGCCGGGCTGGCCCAGCAGGCTGAACTCCGGCAGCGCGTAGGAGCCGTAGCCGCCGAACAGCCGGGCGTTGTAGTTCTCGTTGTCGCGGAACAGCTGCGCCGGGATGGTGTTGGTCTGGGTGAAGTCCCAGGCGTCGAGGCGGATCCTCGGCCAGATCGCGTAGCCGCGCACCCCGTTCCAGGACAGCGGCAGGTCGGGCGTCTCGCGCAGGTAGAGCACGTAGTTCGGCGCGTCGAGGAACTCCTGCCGCCCGACCATGATCCCGGTCTGCGCGCCGGCGAGCCGGGTCTTGGCTTCCACGAACAGCTGCTGCACGTCGAGCCGGGTGCGATAGGTTGAACTGTAGCCGTAGGCGTTCCAGCCCCCGGCGTCGCCGTTGACCAGCTCGCCATAGACGCGCAGGTGGTCGCCGACATGCAGGTCGGCGCCGACGATGTTGCGCAGCGTCAGGCGTCCGGAATCGTCGGGCTTCTGCTGTCCCAGGAAGGGGCGGTTCTCGAACCAGTTCTTCAGCCGGGATTCGCCGCTGAGCGTAAGGTAGATGTCCTTGTTGCGGTCGAACGGGATGAACTTGAGCGGGTCGAACGGGTCGTCGCGCAGCCGGGGGTCGCGCAGCGCGCTCCAGTCCTCGGCCCAGCGGGTGACGCCGTAGCGTGCTACCGGGCCGAACCCGGCCGGCGAGCCGTCCAGCTGGTTGAACACGCCCCAGTCGAAGGTGTGGATCGTTTGCGGCGCCTGGGCCTTGGTGGGGTTGCTGCGCGTTTCCGGCAGGGTGGAGAACTGCGGCGTGGTGTGCAGCGTGGGCGAGTGGCCCTGGGCGAAGGCGGTTCCGGACAGGGCGAGGACGCTCGTGCCGGCCAGCCAGGCCAGGCGCAGCCGGCCGGTGGCACGGGATGGTCGGAGCGGTGGCTCGGCAGGAAGCATGATAAAACCCGCGCAGGAGGACGTCGTGTCTCCATACAACGTAGAGACACGTAGGAAACTTGTATCAACTGTTAACCAACGTGGTTATGGCGCGCAATCCCGGAACGTTCCGGCAAGGCTCTTGTCGCCGTGAAAACGACACAACGCCGCCCTAGGACGCTTCGCCATGGATGCCGCAGGGTGGCGGGGAAAGGGTGCGTGGTGAGCTTGTCTCGACGGGATCTGGTTCAGGCCGGCGTTGCCGCGTCAATGGCCATGGTGGTCGGCAGATCGGGATCGTCGGCACGGGCGGCGACGCCGGCGCCGGTTGCGGCACCCGGCCCGTTCGACGGCGCCAGCGTGCGCCGGCTGGCGCAGGCGATGGCGGCTCATTCCTATGCCGCGCCCGAGGAGAAGCTGCCGGGGCCGGTCGACGCGCTCAGCTTCGACCAGTATCGCGGCATCCGCTTCAAGAAGGAGGACGCGCTGTGGCGCGGCCAGGGGCTCAACTTCCAGGTCGAGTTCCTGCCGCGCGGCTTCCTGTACCGGCCGCGGATCGACATCTTCGAGGTCAAGGACGGCCAGGCTGCCCGGCTCGGCTACGATCCCGACCTGTTCACCTACGAGGACCCGCACCTGCGCGTGCCGGACAACCTCGGCTTCGCCGGCTTCCGCCTGCACACCCCGCTCAACCGCCCGGACTATTTCGACGAGGTCTGCGTGTTCCTCGGGGCGAGCTACTTCCGCGCCGTTGCCCGGGGCCAGGATTACGGCCTGTCGGCGCGCGGCTTCGCCAACGGCACCGGCGAGCAGAAGGAGGAGTTCGCGCTGTTCCGCGCGTTCTGGCTGGAGCGCCCGGCGCCCGGCATGAGCGCCATGGTGGTGCACGCGCTGCTCGACAGCCCCAGCGTCACCGGCGCCTACCGCTTCACCATCCGGCCGGGCGACGAGACCATCTTCGACGTGGAAAGCGTGCTGTATCCCAGACGGACCATCGCCAGCTCCGGCGTGGCACCCCTCACCGGCATGTTCTTCTTCGACGCCAACGACCGCCAGCACGTCGACGATGCCCGCCCGGCCGCGCATGACAGCGAGGGGCTGTCGATGTGGACCGGCAAGGGCGACCAGCTGTGGCGGCCGCTGGCCAATCCGGTCGACCTGCAGGTCAGCGCGTTCGCCGACACCACGCCCAAGGGCTACGGCCTGATGCAGCGCAAGCGCGCCTTCGCCGACTTCCAGGACTTGGCGCTGAACTACGAGAAGCGGCCGTCGCTGTGGATCGAGCCGATCGGCGACTGGGGCGAGGGCGCGGTCGACCTGGTCGAGCTGCCGACGCCGAACGAGGTCAACGACAACATCGTCGCGTTCTGGCGCCCGAAGACGCCGCTCGCGGCGGGCGGCGAGTACGCCCACACCTACCGGATGCACTGGTGCTGGGACAACCCGTGGAGCACCGGGCTCGCGCGGACCGCGCAGACCCGGATCGGCGCCACCGACGACGGCAAGGGCCGCTTCGTGATGCTGGATTTCGCCGGCGGCACGCTGAAGTCGCTGGGCGCGGATGCCAGGCTGCATGCCGATCTCGGCGCCAGCACCGGCGCGATCCGCAACGTGGTGGTGGTGCAGAACCCGTCCGTCGAGGGCTGGCGCATCACCTTCGAGTTCCATCCGGGTGCGGCCCGGCTGGCGGAGCTGCACTGCGTGCTGGCAGGCGAGGCGGGCCCGCTGTCCGAGCAGTGGGTGTATCGTTGGACGCCCTGATGCCGGCAGCACCCGCGCTGCCGCCCGAGGCGCCGCTGCCCATGCCGGTGCAGTCTTTGTCGCGGGCACCTGGGGTGGTGCGCCGGCCGGACACGAGGCCGGCGGGTCTGGCGCTGCGGCGCCTTCTGGTGATTGGCGGTGCGGTGCTGCTGACGATGGGCGGCGGCTACGAGATGTACTTCGTGCTGAACGGCAACGGTCCCAACGCGCTGGGGCTGGTGGTGCTCGGGCTGTTCGTGGTGCTGTTCGCCTGGATCGCGCTCGCCTTCACCTCGGCGCTTGGCGGCTTCGCCTCCCTGCTGGCGCGCGGCGGGCTTGGGCTCGGCATCAGCCGCGACGGGACGCTGCCGGAGCTCGGCACGCGCACTGCGCTGCTGCTGCCGACCTACAACGAGAGCCCGTCGCGGGTGATGGCCGGCCTCGCCGCCATCCACGAGAGCCTGGCGGCCACCGGCCGGCTGTCGTGGTTCGACCTGTTCATCCTGTCCGACACCACGGACCCGGACGTCTGGCTCGAGGAGGAGGCGGCGTTCCTGGCCCTGCGGGAGGCGACCGGCGGGCACGGCCGCATCTTCTACCGCAGGCGGCCGAAGAACACAGAGCGCAAGGCCGGCAACGTCGGCGAATGGGTGCGCCGCTGGGGCGGGGCCTATCCGCAGATGGTCACGCTGGACGCCGACAGCGTGATGGACGGCGCGACGCTGGTGCGCATCGCCGCCGCCATGGAGCGCCATCCCGGGGTCGGCCTGATCCAGACCCTGCCGGTGATCGTCAACGGCTCCACCCTGTTCGCCCGGATGCAGCAGTTCGCCGGCCGGGTGTACGGGCCGCTGATCGCGGCCGGCATCGCCTGGTGGCACGGCTCGGAAGGCAACTACTGGGGCCACAACGCCATCATCCGTACCCGGGCCTTCGCCGAGCAGGCCGGGCTGCCGGTGCTGGAGGGCAGGCGGCCGGTCGGCGGCCACATCCTCAGTCACGACTTCGTCGAGGCGGCGCTGATGCGTCGCGGCGGCTGGGCGATCCACATGGTGCCGGGGCTGCCGGGCTCCTACGAGGAAAGCCCGCCCTCGCTCACCGACATCGCGATACGCGACCGGCGCTGGTGCCAGGGCAACCTGCAGCACGCCGGCGTGCTGCCGGCGCGCGGGCTGCACTGGGTCAGCCGGCTGCACCTGCTGATGGGGATCGGCTCCTACGTCACCGCGCCGCTGTGGCTCGTGTTCCTGCTGTGCGGCATCCTCGTGTCGCTGCAGGAGCGCTTCGTGCGGCCGGAGTACTTCGGCGGCACCAAGCTGCTGTTTCCCCACTGGCCGCAGGTCGACCCGGTGCTGGCGCGCGGTGTGTTCCTCGGCACCATGGGGGTGCTGCTGGCGCCGAAGCTGCTCGCCTACGTGGCGCTGCTGTTCAATCCCCCGGATCGGCGGGGTGCCGGCGGGGCCCTGCGCGCGCTGCTGTCGGTGCTGGTCGAGACGGTGATCGGCGGGCTGATCGCGCCGGTCGCCATGCTTGTGCAGACCGGCGGCGTGGTCTCGATCCTGGCCGGGCGCGACTCCGGCTGGAACGCGCAGCGTCGCGGCGACGGGGCGATCCCGCTCGGCGTGGTCTGGGCCGGATACTGGCGTTACACCGCGTTCGGGCTGGTGCTGGCCCTGGTCGCCTGGACGGTGTCGCCCGCGCTGTTCGCCTGGATGTCGCCGGTGCTGCTCGGGCTGCTGCTGGCGGTGCCGCTGGTGTCGCTGACCGCCGGACGCGGCGCCGGGCAGGTGCTGCGACGGCTCGGCCTGCTGCGGATCCCCGAGGAGGCGGCGCCGCCCGCCGTGCTGGCGCGTGCTGTGGCACTGCAGGCCGCCGGGCGGGATGCCCCACCCGGCGACAGCCTGCGCCGCCTGCTGGCCGATCCGGTGCTGATGGCGGCGCACCGCGCCATGCTGCCGCCCGCCCGCGTGCCTGGGCGCGACCCGTTCGACCCGCTGCTGGCGCTGGGCCTGGCCAAGCTCTGCGAGGCCGGGACGCTGGAGGCGGCACTCGCCCTGCTGACCCTGCCGGAACGGGCTGCGGTGCTCGGCAGCGCCTCCGGTCTCGACCGCCTGCTGGATCTCGCGGTCACGCGATAGGACAATGTTAACGTTCCCCTGTCACGGTTGCGGCGTTCAATGGAGCCGTAGGCCGTCATGGCGACCCAGACATACCGTCTCGTCACCCGCAGCGACTTCGACGGCCTCGTGTGTGGCATGCTGCTGCGCGAGCTCGGCCTGATCGACGAGATCAGGTTCGTCCACCCCAAGGACATGCAGGACGGGATCGTGCCGATCACGGGGCGCGACATCGTCACCAACCTGCCCTATGTCGCCGGTTGCCACCTCGCCTTCGACCACCACGCCAGCGAGGTGTCGCGCACGGGCGGCCGCTCCTGTTCCAACCACGTCATCGATCCCGCCGCGCCGTCGGCGGCCCGCGTGGTCTACGACTACTACGGTGGTGCTGCCGTCTTCCCGCGCGTCCGCCCGGACCTGATGGCCGCCGTCGACCAGGCCGACTCGGCGCAGTTCACCCGCGAGGAGATCCTCGATCCCCAGGGCTGGGTGCTGCTCAACTTCCTGATGGATTCCCGCACCGGGCTCGGCCGGTTCCGCGAGTTCCGCATCTCCAACTACGACCTGATGATGCAGCTGATCGAGCGCTGCCGGGACGCCGGCATCGACGAGGTGCTGGCGCTGCCGGACGTGAAGGAGCGCGTCGACCTCTACGTCGCGCACCGCGACCTGTTCGCCGAGCAGCTCCGCCGCTGCACGACCGTGCACGGCAGGCTGGCGCTGATCGACCTGCGCGACGAGGCGGTGATCTATGCCGGCAACCGCTTCATGGTCTACGCGCTGTTCCCGGACTGCGACATCTCGGCGCACGTGCTGTGGGGCCTGAGGAAGCAAAACACGGTGTTCGCGATCGGCAAGTCGATCCTCGACCGGTCCTCGCCGGTGGATGTCGGTGCCGTCTGCCTGGCCCATGGCGGCGGCGGTCATGAGGCTGCCGGGACCTGCCAGATCCCGAACGACCGGGCCGAGGCGGCGAAGGCGGAGCTGGTCGCCCTGCTGTCGGGAAGGCCTTCCAAAGTGGCTGCCTGACGGGCCGACGGCCCAACCCCAAGCTATCAAGATAGTGTAATCTATATTACACGAAATTGTATGCTTGTTTGGCCGCTGGAGACACGATAAGCCTTGGCGTCGGCGAGGATGAGGCTCCATCGCCAAGGATGGACCACGATGCTCGAAAGCGAAGTGATCGAGATCGACGGCGTGTTCGTCGGCGCGGCGATCCTGCAGCCGAACCGCGTGGGGCTGGCGTTCTTCGCCACCCACGACCGGCTTCGCGCGATGCACGGGAGCATCCTGCCCAGCCTGGCGGCGCTCCGGCACGAGGCCGCGCATCATTTCCGCGGCGTCCTGTCTGCCGCGGAAGCCGTGGCGAGGTCGCGCCGCAACCTGATGTGAGGGAACGCGGCGAGCGGTCCGTCTGGCATCCGGCTCTCCTGCCGGTTGGCTGACCCGTCGGCGCCGCGCCGATGCCAGCCCATCTCGCCGTTCGCGCCGATACGTCCCCCGTGACCCCGTATCGGCCTGCATCCTGACCGGCAGGCAGCTATGGTGGCGGTCGACCGAGCCTTCCAGGGTCCGGCTTCAATAGCCGCGCGACGGGTCCACCAAGTTGGGCGGCGTCCGGCCGTCCCGGATGGCGCGAAGGTTCTCCATCAGGATGTCCAGGCTGCGCGGCAGGTAGGACGCGCCGTCGTCGCAGGACACGTGCGGCGTCATCAGGAGATTGCGTGTGGTCCAGAGCCGGTGGCCGGGCGGCACCGGTTCCGGGATGAACACGTCCAGCACCGCGCCGCCCAGCCGTCCGTCCTCCAGCGCGTCGCACAGCGCGTCCTGCACCACGAGGGCGCCGCGGCCGATGTTCACCACGAACGCGCCTGGCGGCAGCAGCGCGATCCGGCGCGCGTCCAGCAGGTCCCGGGTCGCCGCGGTGAGCGGGCAGGCCAGCAGCAGGAACTCGGTGTCCGGCAGCACCGCGTCGAGCGCGTCGGTGCCCACCACCCGCTCGCAGGACGGATGCGGTGCCGGATGGGCGCGCACCCCGGTCACGCGCAGCCCGAACTGTGCCGCGCGCCTGGCCGCCCCCCCGCCCAGGCTGCCCAGGCCCACCACCGTCAGCCGTCGCCCGGCCAGCACGGTGCCGTGCTGCCTGGTCCAGCGCTGTGCGCGCTGGTCGGCAACGAAACTCGGCATGTGGCTCGCCAGCATGAGCAGGCTCATGATCGCGAACTCGCCTGCCTTGTCGGCGTGGGTGCCGCGGTTGTTGAGCAGGCCCACGCCCGGCGGCAGCCAGTCGAGCGGCATCAGCCCGTCGATGCCGGCAAAGGTGTAGAACAGGTGGCGCAGAAGCGGCGCGGGCGTAGGCAGGGGACGCGGCAGGTGGTTGGTGAACACCACCATTTCGCAGTCGGCGAGCGCCTCGGACAAGGCCTCCACCGTGGAGCCGAAGCTCACGGTCTGGCCGCCGCCGACGTCCGGCGCACGTGCTGCCGCCTCGGCCCACAGCCCGGGCGTGATCGGCTGCTCGCGGCCGGTGCCGGTGTGGACGTGGATCCTCAAGCGCTCAGGCCGCGTCCGGCTGCGCCGGAGCCTCCGGCTCCGACCTTGGTGCCGGACGGACCCGCAGGCGCCGGATGTGCCGGGCGTCGGCCTCCAGGACGCGGAACTGGATGCCGCTTTCATGGCTCAGCACCTCGCCGCGCGTCGGCACGTGGCCGGCGAGCCGGAACACCAGCCCGCCCACCGTCTCGATCTCGGACTCCCGCTCCTGCTCGGTCAGCACCGCGCCCAGCTTGTGCTCGAACGCCTCGACCGGCATGCGCGCGTCGATGTCGAGCGTGCCGTCGTGGCGCTCGACCAGCATCGGCACGTCCGGCTCGTCGTGCTCGTCGGCGATGTCGCCGACGATGGTCTCGACCAGGTCCTCGATCGTCACCAGCCCGTCGATGCCGCCGTACTCGTCGATCACCAGCGCCAGGTGGATGCGGCGCAGGCGCATCTGCAGCAGCAGGTCCAGCACCGGCATCTGCGGCGCGATCATCAGCGGCTGGCGCAGGATCGACTGCAGCCGGAAGCTGTCGCTCGGTCCCGCATAGCCGACCAGGTCCTTGACGTGGACCATGCCGACGATGTCGTCGAGCTGCTCGCCGTAGACCGGCAGCCGGGAATGGTTCTCCCGCTTCATGGTGGCCAGCGCGTCCTCGAAGCCGAGGTTCACCGGCATGGCGACGATGTCGGCGCGCGGCACCATCACGTCGTCGGCCGTGGTGCCGCGCAGCCGCAGCACGTTGGCGATCAGCACCCGCTCCTGCCGGTCGAGCTCGGGCGTCTCGCCCTCGGCCTGCGGCGCGTCGGCCGCCTCCTGCACCAGGGCGGCGACGCGGGCGCGCAGGTCCTGGTCGCCGCGCCGGCGGCCCCACCAGCCGAGCAGGCCCCTGCGCGGACGGTCGGCGTCCGGCCGTGGCGCGGATGCGCTCATGGTTTCGCGCCGCTCCCGATGACCCGGCGCGGCTTCCAGGGGTTCGGCACCCGCAGGCCGTGCAGGATGCGGGCCTCCTCCATCTCCATGCGCCGTGCCTCGCCGGCGCCGCCGTGCAGGTGGCCGCGCAGGTGCAACGCCCCGTGCACCACCAGGTGTGCCAGATGGTGGCGGGGCCGGCGCCCGGCCGCCAGCGCTTCCCGTCGCACCGTTTCCAGCGCCAGCACGATGTCGCCGCCGGCGATGCCGGGCGGGGTCGCGAAGGTCAGGACGTTGGTCGGCGTGTTGCGGCCGCGATGGCGCGCGTTCAGGCGGCGCACGCGCAGGTCGTTGTCCAGCACGACGGAGCCGGCCCCGCCGCCGGCGATCGCGGCCAGGCGGGCCAGGCGCTCGACCTGCGGCACCAGCCGGCGCCAGCGCCGGTCGACCACGAACACCTCGACCTGGCCCGCCGCCTCGGTGCGGCGTCGTTCGGCCGCATGCCGGGACACGCCCGCCACCGCCTTGCCCGCATGGGCGTCCCGTTTTCGGGGGCGGTCCTTCTTCGGCTTGGTCTTACCTGGCGGTTCCATCGATCTCCCGGCGCGTCCGGTTCCGGGTGATGTCCCGCTCGGCCGCCGCACGCTGATCATAGGCATCGACGATCCGGGCGACCAGCGGATGGCGCACCACGTCCCGGCTCTCGAACCGGGTGAAGCCGATCCCGGGCAGGCCTTCCAGGGTTTCCACCGCGTCGCGCAGGCCGGACGACACCCCGGCCGGCAGGTCGACCTGGCTGAGGTCGCCGTTGATCGCCATGCGCGTGCCCGATCCCATCCGGGTCAGGAACATCTTCATCTGCGCGACGGTGGTGTTCTGCGCCTCGTCCAGGATCACGAAGGCATGCGCCAGGGTGCGGCCGCGCATGAAGGCGAGCGGCGCCACCTCGATCTCGCCGGACGCCATGCGCCGGATCACCTGATCGCCCGGCATCATGTCGTGCAGCGCGTCGTAGAGCGGGCGCAAATAGGGGTCGATCTTCTCCTTGAGGTCGCCGGGCAGGAAGCCCAGCCGCTCGCCCGCCTCCACCGCCGGACGCGACAGCACGATTCGGTCGACCCGTCCGGCCTGCAGCATCGCCACCGCCTGCGCCACCGCAAGGTAGGTCTTGCCGGTGCCGGCGGGGCCGATGCCGAACACCATCTCGTGACCGGATAGCAGCTCCATGTAGGCGGCCTGGCCGGGCGAGCGCGGCTCGATCGCGCCGCGACGGGTGCGGATCGAGGGCCAGTCGGTGAACGGCAGCCGCGGGCTGGGATCCGGCAGCAGCGTGCCGGCGGCACCGGGCAGGCCGGGGAAGCCCTCCGCCTCGCGACGCGACGCGCCGCTCCGGCCGGGCACCCGGATCGCCTCGCGCTTGGGGTCCAGCACGGTGTTGTGCAGGTCCGACATGCGGATCGCGGCATCCACCTCGGCCGCGTCGATCGGGCGGCCCTCCTCGAGCCGTCGATACAGCGCCGCCAGGGCGGAACGGGCCAGCGCCACGCGGCCGGGATCGCCGCTGATGCTGACCCGGTTGCCGCGGCAGGCCAGGCGCACGCCCAGCCCCTGCTCGAGGCGCACCAGGTGGCGGTCATGGTCGCCCAGCAGCAGCTGCAGCAGCGCGTTGTCGTTGAACTGCATGGTCGCCGCCCTTGCCTCGCCGTCCGCAACCGTTCGCGCGACCGGTCCGTGATCGGGGGGAACCGGTGCGGGACCGGGAGCGGGGAAGGCGGTGGTGGCGAGTTCGGTCAAGCGCAGGCTCTCTCCGGCAGGAGGATCGGGGACGGGACGATCGGGTCGACCAGGGTGGCGGTCAGGGAGTTGGTGAGCATCGCCTCGATCTTCACCATCGCCACGGTGCCGATCAGGATTTCCGGCGCCGCGGCGTGCACCGCCTGGAGGTAGGGGCTGCGTCCCGACAGCTGCCCGGGGCGTCGGCCGCGCCCGGTGAACAGCACCGGCATCGCCTGGCCGACGCTCCCGGCGTTGGTGCGGTCCTGCTGCGCCCGGATCAGCGCCTGCAGCCGCTGCAGCCGCTCGTCCCTGACCGGCTGCGGCACGGCGCCGGGCGCGCCGGCGGCCGGGGTGCCGGGACGGGCCGAGTAGGTGAACGAGAACGCCTGGGCGAAACCGATCTCGTCCACCAGCGCCATCGTCGCCGTGAAGTCGGCATCGGTTTCGCCCGGATGGCCGACGATGAAGTCCGACGACAGGGCTAGGTCCGGCCGGGCGGCGCGCAGCCGGCCCACCAGCCGGCGGTACTCGTCCGCGGTGTGGCCACGGTTCATCGCCCTGAGCATGCGGTCGGAGCCGGACTGAACCGGCAGGTGCAGGAACGGCATCAGCTGGGGCAGGTCGCGATGCGCCGCGACCAGCGCGTCGTCCATGTCGCGCGGATGCGAGGTGGTGTAGCGCAGCCGGGCGAGGCCGGGGATGTCGGCCAGCGCGTGCATCAGCCGGGCCAGGCCCCAGGACCGCCCGTCCGGGCCGTCGCCGTGATACGCGTTGACGTTCTGCCCGAGCAGGGTGATCTCGCGCACGCCGCCCGCCGCCATGCGTCGCGCCTCGGCCAGCACGGAGGCGGCCGGGCGGCTGGCCTCGGCGCCGCGCGTGTAGGGCACGACGCAGAACGAGCAGAACTTGTCGCAGCCTTCCTGCACGGTCAGGAACGCGGTCACCCCGCCCTGCAGCTGCGGCCCGGCGGCGTCCGGCAGGAAGTCGAACTTTTGTTCCGCCGGGAAGTCGGTGTCGATCACCACCCCGCCGGCGCGCGCCGCGCGCGCCACCATCTCCGGCAGCCGGTGATAGGTCTGCGGTCCCAGCACGATGTCCACGAACGGCGCCCGGGCCAGGATCTCGCGTCCCTCGGCCTGCGCCACGCAGCCGGCGACCGCCAGCACGGTGGGGCGGCCTTCCGCGGCGCGTGCCTGCTTGATCACGCGAAGCCGGCCGAGTTCGGAGAACACCTTTTCTGCCGCGCGATCGCGTATGTGGCAGGTGTTGAGGATGACCATGTCGGCCTCCTCCGGCGTGTCCGCCGGCCCATAGCCCAGCGGACGCAGCACGTCGGTCATGCGGGCGCTGTCGTACACGTTCATCTGGCAGCCCCAGGTGATGACGTGCAGGCGCTTCCCAGGCGGGCGACCAGGGGGCAAGCATTTCGGGGATGGGGTGCTCAAGGCGGCGGAGGCTCCGACAGCCGCCGGAAGGGATCCGCGCGGAAGCGCGGCAGAAATCGCGTCCGGCTGGCCGCCGGTCAAGGGCGTTGCGCCGTCAAGGCGGCGTGGACCCCATCAGGCAGAACCGCGTGGCATGATGCCGATCGAGGTGCACTCCCGCATCGTCCCGACCATCGAGACGATGCATGATCAGGCGAAGGAGCGGCCGCCGGTGTCAAGGGGAAAATCCTTCGCCGGGATCGGCGGGACCGGCCGGGGCGCGATGTTCATCGTCCCGTCATCGACGCTCCGCCCGGTCGCGTCCGCGAACCGGTTCTGGCGGATGGTGGCGGCACCCTCGGCGATCGCGGCCCAGGCCGCCAGGGACAGCGCCTTGCGCGAGCCGAAGGCGACCGGATCGAGCACCGGATGCAGCAGCACCGTGGCCCGCATGCCGCGCCAGCGGGCCAGCCTCCCGAAGTGCGAGGCGAGGTCCATGTCGCCGTACCAGGCGAACACGGTGCGGGTCGAGCGGCACACCGGCAGGCCGCCGAGGCGGTCGTAGACGATCGACACCGGCTGGATCAGCGGCACCGCGTCAGCGTCAGCCTCGTCCTGGCTGCCGTTCGGCTTGGCGGCGGCGAAGAAGGAGGAATGGAACGGCAGCACGCGCGAGCCGTCCGAGCTGGTGCCTTCGGGGAACAGGATCAGGTCGTCGCCGGCTTGGAGGCGCAGACGCATGTCGTCCCGCTCGCGCCCGGTCGCCTTGCGCTGTCGGCTGACGAACAGGGTGCGGCCGAGCCTCGCCACGGTGCCGACCAGCGGCCAGCCGCCCACCTCCTCCTTGGCGACGAAGCAGGCCTCGAGGCGGCCGCCCAGCACCGGCACGTCGATCCAGGACGAATGGTTGCACACGTAGATCAGCGGCCGCCGTGGCCGCGGCCCGGCCGCGGGATGGCCGACGGTGCGGACCTGCATGCCGAGCAGCCGGCACACCACCGACCAGTACGACCGCGCGAACCACACCTTGCCGCGGCCCGGCAGCATCAGCAGCACCGTCTGGATCGGACAGGCGATCCCGGTCCATGCCAGGATGGCGATGCCGCGGCGCAGCACACGCACCCTGCGTACCAGCCGGAGCAGGGGATGAGGAGGCGGCAGGGCCTGCTCGTCGGGCTCGGCCGACGTCACATCCTCCTCGCGAGGGAGGCCGGGCCGGGCTCGGAAAAGCGGGGATACGCCCGGCCGGGTCGGGAGCACGGGGACCGTGCGCGGGCCGAGGCTGCGAGGGGCTGCCTGCATCGGCTGGGCATAGCGTGATTAGGGGCAGGACGACAATCGGCCCGGGTGCTACAGGACGGCACCGGTTCCGGAACCGGACCGGACCGCGCGGACGAGGACGACGCCCTGATTGCCCTGACTGGTCCTGCCGAGGGCAGATGCCGTTCATAGTCCGTCCCGCTGCCGCGGCGGCCGGCGCCGGCATGCTGTGCGCAGCACTGGTCGGGGTCGCAGCCCCGATGCCGGCTGCGCGGGCCGCGGATCCGGTATCCTATCGGACCACGCTGCGTCCGACCGGCGACAAGGCGCTGGACGCCGCCCTGAAGGGGTCATCCAGCCTGGTCTCGCTGCAGAAGACCCGCGCGGTCAGCCCGTTCGCGCTGGCCGGCCGGGCCCGGGCAGACGTGGCGCGGCTGCGCACCGCGCTGGAAAGCTTCGGCTTCTATGCGAGCCGCATCGCCGTCACCGTCGCCGGCCACCCGTCGGACGACCCGGCGCTGCCCGACATCCTGTCCGCCCTGCCGGCCGGCACGCCGGCGGCGGTCACCGTCTCGATCGACAAGGGGCCCCTGTTCCACCTCGGCCAGGTGACCCTGACCCTGCCGCCGGGGGAGGCGCTGTCGGCTGCCGACCAAGGCCGCTTCGACCTGCATCCCGGTCAGCCGGCGATCGCCAGCGACGTGCTGGCGGCGCAAGGGCGGCTGCAGACGGCACTTCAGGAGGAAGGCCACGCCTTCGCCACGGTGCAGGCGCCGATCGCCTATCTCAGGCCGGCCAGCCGCACCCTGGACATCGTGTTCACCGCCAAGGAGGGGCCGCGCGTCGACATCGGCGCCATCACCCTGGCCGGGCTGCGGCAGGTCAACCCGGACTATGTCGCCCGACGCCTGCTGGTGCACCAGGGACAGCTGTACCAGCCGAGCCGGATCGAGGCGGCGCGGCAGGACCTGGCGTCGACCGGCGTGTTCTCCGGCGTCGGCGTGACCGCGGCGCAGGCGCTGTCGCCGGATGGCGAGCTGCCGCTTGCCTTCGACTTCACCGAGGCGCCGCGGCACACGGTGGCGCTGCAGGCCGGCTATTCCACCGACCTCGGCGGCAGCGCCGGCGTCACCTGGACCCACCACAACCTGTTCGGCAACGCCGAGCGGCTGGAGCTGGTGGCGCTGCTGACCGGGCTTGGCGGCACCTCGGTGAACGGGCTCGGCTATGACGTGTATGCCGACCTTCTGAAGCCGGACTTCTACCGGCGCGACCAGTCGCTCGACCTGCGCGTCGAGGGGCTGAAGCAGGACCTGCAGGCGTACAACCAGACCGCGCTGCTGGTCCGCGCCCTGCTCGACCGCAAGCTGTCGCAAGCCTGGTCGGTGTCGGGCGGGGTCGGCGCCGAACAGGAGCGGATCATCCAGGAAGGCGTCGCCCGGTCCTACACCCTGGCCTTCGTGCCGCTCACCGTCAGCTACGATGGCACCGGGCTCGTCAACCCGCTCGACAGCCCGACCCACGGGGTGCGCGTCTCGCTTGACGCCACGCCCACCGAAAGCCTCGGCTCCGGCTCGGGCAACGATGGGGGCAACAACGGGGGCGGCGACAGCTTCTTCGCCATCCTGCAGGGCACGGCCACGACCTATCTCGACCTCAACCGGATCGGCCTCGCCGCCCCCGGGCGCAGCGTGATCGCGCTGCGTGCCGTGATCGGCTCGGTGCAGGGCGCCACCACCTTTGAGCTGCCGCCCGACCAGCGGCTTTATGCCGGCGGCAGCGGCACCGTGCGCGGCTACAAGTACCAGGGCGTCGGGCCGCTGTTCGCCGACGGCAACCCGGAGGGCGGCACCGCGGTGGATGCCGGCACGGTCGAGTTCCGGCAACGCATCGGCAAGAGCTTCGGCTTCGCCGCCTTCGCCGATGCCGGGCAGGTGTCGGCCAGCAGCGTGCCCGGCAACGGCACGCTGCGGGTCGGCGCCGGGATCGGCGGGCGCTACTACACCCCGATCGGGCCGATCAGGCTCGACGTCGCGGTGCCGCTGAACAAGCCGCCCGGCGGGGACAGCTTCGAGCTTTATGTCGGCCTGGGGGAAGCGTTCTGATGGTCGGGTCGGATGGGACGCCTCGGTCTCGCAACCCTTGGCGGGTCGCTGCCGCCGTGGTGGGCCTGCTGCTCGGGCTGCCGGTGGCGCTGGTTGCGCTGGTGCTTGCGGTGGTGCTGGTCGGCGCCAATACCGGGCCCGGGCGACGGCTGATCGAGGGCCAAGCGGGCACCCTGACCGGCGGCCTGGTGGCGATCCAAGGGCTCGGGGGTCGCTTCCCCGACGCGCTGACGGTGCGGCGCGTCGAGGTGCGCGACACGCGCGGCACCTGGCTCACCCTGGACCGGCTGGTGCTCGACTGGTCGCCGCTGCGCCTGCTGGCTCGGACCGCGCATGTCGAGCTGGCCAGCGTGGCCCGGATCAGCGTGGCGCGCCTGCCGGTGCCCAACCCCCACGCCAAGCCGGCGCCGCCGCCGAAGCCGGGTGCGAAGAGCGGGCTGCATCTCGGCGTGCTGGTCGACGCGCTGCGCGTGGAGCGTTTCGACGTCGCGGCACCCGTCGCCGGCACCGCGGTCAGCGCCGCCATCGACGGCCATGCGAGCATCGCCGACCTCGCCCCGCTGCTGAGCGGGGTGACGCTCGCCACACTGCCGGACACCAATCTCGGCCTGCGCCTGCGCCGGCTCGACCATCCCGGCATCGTCGACCTGGCGACGGTCGTCACCCCCGGTCGGCTCGGCCTGCACCTGAAGCTGGACGATCCCGCCGGCGGGATCGTGACCGCGCTCGGGCACCTGCCGTTACTTGATCCACTGCACCTGTCGCTCGACCTCGACGGGCCGCGCGACGAGGCCGCTCTGTCCCTCGCCGGCACCGCGGGAACTGTGCCCGGCGGCGTCCTGACGCTGGGCGCGCATGGCACCCTCGACCTGCTGCAGCCCCGCTTCGACGTGCAGCTGGCGCTGCACGCGCCGGCGATGCAGCCGGTGCC
>CAXUDP010000013.1:8598-24588 GCA_964249735.1 uncultured Acetobacteraceae bacterium | reverse complement strand
CGCACCAGCCGGACCGGCCGCTCGACCTCGTGCTGTCGCACCCCCTGGCCGGCATCACCGGACGTATCCTGACCGCAGCGCCACTGCGGGGGCAGCTCGACGTCAGCCTGCCGGACCTCCAGCCGCTCGCCGCCGCCGGCGGCACCGCGCTGGAAGGTCATGCCCGGCTCGCCGTCGCCTTCTCGCAGTCCGGAAGCAACGCCGACGTGACCGTGACGGGTCCGCTGGCGATCACCGGAGGGCAGGCGCAGGCGGCCGGGCTGGTCGGGCCCAGCGGGCAGATCGCGCTCGCCGCGTCGAGGAACGGCAGCGACCTGATCCTGCGCCAGCTCAGGCTGGACGGGCAGGCGCTGCATCTGCAGGCATCCGGCAGCGACCGGAACGACGTGCTCGACGTCCGCGTGGCACTCGGGCTGCCGGCGCTGGAGCGGGCGCTGCCGTCCCTGCGCGGCGCGCTGGCGCTGACCGGCACCGCGTCGGGCCCGGCCAGGGACCTGTCCGCCCATGTCGAGGCGAGCGGCAACCCCGGCACCGCGACCATGCCCACCGGTCCGCTGCACCTGGTGCTCGACGCCCAGCACCTGCCCGCCGCACCCGCCGGCACGGTATCGCTATCCGGCACCCTCGACCGCGCGCCGCTCGTCCTCAAGGCGGAGGCGGCGCGGCTGGCCGACGGCGCGCTGCACCTGACGCTGGACGCGCTGGACTGGAAGAGCGCCAGCGGCCATGCCGACATGACGCTGCCCGCCGGCACGAAGCTGCCGCTCGGCACGCTGTCGGTGCGCATGACCCGGCTGGCCGACCTCCGGCCGGTGATCGGCCAGCCGGTCGCCGGCAGCGTGCAGGCCGACATCCGCACCAGTCAGGGGGCGGCGGGCGCGGCACCACTGGTCACGGTCGCGGTGCGGGCCAGTGGCGGACTGCAGACCGCCCGCGTCGGCACCCTGACCCTGGCCGGCACGGTGGCGGACCCGCTCGCAGCACCCGCCGTGAACCTGCGTCTCGATGCCGGGGGCATCCAGGCGGGCGCCATCACCGGCCAGGCGCACGCCACCGCACGCGGGCCCGAGGCGGCGCTGGACGTGGCCGCGACGGCCAGCCTGCAGCATGTCGCCGGTGGTCCTGCCACCCTTGATGCCGCGCTGCGCCTCGACCTGCCGCACAAGCAGGTATCGCTCGCCCGGCTGATCGCGACCGCCAAGGGCGAGACGGTGCGGCTGCTGGCGCCGGCACGGATCGCGTTCGGCGCGGAAACCGGAGTGGACCGGCTGAGGGTGTCGGTGGCGCCGCCCGGCGTTGTTCCCGCGACCCTGGACGTGGCCGGCCGCATCATGCCGCGCCTGGACCTGACCGCGACCCTGGCCAACGTCACGCCCGCGCTGGCCAGGCCGTTCGCACCGACGCTGGACGCGACCGGTGTGATCGGCGCCGAGGCGCGGCTGACCGGCACCACCTCCCGTCCGGAAGGCACGGTCCGACTCACGGCCAACGGTTTGAAGCTGCGCACTGGCCCCGCCGCCTCGCTGCCGCCTGCCAGCCTGGTGGCGAACCTGGCGCTGGCCGGCAGCACGGCGCGGGTGGACGCACGTCTCGGAGCCGGGCCGGACGTCGCCCTCACCGTGTCGGGCACCGCGCCCACCTCGGCCACCGGCGCGCTTGCGTTGCGCGCCGACGGCAGCGTCGACCTGGCACTGGCCAACGCCGTGCTGGGTGCGCAGGGGCGGCAGCTCGACGGCCGGCTCGCGCTGGCGATGGGGGTGTCCGGCACCGCGCGCGCGCCGATCCTGAACGGCACGGTGCGGCTGACCGGCGGCCAGTTCCAGGACTTCGCGCAAGGGGTGCGCCTGACCGACATCGACGCGCTGGTCGAGGCGGCCGGCCAGACGATCACGATCGCCTCGCTCAGCGCGCGCGCCGGGACCGGCACGATCGGCGCCAGCGGCACTGTCGGCGCCCTGGTGCCCGGCCTGCCGGTCGACCTGCACGTGACGGCGCGGAACGCCCGGCCGTTGTCGAGCGACCTGCTGACCGCGACCCTGGATGCCGACATACGGGTGCACGGCCAGGCCGGCACCCGTCTCGACGTCGGCGGCAGCGTCACCGTGGACGGCGCCTCGATCAACATCCCCAACGCCCTGCCGCCGTCGGTGGCACGCCTCCATGTGGTCCGTCCCGGCGACAAGCCGGCACCGGCGCAGGCGGCCGGGTCCGCCCTGCTGATCGGCTTCGACGTCGGCGTGAACGCGCCGGGACAGATCTTCGTGCGCGGCCATGGGCTCGACGCCGAGCTCGGCGGCACGCTGCATGTCGGCGGCACCTCGACGGCGCCGCTGGTCGCTGGCGCTTTCGACATGCGGCGCGGCACGTTCGACCTGGCCGGCATCTCGCTCACCTTCACCAAGGGGCGGGTCGGGTTCAACGGCACCGGCGTCGGCCACACCATCGACCCGACGCTCGACTTCACCGCGCAGAGCGTGGTCGGCTCCACCGTCGCCGACCTCAACGTCGGCGGCTATGCCAGCGCGCCGAGGATCACGCTGTCCTCCACGCCGCCGCTGCCGCAGGACCAGGTGCTGGCGCTGATCCTGTTCGGACAGGACACCAAGTCGCTGAGCGCCTTGCAGATCGCCCAGGTCGCCACCGCGCTGGCCTCGCTGACCGGTTCCGGCGGCGGCTTCGATCCGCTCGGCACGGTGCGCAAGTCGCTCGGGCTCGACCGGCTGTCGGTGGGCAGCGGCGGCGGCAACAGCAGCAGCGCCAGCGTCGAGGCCGGCAAGTACGTCGCGCGCGGCGTTTATGTCGGCGCCAGGCAGGCGACCAGCGGCGGCGGCAGCCAGGCCGAGGTGCAGGTGGACCTGACCAAGCGGCTCAAGCTGCAGACCACCGTCGGCACCGGCGGCGCCACCACCGGGATCATCACGCCGGAGAACGATCCGGGCAGCTCGGTCGCGCTCAAGTACCAGTTCCAGTACTGACGCCCCTCATCCGTGGGGTCGGGGCGTTAACCCGGTCTTATGACATGGCGCCTCATGATCGGCCGACCGATGAACTCCAGGCGCCGAGACATCCCATGCATCATCCGACCGATCGACAGAATCACCAGCGTCTCGCGGCCTTCTCCATCACCGAGGACGATCTGGCGCAGCTGCGCTCGCTGGGCAGCTATGGCGGCAGCCGCTTCCCGGTCCTGCTGGAGGAGCTGAATCCGGCCCTCGCCAGCTGGCCGCAGATCCGGACGGCGCTGCTGGAGCCGGCGGTGCATCAGGTTCGCCTGGCGCACTGGCAGCGCGTCCTGCGCGGCGACCTGGGCGACGGGTTTGTCGAAGGCGCGCAGCGCCTGGCGGGGATGTTCCATGACCAGAAGGTGCCCGCCCACGCCATCGGCTTGTGCCATTCGAGCGTCGCCGCTGCCGTGATCCGCGACCTCAAGCTCGATCGGCCGGGATGGCCGCTGTCCAGGGCTGCGGCGACGCGGCGCAGCCAGCGCATCGCCTTCCAGAAGGCGGTCTGGCTCAGCCTGGAAGCGATGCTGGAAGCCCATGCCGAGGCTGAAGCGGAGGCCCGACGCCACGCGGCGGAGAAACTCGCCCTGGTCCTCGAAAGCAGGATGAGCGGAGCCGTCGGCGACATCGACCTGTCGACCCGCGACCTGGACCAGACCACGCGGAGCATCGCCAGCGCCGCACATCATTCGGCGAGCCATGTCGGCGCCATCGCGGACGCCATGGCGGAAGCCAATTCCGGCGTGCAGACGGTGGCGGCCGCGGCGGAGGAGCTGTCCGCGTCGGTGGCGGAGATCATGCAGCAGGTCGGGCAGTCGACCAGGGTCGCCGAGCGCGCGGTGGAGGATGCCAGGCGCACCGACACGGTGGTGAAGGCCCTGTCGGAAGGGGCTGGCCGTATCGGCGTGGTGGTGCGCCTGATCGAGGAGGTGGCGCAGCAGACCAACCTGCTGGCGCTCAATGCTACCATCGAGGCGGCGCGTGCAGGCGATGCCGGCAAGGGCTTCGCGGTGGTGGCGAACGAGGTCAAGCAGCTCGCCGCACAGACCGCCAAGGCCACTGCGGACATCGGCGCGCAGATCACGGAGATGCAGGCGGCCACCGGCGAAGCGGTGCAGGCCATCTCCAGCATCGTCGGCACCATCACCGAGATGCGCGACATCAGCTCCGGCATTGCCCAGGCGGTGAAGGAGCAGGGCATGGCGACCTCCGAGATCGCGCAGAGCGCGACCCAGGCTGCTGCCAGCAACCAGCAGGTCGACCAGCTGATGGGCGGCATCCAGGGCGACACCGGTCAGACCACCGAGGCGGCGGAGCAGCTCAACACCTCGGTCCGGTCGCTGTCGGCGAAGTCGACCAACCTGGTCAAGACGGTCGAAAGTCTGCTGGTGGAGGTGCGGATGGTGGCCTGATCGCCGTCCGGAACAAGTGCGGTCCAGCTTCTTGTCTTGACGAGCATCTTCACCGGTCGGGTGACCATATCTGACCGGTGCTGTTCTAGGCGAACGCCGCCTGCTTGGCGTCCGCCATCCGCTGCAGCATCGCCACCACGCGTTCCACGACGCCGGCCCATTCGCCGAGCTGCTTTTGCCGCACGATCGTTACCGAGGGATACCACGGGCTGTCGGTGCGGCCGTGGAACCAGCGCCAGCAGTTGTCGTAGCGGTCCATCAGGATCGCCGGCACGCCGAGCCCGCCGGCCAGGTGGATCATGGAGGTGTCCACGCTCACCACGACGTCCAGGGAGCGCATCAGGCTCGCGGTGTCGTCCATGTCACCCACGGACTCCATCGGGTCGGCCAGCCGCAGCCCGGGCGGCGGATCGTGCAGCGCGCGCGCATAGGGACCGTACTGCAGGCTCACCAGGCTGACGTGGCGCAGGGCGGCGAGCGGCGCCAGCTGGTCCAGGCTCATGCTCCGCCGCCGGTCCACCGCGTTGGCCGGCAGATGGTCCGGCCGCGGCGCTCCGCCCCAGACCAGTCCCACCCGCAGCGGTGGCCTGCTCCCGCCGGCACGTGGCAGGAGCAGCGACTTCGACGCCACCTCCGCCGGATCGGTGTCGAGATAGGGCGGCGATGTCCCCCAGGGCGTCGCCGTGCTGGCAAAGGCGCGCGGCAGGCTGATGAACGGGCAGTGCCAGTCGGCATCGAGCCGCACCTCGTCGGTGGCGATCACCCCGGCGATGCCCTCGACCCGTGCTGCCACCCGCGCCAGGTTCCGCGGCACCCAGGCGAACACCTTGGCACCCAGCCTTGCCAGCAGCGGCGCGTAGCGCAGGAACATCAGCGTGTCGCCGACTCCCTCCTCATGCGTCAGCAGGACGCTGCGGCCGGCCAGGTCGGTGTGGGAACCCAGCGTCGGCAGGATCCGGTCGAGCGGCAGGCGGGTATGGCCGGGCAGCCGGAACCGCCATTCGTGCTCCTGCCAGCCCTGCACCATGCGGCCGGCCTTGAGCAGGCAGATCGAGTGGTTGAGGCGCACCTGCGCATCGTCGGGCTTGATCTGGATGCTCTGCCGGTAGGCCGACAGCGCGTCCTCGAACGCGTTCTCGGCGGTGAGGGTGCAGCCGAGGTTGGCCCAGGCCGGCGCGTTGCGCGGGTCGCGCTCGACCACGCGCCGGAACAGCTCCAGCGCGTCCGGCGTCCGACGCAGACCGGCCAGGATGATGCCCTGCTGGTTCAGCGCCGCCGACGAGTCCGGCGCCAGGCGCAGGCTTTCCTCCACCGCCGCCATCGCCTCGTCGAGCCGGCCCATCTCGGACAGCAGCTGCGCGTGGCCGAGGTGCAGCTTGGCGTCCCTCGGCATCATCGCTAGGCAGGCGAGAAAGACCGGCTCGGCGTCGCGCGCCCGGAACTGCCGCTGCAGCAGGGAGACGAGGTCCATGCAGGGGTGAAGCGCCTGCGGCCGCGCCGTGGCGACGGCGGTCAGGAAGGGTGCCGCCCCTGCGGCATCATGGCTGCCGCCCAGCGCCAGCCCGAACAGCAGCTGCGCTTCCAGGTCGCGTTCCCCGACATGGGGTCGTGCCAGGTCCCGTGCCGCCTCGAAGCGTCCGGCCTGCAGCGCCTCGAACGCCGCCTTGAGCGTCGGCTGCCGTTCGGCCTGGTCCGGCGCGCGCGCGCCCAAGCCGTCCGGCCTCAGCCGCCGGTCAGGCGGCGTACCGCGGCCGAGATCGTCGAGGGCAGGTAAGGCTTGTTGATGTGGAGGTCGAGCGGACCGCCGGCGCCGGGATCCGGACGTCCGCTCATGAAGATCACCGGCAGAAGCGGCCGCGTTTCCCGCGCCTTGGCCGCCAGCGCGCGTCCATCCATGGATCCGGGGAGCTGGATGTCGGTCAGCATCACCGCGAGTTCGGGTTCCCGCGCGAGTGCCGCCAGCGCCTCGTCCGCGTCGCCGGCCTCCACCACCTCGTAGCCGTCGTCGGCCAGCACTTCCGAGAGTGTCATCCGGATGAGGAACTCGTCCTCGACGATCAGCAGCCGGCGTGCCGCCATCCACAAGCCTCCCGTGTTCCGCGTCCGTTCCGGACTGTGGGCGAATAAGGCCCGAGCCGTCTGCCCGGCGCAAGTCGGGCGCATCTCCATGCGGGCTGCACGACCGGAGACCGCGTGCTAGCCTGCGGCGGCTGTCGCTGCCCCGAAGGCATCGGTGGCGCGTGCCGTCGATCCCGGAGCCCGTTCATGACCGACCCGTTCGCCTGGATCGCCGGCTGGATCCACGAGACGGTGCTGCTGCCGCTGCTCTGGCACGCGGGCCTGATGCAGTGGGAGGACACCGCCTTCATGTGGGCGCTGTTCGCCACCTACGGCGTGCTGCAGGTGGCGATCAACTATCTCATCTGCGTGCCGGCCGAGCGGTTCATGCCGCTGGTGCGCTGGCGGCGCCCCGAAACGGTCGGCATGGACGTGTTCTATACCCTGGTTGCCCGGATCGGCGTGTTTCCGCTAGTCACCTTCTTCGGCTTCTACTGGACGCAGACGGCGTTGAACGGCTGGCTCGCCGACCACGGCTACATCCCGCCGACCCTGGACACCCTCGTGCCGGCGCTGATGGGCATGCCGGTGCTGACCTTTTTCATCTACGCCGTGCTGCTCGACCTCGCCGACTACTGGCGCCACCGCTTCAGCCATACGTTCGGCTGGTGGTATGGGCTGCACGCGCTGCATCACGCGCAGCGCCAGATGACGTTCTGGTCCGACGACCGCAACCACGTGCTGGACGACGTCATCACCTATGTCTGGTTCATCGCTGCCGGCCTCCTGATCGGCGTGCCGCCGATGCAGTTCCCGCTGCTGGTGCTGGTGCTTCGCCTGGTGGAAAGCTTCAGCCATGCCAACACGCGCATCTCGTTCGGGTGGCTCGGCGAGCGGCTGCTGGTGTCGCCACAGTTCCACCGCGCGCATCACGGGTTGGACGCCGCCGGTCGCAACTCCTGCAACTACGGCGGCGTGTTCCCGTGGTGGGACATGATGCTCGGCACCGCCGACTTCCGCCGCGACGTGGTGGAAACCGGCGACAACCGTGCGCCCGAAGCGCTGGCGTCCGGCTCGTGGCTGGCGCAACAGAAGGCAGGGCTCGCCCTGTCCTGGCGCCTGCTCACCCGCCGCCGGCGCCAGCGCGTGGCCGCGGAGTAGTGGCTCAGCCGGCCTTGAGGTGCTTGACGCAGGCGCTGTAATAGCCGCCACCCTTCTGCAGCCACTTCATGCCACCGTTACCCCCGTTCGCCTTGTTGATCTTGTACTGGTCGTCGCAGGTCTTCATCCGCGCCCGGCCGGGGGTCAGGCTGGCGTACTTCGCGTCGATCTTGCCCGGAAAGGTGGCGTTGCCGGTGGCGACCGGCGCATCGCCCGACGAGACGGAGTGCCGGCTCGCCGGCGCGGGCGCAGCGGCGGCCGTGTCCGCCGGCGTGGCCGGTTCGGCGGCGGCGACCGGCAGCCCGGAGGCCGGCGCGGCGGAGGCAGCCTTGCCGCTGCACTGCGTCGCCCGGAAGGTCTTCCAGTCGGCGCCGTTCAGCGTGCCGGCCTGCTTCGCCGCCTGGAACTTGACGCTGCACTCCTTCATCGACTCGGCGTGTGCCGGCGCCGCCCCGGCGACCAGGGTTCCGACCAGCAGCGCCCCGAAGCACGCCCGTTCCAGATGCCGCATCAACCTGCTCTCCTCGTGTATCGATCCAGGTGCCGACGATAGCAGGTCCAGCTTAACCCGGCGTTACCGGCTGCCGCCCATCAGGCGCTGCACCAGGCCGCCGAAGTCGAATCCCTGGCCTGCACCAGCGCCACCGCCCTGGCCCGCTCCCTGGCTGCCGCCCTGCGCCTGGGTGTCGTTGTAGGAGTCGGTGTCCGGCGCGTCCGACGCCCGGCCGTCGGCGAACGGGTCGTCGCCTCCGGACTGCATGCCGCCCTGGCCACCCATCTGCCCGTTCGGGGTCTGGCTGTCGACCGCGTGCGGCAGCAGGTGCGCCAGCACCCCCGCCGCGGCGCCGGCCGGGATCCCGTGCTGCGCCGCCCAGGACTCGATCTGCTGCGGCGGGAACACCTTTGTCACCTCCTCTGCGGCCAGCGACATGTTGCCGCCCGAGCCGACCCAGGACTGCGCCTTGTCGCCCATCCCGGCCTGCTGGAACTTCGACACGATGCCGGACACGCCGCCGGCGGACTGGAACGCCTCGGACAGAAGGTTACCGGCGCCGCCGGCGGTGCCGCCACCCTGCATCAGGCCCTCAAGCGAGCCCATAATTCCGCTCATGATACGATCTCCCGCGTGGTTGGTGTTGCGGAGCGGCCACCGTTCAGGCCGGACCGTTCGCTGACGCACTAAGAGCCATTCCCGGGGTGGGGTTTCGCGGCCATGCGCAACCACGGACGCATCCCGGCGGTTTGGCTCGGCGATGCCCCATCCCGACACATGGCTGAAGGTCCGCCCCGACGGTCTCTGGTGCGAGCCGGGCGGCTTCTTCATCGACCCGGTCAACCCGGTGGAGCGTGCGGTGATCACCCATGCGCATGCCGATCACGCCAGGCCCGGCCACGACGCCGTGCTGGCCAGCGCCGAGACGCTGGCGATCATGGAGGTGCGCATGGGTGCCGGCCGCGCCGGGCGGACGCAGCAGGCGCTGGCCCTGGGCGAGGTGCTGACGCTGGGAAGCGTGCGGGTCTGGCTGCAGCCGGCCGGCCACGTGCTGGGCAGCGTCCAGGTGGCGATGGAATACGAGAACAGCCGCGCCGTGGTGTCCGGCGACTACAAGCGCGTGCCCGACCCGACCTGCCTGCCGTTCGAGCCGATCCCCTGCGACGTGTTCGTGACCGAGGCCACCTTCGGGCTGCCGGTGTTCCGGCACCCGCCGCCGGCGGAGGAGGTGGCGCGCCTGCTGGGCAGCGTGTCGCTGTTCCCCGAGCGCACCCACGTGGTCGGCTGCTACGCGCTCGGCAAGTGCCAGCGGCTGATCCGGCTGATCCGGGAGGCCGGCTGGGACGGGCCGCTCTACCTGCACGGCGCGCTGCTGCCGGTGTGCCGCGCCTATGAGTCGCTCGGCATTCCGCTCGGCGACCTGCGTCCGGCCACCGTCGCCGCCAAGGCGGAGCTCGCCGGCGCGATCGTGCTGGCGCCGCCGTCGGCGATCGCCGACCGCTGGGCGCGCCGCCTCGCCGATCCGGTGGTGTGCCTGGCGTCGGGCTGGATGCGGGTGCGCCAGCGGGCCAAGGCCAAGGGGGTCGAGCTGCCGCTGGTGATCTCCGATCATTGCGACTGGGACGAGCTGTGCCGGACCCTGGCCGATGTCGATGCGCCGGAGGTATGGGTGACGCACGGGCGCGAGGAGGCGCTGATCCATGCCGCCGAGGCACAGGGTCGCCGCGGCCGGCCGCTGCGCCTGGTCGGCTACGGCGACGAGGAGGAGGGCGAGGACGGGCCGTCCGCCGCGCCGTCGGATGTTGCGGCGGAGGCGACCGCATGATCGCCTTCGCCGAGCTGCTGGAGCGGCTGACCCTGACGCCCGGCCGGCTGGCCAAGGTGGCGTTGCTGCGTCGCTTCTTCGAGACCGAGCCGGATCCGGATCGCGGCATCGGCCTGGCCGCCCTGACCGGCGAGCTCGCCTTCGACGCCGCCAAGCCTGGCCTGATCCGCGCTCTGGCGGAGGAGCGCACCGACCCGGTGCTGTTCGCCTGGTCGTACGATTATGTCGGCGACCTGGCCGAGACGGTGGCGCTGATGTGGCCGGAGCGACGGTCGAACGCGCCGCCGCCGCTGCTGGCGGAGGTGGTGGAGGCGCTCGCGGTCACGCCCAAGGCGGAGCTGCCGCGGCTGGTGGCCGGCTGGCTCGACGCGTCGCCCGCCCCGGTCCGGCTGGCGATCCTGAAGCTCATCACCGGCGCGTTGCGCGTCGGCGCCTCGGTGCGGCTGGCCAAGGTGGCGCTCGCCGAGCTCAGCGGCGGCAGCATCGCCGCCGACGACATCGAGGAGGTGTGGCACGGGCTGTCGCCGCCCTACGCCCCCCTGTTCGCCTGGATCGAGGGCAGGGGGGAGCGGCCCGATCCGGCCGACGCGCCGGTGTTCCGGCCGCCGATGCTGGCGCATCCGCTGGAAGCGCCGGACCTGGCGGCGCTCGACTACGGGGCCTTCGCCGCGGAATGGAAGTGGGACGGCATCCGGGTGCAGCTGGTGTCCACCCCGGCCGGGCAGCGGCTGTATTCCCGCGGCGCCGACGACATCTCGGCCGCCTTTCCCGAGATCGTCGAGCGCATGAGCTTCGACGCGGTGCTGGACGGCGAGCTGCTGGTGGTGCGCGACGGCGTGGTGGCCCCGTTCGCCGACCTGCAGCAGCGCCTGAACCGAAAGTCGCCGACTGCCAAGATGCTGGGCCAGTTCCCGGTGCTGGTGCGTCTCTACGACATCCTGTTCGAGAATGGCGTCGACCTGCGCCCTCTGCCCTTCACCGAACGCCGCGTCCGGCTCGAGGCGTTCGTCGCCCGGGTCCGGCCGGAGCGGATGGACCTGTCCGAGCTGGTCGAGGCGCCGGACCTGCCGGCGCTGTCCGTGCTGCGCGACGGCGCGCGCGCCGCCTCCATCGAGGGACTGATGCTCAAGCGGCGCGACAGCCCCTATCTGCCCGGGCGGCCGAAGGGGATGTGGTGGAAGTGGAAGCGCGACCCGCTGACCATCGACGCGGTGCTGATGTATGCCCAGCGCGGCCACGGCAAGCGCTCGTCATATTATTCCGACTACACCTTCGGCCTGTGGCGCGAGCTGGCCAACGGCGACGAGGAGCTGGTGCCGGTCGGCAAGGCGTATTCCGGCTTCACCGATGCCGAGCTGGTGATGCTCGACCGCTGGATACGCAACAACACCACCCAGCGCTTCGGCCCGGTGCGCGAGGTCGAGCATGGCACGGCGAAGGGGATCGTGCTGGAGATCGCGTTCGACGCGGCGCAGCGCTCGGCGCGGCACAAGTCCGGCGTGGCGCTGCGGTTCCCGCGCGTCGGTCGGCTGCGCCTGGACAAGAAGCCGGAGGATGCCGACCGGCTGGACACGCTGATGCGCGGCCTCGCCTGAGCGTCAGACGGCGTCCACCCGGGCCAGCAGCTGCTGCACGGCGTCGAGCAGCGCCGACATCCGGAACGGCTTGGCCAGCACGCGGTCGTTCTCGGTCGCCTGGTACTCGGCGAGCTTCCACGGCCGCCCGGAGATGAACAGCACCGGCAGGTCGGGCCGGACCTGCCGTGCCCGCTCGGCGACGCCGAAGCCGTCGATCTCGCGCACGCCGAGGTCGATGTCGGTCAGCAGCAGGGTGCAGCCGTCGGGCATCAGCGCGATGTCGAGCGCCTCGGCAGGAGATCCCACGGCGCAGACGTGCAGCCCCTGATCCTCCAGCAGGTCCACCAGGACCGAGCGGACGACCTCCTCGTCGTCCAGGATCAGCACATCGCACATCGAGGCGTCGTATTCCTCTGATATCTGGAGGACAAAGGACGTCCTGTGGTTGTCCTGTCTAGACCGGTGCCGGGGCGAGGCGGGCATAACAGCGTCGTGAGTGTGGTACTTCGCCACCGTGCGGTGCAGGAACGTTACAGGTGCTGCGGTTCAGCCATCCGCCCCGCTGCCGGACCCGGTGATGCCGGCCCGCGAGGGTGCGGAGGAGCCGGGCTCGATCGTGCGGCTGATTGCCGCCACCTCGGCATCGGTGCCGATCTCGGCCGCGTCCAGCTTCGCCCCGACCCGGCTTTCTGCCAGCGCCTCCTCCAGAGCCTGCGGGTCGGTGCGCTGCGCCTCGTCGAGCAGCCGTTCCGCCTCCTCGTGCCGGCCTTCGCGCTGCGCCGTCAGCGCCGCGTCGGCCAGGCGCCGCGCCTGCCCGTGCTTGCCCTCGCCGAAGCTGTTCGGCTCCTGGATGTCCGCCATGGCACGCTCCCCGATGTTGGTGTCCGCAGCAGAACAGCGGGCGGCAGGACGGGTTGCCGAGGAGTGGCAAGGCCCGGTCCGGTCGCTGCGGCGCCCTTCGCGTGAACAACGTTCAAAGATCAACTGCCGGCACCTGTCTTTCGCCCGGCATGACAGTTTCCGAAAACGCGCCGGATCCAAATTTCATGGAACTGTCGTTAGCCAGGACGGCCGAACCGCCCCAGAACCTGCCCAAGGCCGGCAGACACGCCGGCCGGATCCCTGCACGACAACCGCCGGTGGTGAACACGACATGACCTTCAGAAGCTGGTGCAGATCGACCTGCGCCATCACCATGACCCTCGCGCTGGTCCAGCCGACGATCGTGTTCGCGAGGCAGGCGCCCGACGACGTGACGATCGCGCCGAGAAGCAGCGCGCTGGTGCAGGGCGTCGCCACCGATCTGGCCAGGCAGCCGGCGCTGACCACCGCGGCCAAGATCGCGCTGCTGCGCCAGAAGGTGAAGTACGTGTTCGTCCTGTTCCAGGAGAACCGGTCGTTCGACTTCTACTTCGGCACCTTCCCCGGCGCACACGGGCTCTACAGCCAGTCGGCTGCCAGCACCCCGGGCTTCACCCAGCAGATCGTCAACACCGACGGCACGGTCGGCACGGTCTCGCCGTTCCTGATCCCGCAGACGGTGAAGACCGCCGCCGGCACTTTGGTCCCGATCTATCCGGCCGACACCGCCTCGGTCGACCATTCGCATGCCGGCGTCGACAACAGCTCGCACTTCGTGAACGGGGTGTCGCAGAACGACCGCTTCGCACTGGACGAGGAGGGGCTGACCACCAACGCGCAGGGGCAGATCGTTTCCAAGACCACGGGCCTGGCGCCCAGCTCCAACCCGACCCTGATCCAGAAGCAGATGGCCGAGGTGGCGATGGGCCACGTCGACTGCGACACCGCGCCCTATCTGTGGCAGTTCGCCGACCGCTTCGCGCTGTTCGACAACTTCCACATGACGGTGACCGGGCCGTCCACCCCGAATGCGCTGGCGATGATCGCCGGGCAGTCGGGCCTGACGCAGTGGGCGCTGCATCCGGGCGAGGCGAGCAGCAACACCGCCAGCCCGACGGTGGCGGCGACCGGCGGCGTGCCGATGGTGGGCGACTACCAGCCGTTCCCGGGCTCCACCCTCGACACCTCGCCGATCAAGCCGCCGTCCAATCCGGACGACGAGAACCCGGCCAAGCCGACCCTGAACCAGACCTATGCCACCCTGCCGCTGTCGTTCATGGGCCGCGACATCGCGACCACGGTCAGCACCGACCAGAACCCGGCGCTGGACCTGGCCGACGTGCAGCACGACCTGAAGACCATCGCCGGCAGCGGCCGTCAGCCGACCAACTGGGGCTGGTTCGAGGAGGGCTACGATGCCGAGCCGACCGACTCCACGGCCGCGCCGCTGCACAGCTCCTACATCATCCACCACGACGCGCCGCAGTTCTTCGGCTACATCGGCGACAACCCTGAGGTGGCGCAGAACCACCTGTTCGGGCTGCAGGACTTCTTCACCGCGGTGAACGACCGGCTGCTGCCGGCCGCCGGCGGCGTCGCCTACGTGCGCGGCGGCTACGACAACAACGACGGCCTGCTGCCGGTGGATCCGAACCCGGCGGTGCGCGCCGCCTTCCCGGGCAGCGACGACCATCCGGGATATTCGGACCTGCAGATCAGCGAGCAGCTGCTCGCCGACGAGGTCAACGCGATCGCCGCCAGCCCGTATTGGCCGAACAGCGCCATCATCATCGTCTATGACGAGACCGACGGGCTTTACGACCACGCCGCGGTGACGACCCGGGTGAACGATCCGGAAGGCAACCCGCTCGAGCCGTCCTCGCGCATCCCGGCGATCGTGATCTCGCCGTTCGCCAAGGCGCACGCGATTGTGCACCAGAACACCGAGCACAGCTCGATCATCAAGTTCATCGACACCGTGTTCAACCTGACCCCGCTCGCCGACCTTCCAGACGAGAAGAAGGGGGCGGCGCTGGGCAAGACCGAGTTCGGACAGGACTACGTGGGGCCGGCCGACGACAACGTGCCCAACATAGGTGACATGCTGGCCGCGTTCGACAATGCCCGCCTGACCGGCGATACCGCACCGCTCCCGGCCTCGTATGCGGAGATCCTGCCGGGCACCAAGCCCAGCCTGCCGCAATACGCCGCCGGCGGCTGCTACACGCTGAACATCGTGCCGACCGACTATGTTGGCGACAAGCTGATCGACCCGGCGCCGGCCGACTTCAACCCGCGCCCGTCCACCACCCCGGGCATCCCGACCTCGGGCACCTGGACGCCCTGATCCGTCCTATCCCGGCGGATCATATTGGAGGGGAGCGGGTTCGCCCGGCTCCCCTTCCTGTTCATGCGGAGCTGACATCTTGGAAAGCCTGTTCAAGGCGCTGCCGGTCGTCCTGGCGGTGCTGCTGCTTGGCCGCGCGGTCGGTCCGGCGCGTGCGGATGCCACGCTGGACGCGGTGCGCCACGCCGGCGTGCTCGCCTGCGGCGTGGTGAGCGATGAGGACGATTATTCCGAGGCCGATACCCACGGCAACCTGTCCGGTCTTGGCGCCGACCATTGCCGGGCGCTGGCGGCGGAGATCTTTGCCGACCCCAGCCGTGCCCGGTTCCTGACCCTGCCGGACGAGCCTAGCGGGCTCGCAGCGCTCCGCGACCGCAAGGTGGACGTGCTGTTCGGGGCGACGCCCGACCCGGTGGTGGGCGACGTGTACGGCGTCGCCTTCGGGCCGCCGATCTTCTTCGACGGCCAGGGCGTGCTCGCGTCCAACCAAAGCGGCATCCGCACGCTGGCCGACCTGGGCGGGAAGAACGTGTGCTTCATCAACGCGGCGCCGCACGAGCGGGTGTTGTACGACCTCGTGGAGCCGCGGCTGAGGACGCCGGAGCACCGGTTCCCGTTCTCCGAGCGCGGCGAGATGGAGGTCGCGCTGCTCGACGGGCATTGCGACGCCATCACCGGCGACGTCTCCTGGCTGGCCAACGTCCGTGCCAGCTTCAACAAGCGCCGGACCGAGTTCACCGTGCTGCCGGACACGGTGTCGGTCGATCCGTTCGCGCCGGCCTTCCGCGCGGGCGACAGGCAGTGGGCGGCGCTGGTGGACTGGACGATCTGGGCGTCGGTGCAGGCGGAGGCGAACGGGGTGACGCGGGCCAACCTTCCGGAGATGCGCCGGAGCGCGAACCCGGTGATCCGGCGCCTGGTCGGCACCACGCCGTGGATCGGCAAGGCGCTGGGGGTGCCGGACACTGCGTTCGCGGCGGCGATCGCGGCGGTCGGCAACTACGGCGAGATCTTCGCGCGGAACGTCGGCGCGGGGTCCGTGCTGATGCTGCCGCGCGGGCGCAGCGCGCTCGCCGCCGATGGTGGCCTGCTCTGGGCGCTGCCGGTCGAGCCGCTGCAGTAGGATGGGTTCCGGCGACGTCGCGCCGGAGACGTATCGATCAGCGGAGGATGATCTCGACCCGCCGGTTCTGCGGCTCGCGCACGTCCGGACCGGTCGGCACCAGCAGGTGTGCGTCGCCGAACCCGTGCACC
>CAXUDP010000013.1:4534-8498 GCA_964249735.1 uncultured Acetobacteraceae bacterium | reverse complement strand
GCCGTTGTCGAAGGTGTAGCGCAGGCCGAACAGGATCTCATGATTGAAGATGTTGTTGAAGGTGGCGTGTTCCGGGATCTCGACCTCGCGGAACGACGGTCTCGCGCGGAAGCCGACATCCTGGAACGTGCCGAAGGTGGCCTGGTTGGCGCCGGCCACGGGAACCAGCTCGTTCGCCGAGCCGCGGTAATAGGCGCCGGGCGACAGGACGCCGATCAGGCGGTACTCGACGGTCAGGGACAGGCCGCGCCAGGGCGTGGCGATGGCGGCGCCTGCGATCCCCTGATAGGCGAAGTTGCCCCTGGTCTCGCCGTGACCAGGATGTCCGGCCTGCGCGCCGAACCCCGACGAGTTGATCTGGTTCAGCTCGATCTCCTGGTAGCCGGCACCGAGGCCGAGATAAGGCGTGACCGGAAGGCCGAGGCGGAGGTCGTAGAGCACGTTGCCGAACCCGCCGTACTGCTGCAGGTGGCCGCCGGCACGCTCGGTGGCGTACTGGGGCGCCAGCTCGACGCCGTGCACGTGGTCGAACGCATAGTCGCCTTCCGCCTCGAGCCGCAGCCCGTTGCCGAACCCGTAGCCGGCGGCGGCGAAGGCGCTCCCGCCCGGATCGAAGGTGTAGTCGCGCGGTGCGGGGCCGAACCCCGACGGCCTGACCTGCACGTTCTGCAGGAAGTCGACGCCGCCGCCCAGCTGGACATACGGACCCGAGACCGGCTGCGCATAAGCGATCGCCGGACCGGAGGCGGCCGCCAGGCAGAGCAGGAGAAACGTCTTCGTCATGATCTCGATCCGATAGCGTATCGATCCAGGTAGCAGGGTTGGGAGGCCGGCGGCAACCGGGCTCGCCTGCTGCCGGGTGCGTCCGGTCCCTCGGCGACTGGACGGCCGGCTCCTGGTGGATCTCAGTCTGCGGATCGGGTGAGCCGGTAGCCGACGTTCGGCTCCGTCGCGATCATCGGCGCCACCTCCGGGCCGAGCTTGTGGCGGAGCTGGCCGATGTAGACGCGGAGGTACTGCACGTCCTCGCCATGCGCCGGGCCCCACAGGGCGAGCAGCAGCTGGCGGTGCGTCAGCACCTTGTCCTCGTGGCGCATCAGCATGGCCAGGAGCTGGTACTCGCGCGGGCTCAGGGTGACACGCTCGCCGTTGACCCGGACCTCGTGGCGGCCTGGGTCCAGCACGATCGGGCCGCAGGTGAGGATCTCGTCCGGCCGGGGTTCGATGCCCGGGTCGTGACGACGCAGCACCGCGCGAAGCCGCGCCAGCAGCTCGCCGAGGCCGAACGGCTTCTCGACATAGTCGTCGGCGCCTGCGTCGAGCGAGGCGATCTTCTCCGCCTGGCGGTCGCGGGCGGACAGCACGATCACCGGGACCTGCGAGAACGCGCGCAGCCGCTCCAGCACCACCTGGCCGTCCATGTCCGGCAGCCCGAGGTCGAGCACGATCGCGTCCGGTGCCCGTGACGCCGCCTGACGCAGCCCGTCGGCGCCGTTGAACGCCGAGCGGGGGCGGTAGCCGGCGGCCTCCAGGGCGGGAGCCAGGAAGCGGTGGATCTGCTTCTCGTCGTCGACGATCAGCACCGCCGGGCGGTCGATCCCGCTCATGGCGCCAGCGGCAGGGCGATGGTGACGGTGGTGCCGGAACCGTTGCGGATCCGGTCCGGCCCCTTGCGTTCAGGCGACGGACTGGCAGCGGAGATGGTGCCGCCCATCACCTCGATCAGGCCGCGGGCGATCGCGAGGCCGAGCCCGGTGCCCGGCACCACCCGGTCGCCGCGCTGGGCGCGGAAGAAGCTGTCGAACACGTGCGGCAGGTCGGCCTCGGCGATGCCGACGCCGTTGTCGCTGATCCGGGTCACCGCCTGGCCGGCCTCGGCGGCGACACGCACCGCGACCGGCTCGGCGGAGGAGGGCTGCGAGTACTTCAGGGCGTTGTCCAGCACGTTGAACAGCACCTGCTCCAGCAGCAGCGGGTCGGCCAGGACGGCGGAAGACGGCCCATCCTCGGCGACCGAGACCAGGTCCGGATCGTCTAGGCGCGATACGGCGGCCTGCACCACGTCGTGCAGCAGCACCCGCACCAGGCGCGGCACCACCATGCCGCTGTCGAGCCGTGTCATGTCGGTGATGTTGGCCAGGAACCGTGTCATCCGCCGCGTGTCCTCCTCGATGGCGAGCAGCAGGTCGTCGCGGGTGTCCGGGGGCAGGCGGGCCCAGGCGGTGCGCAGGGTCTCGGCCGAGCCGCGTATGCCGGTCAGCGGCGTGCGCAGGTCGTGCGACAGCGAGTTCAGCAGGGCGGTGCGCAGCTTCTGCGTTTCGTCGCGTGCGGTCGCATCGGCGGCGCCGCGTACCAGCCGGACCCGCTCCAGCGCCAGCGCCGCCTGGTCGGTCAACGCCTGCAGCGCCTGCAGCGCCGGTCCGTCGATCGGGACCGCGGACTGCACCGCGAGCAGCCCGTGCAACCCGCCCAGGTCGCCGTCGCCCTTGCTGCCCTCCGCAGCGGCGCCGACGATGCGGATCGGCAGGAAGCGCCAGGGGGCGGACGGCAGCGTGGCGGTGCCGCGCCCGGACGGCTCGCCATGCCGCCAGGACCACAAGGCCGCCGCCCAGGAGCCGTCGTCCATGGTGTCCGCCGGCGGGTCGGCGGCGAGGATATCGAGCGCCCCGTCGCCGTCGCGCGCCGCCAGCACCATCGCCCGCGCGGCGATGGAGGCGGCCTGGCGCACGATCTCGTCCTGCAGCTGCGCCCGGGTGACCGGCACGCCCAGGGCGCGGGAGAACGCGCCGATCCGACGCAGGCTTTCGATCCGGCCCTGGGCCGCCCGCGCCGAGGCGCCGAGGCGGCTGGCGACCAGCCCGGTCGCGCCGGCGACGACCGCGAACACCACGATCGCCATGATGTCGCGCGGCTGATCGATGGTGAACCGGTAGAGCGGCGGGATGAAGAAGAAGTTCCAGGCCAGGAACGACACCAGCGCGCTGACGAGCGCCACGCGGAGGCCGTGCAGGGCGGCGGCACCCACCACGGCGGCCAGGAACAGCATGCCGAGCGCGTCCGGCTCGACCAGGCCGTGCAGCGCCTCGCCCAGCCCGACCGCCAGCACCACCAGCGCCGTCGCCGACAGCCAGGGCGTCCAGCCGGCCGGCAGCCGGGCACCCGGATCGGGCGGACGGGTCCGCGAGGCGCCGGTCGGCACCACCTGCACGGCGTGGTCCGGCGCCCGGGCCAGCAGCGTCGCCGCCAGGTTGCGCCGCAGCCCTCCGGACAGCAGGCGTCGCCAGCCGCGAGCGCCCTGCCGGCGGCCGACCACGATCCGGGTGACGTTGCGCGCCCGCGCCACCTCCAGCGTGATGCCGATAATCCCCTCCTGCGCGGTGCGCACGGCGCGTATCTCCGTCTCGGCGCCCAGCTCAGATGCGAGGCCCATGATCCGCGCGATCCGCACCGCGTCGGCCGGCGCCTCTCCGGCCGGCTCGACGTGCAGCACCAGCCAGGGCGCATGCAGCGCGTCGGCCAGGCACTTGGCTTCGCGCAGCACGGTCTCGCCGTTCTCCGGGCCGACCAGGGCCAGCACCCGGTCGCCGGCCGGCCAGGGACCGGCGATGGCGTTGGAGCGCATGTAGTCGAGCAGGCCGGCATCGACGTGCTGGGCGGCGCGGCGGAGCGCGATCTCGCGCAGCGCCTGCAGGTTGCCCTCGCGGAAGAAGCCGCCCAGCGCCCGCGCCGCCACGTCCGGGCGGTAGATCCGGCCCTGCGACAGGCGGGCGCGCAGGTCGGCGGGCGACAGGTCGATCAGCTCGATCTCGTCGGCCAGCTCCAGCACGTGGTCGGGCAGCGTCTCGGTCACCCGGACCCCGGTGATGCGCAGCACCGTGTCGTTCAGGCTTTCCAGGTGCTGGACGTTGAGGGTGGTCCAGACCGGGATGCCGGCGGCGAGCAGCTCGGCCACGTCCTCCCAGCG
>CAXUDP010000013.1:0-4434 GCA_964249735.1 uncultured Acetobacteraceae bacterium | reverse complement strand
GCGGAGGAGTTGCTGCCGTCATAGGGGGTCGGCACCGTCTTGGTGGGGTCCTTCGGGTCGGTGCCGGAGATCGCCGACTCGCGGCCGTGGAAATAGCGGTCGGCGGTGAAGTTCTGGCCGATCAGGGCGGAGCCGACCGGCTGGCCGTTGCGCTCAAGGAGGCTGCCGGTGGCGGGGCCGGGGAACGCCACCGCGCCCAGGCCGACGAAGCCGAGCGGGAACAGCAGCCCGAGCAGCAGGGTGAACAGGACGACGAGGGAGAGGGCCGGACGCAGATGCGAGAGCATGACCTGATCCTCAGGCGAAGACGTGGAGGGCGGTGAGAGCCATGTCGATGATCTTGATGCCGGCGAACGGCACCACGATGCCGCCGATGCCGTAGATCAGCAGGTTGCGGCGCAGCAGCGAGGCGGCGCTGATCGCCTTGAAGTCCACCCCCTTCAGCGCCAGCGGCACCAGGGCGATGATCACCAGGGCGTTGAAGATCACTGCGGACAGGATGGCGCTCTGCGGCGTCGACAGGCGCATGACGTTGAGCGCCGACAGGCCGGGATAGGCGACCACGAAGATCGCCGGCAGGATCGCGAAGTACTTGGCGATGTCGTTGGCGATCGAGAACGTCGTCAACGCGCCGCGTGTGATCAGCAGCTGCTTGCCGATCTCGACGATCTCGATCAGCTTGGTGGGATCGCTGTCGAGGTCGACCATGTTGGCCGCCTCGCGCGCCGCCTGGGTGCCGGTCTGCATCGCCACGCCGACATCGGCCTGCGCCAGCGCCGGGGCGTCGTTGGTGCCGTCGCCGCACATCGCCACCAGCCTGCCTTCGGCCTGGGCTGCGCGTATGTAGCCGAGCTTGTCCTGTGGCGTCGCCTCGGCGATGAAGTCGTCGACGCCGGCCTCGCTGGCGATCGCGGCCGCGGTGACGCGGTTGTCGCCGGTCACCATCACGGTGCGTATGCCCATGCGGCGGAGCGCTGCGAAGCGGTCGCGTATGCCGGGCTTCACCACGTCCTTGAGCTCGATCACGCCGAGCAGGCGGTTGTCCTCCGCTACCGCCAGCGGCGTGCCGCCCGAGCGGGCGATGCGCTCCACGGCTGCGGTGAAGGCCTGCGCTGGCCTGGTCTCGCCCACTGCCTTGAGCAGCGAGTCCACGGCACCCTTGCGCCACACCCGGCCGCCGGCATCGAGGCCGGACAGGCGGGTGTTGGCCGAGAACGGCACCGGCACCGCGCCGTCCGGCGCCACCGCCACGATCCCGAACCTGTCGCGGGCGAGGGCGTGGATCGAGCGGCCTTCCGGGGTTTCGTCGCCGACCGAGGCCATGGCGGCGGCCTCGGCGACGCGCTTCTCCTCGACCCCAGGCACCGCGCTGAAGCTGGCGGCCATGCGGTTGCCGAAGGTGATGGTGCCGGTCTTGTCCAGCAGCAGGGTGTCGACGTCGCCGGCGGCCTCCACCGCGCGGCCGGAGGTCGCCACCACGTTGAAGCGCACCAGCCGGTCCATGCCGGCGATGCCGATCGCAGACAACAGGCCGCCAATGGTGGTCGGGATCAGCGTCACCAGGAGTGCGGCCAGTACCGGCACCGACAGGACGGTGGCCGAGTAGTGCGCGAAGCCGACCAGGGTCGCCACCGCGATCAGGAAGATGATGGTGAGACCGGCGAGAAGGATGTCGAGCGCGATCTCGTTCGGGGTCTTGGAGCGCGAGGCGCCTTCCACCAGCGCGATCATGCGGTCGATGAAGGTGTGGCCGGGCTCGGCGGTGATTCGCACCAGCAGGCTGTCCGACACCACCTGCGTGCCGCCGGTCACGGCGGAGCGGTCGCCGCCGGCCTCGCGGATCACCGGCGCGGACTCGCCGGTGATGGCGCTCTCGTTGATGGAGGCGATGCCGCTGATGATCTCGCCGTCGAGCGGGATCAGGTCGCCGGTCTCGACCAGCACCACGTCGCCGACGCGCAGGTCGGTCGAGGAGACGGTGCCGTAGAGCGCCGGGTCGTCGGGGTTGGGCACCCGCTTGGCGATCATCTCGTTTCGTGCGCGACGCAGGCTTTCGGCGCGCGCGCGGCCGCGGCCTTCGGCCATCGCCTCGGCGAAGGTCGCGAACAGCACCGTCAGCCAGAGCCAGATCGCGATCGCCAGCGCGAACGCCGCGTGCGGCGGGTGGGTGAACAGGTCGCGCACGCCCAGCACCGTGGTCAGGATCGCGACCACCTCGGTCACGAAGATGACCGGGTTGCGCATCAGCTGGCGCGGATCGAGCTTGGCAACTGAGTCGCGCGCGGCGCGCAGCGCGATCCTGCGGTCGAACAGGGCGAGCGCCGGGGCGCCGGAGTTGGAGGTGGTGGCGGACATCGTTGGGTCCCTCAGTACGTGGTGCCGGTGCGGAGCACGACATGTTCGGCGATCGGTCCGAGCGCGTCGGCCGGCAGGAACTGCAGTCCGCCCAGGATGACGATCACGCCGACCAGCAGGCCCACGAACAGCAGGCCGGTGGTCGGAAAGGTGCCGGCTGTCATCTTGAGCTTCGGCTTGACGGCGAGCGAGCCGGCGATCGCCAGGATCGGCACCATCACCGCGAACCGGCCGAACAGCATGGCGAAGGCCTGCCCGTAGGCCAGCAGCGGCCCGGTGGCGGTAAGGCCGGCCATCGCGCTGCCGTTGTTCTCGGTGGCCGACGTCCAGGCGTAGAGCATCTCGGTCAGGCCGTGCGGCCCGGCGTTGGACAAGGCGGCCACGCCGGCCGGCAGGATCAGCGACAGCCCGGCGCCGCACAGGATCCACAGCGTCAGGATCAGCAGCGCCAGCATGGCCAGCTTGACCTCGCGCGCCTGCACCTTCTTGCCGAGATATTCCGGGGTGCGCCCGACCATCAGGCCGGCGACGAACACCGAGAGCAGCGCGAACACGATGATGAAGTAGAAGCCCGAGCCGATGCCACCGGGAGTGACCTCGCCCAGCTGCATCAGGAACAACGGCACCAGCCCGCCCAGCGGGGTGAAGCTGTCCGTGGCGGCCGCCACCGCGCCGGTCGAGGTGCCGGTGGCGCCGACGTTGAGCAGGGCGGACAGGGCGGTGCCGAAGCGGACCTCCTTGCCCTCCAGGTTGCCCTGCGCTTGGTCGACGCCGAGCGCGTGCAGGATCGGGTTGCCGGCGGACTCCGCCGCGTAGGCCAGGATCATGCCGAGCCCGAGAATGCCAACCATGGTTACCAGCAGGGCGCGGCCCTGGCCGGGCTCGCGGACGAGGTGCCCGAAGGTGACCGGCAACGCGAACGGGATCAGCAGCAGCATGAAGGTTTCGAGCGCGCAGGTCAGCGCGGTCGGGTTCTCGAACGGGTGCGCGCTGTTGGCGTTGAAGAAGCCGCCGCCGTTGGTGCCGAGCTCCTTGATCGCCTCCTGGAATGCCACCGGCCCCAGCGCGATCACCTGGTGTGCGCCTTCCAGCGTGGTGACGGTGGCGAAGGCGTGCAGCGTGTCGGGAACGCCGCTGGCCATCAGCAGGATCGTGAACACGCAGGCAAGCGGCAGCAGCACGTAGAGCGTGGCGCGGGTCAGGTCGGCCCAGAAGTTGCCGAGCGTCTGCACACCTCCGGCGGCAAACGCGCGCATCACCGCGACCGCGACCGCGATGCCGGACGCGGCGGACAGGAAGTTGTGCACCGTCAGGCCGAACATCTGCGCGCCGTTGGAGACGCCGCTTTCGGGGGTGTAGGCCTGCCAGTTGGTGTTGGTGACGAACGAGATCGCGGTGTTGAACGCGATCGCGGGCGGCATGCCGGTGGTCGATTGCGGGTTGAACGGCAGGTAGAACTGCAGCCGCAGGATCAGGTAGAGCAGGGCGAAGTGGAGGGCGTTCAGCAGCAGCAACGCTGCCGTGTAGCCGCGCCAGCTCATGCCCTGCTTCGGGTCGATGCCGCAGGCGGCGTAGAGGCCGCGCTCGACCGGCGCCAGTACCGGCGAAAGGACCGAGCGCTCGCCTTCCATGACGGTGGCGAGGTAGCGTCCGGTCGGGAACGCGGCCGCAACGATCACGGCGAGGATGATCAGGATCTCGACGATGCCGAGGGTGGTCATGACCGGGATCCCTCAGAAGTCTTCAGGGCGGATCAGCGCCCAGCCGAGATAGAGCAGGAGGCCGATGGACACGCCGGCTCCCAGGATCAGGTCGATGCTCATCGCCTAGATCCTGCCGCACAGCGACGCGTAGCCATCCATCAGGAGGATGGCGCCGACGCCGAGGACGAGGAGGAAGATGTCGAACATGGGGCGCCCCTTCTCATGGTGGCCCGGCTTACGCCGGTAGCCCGTAAAGGGGATATTCGGGGTTCTGCGGAACGGATAAAGGCCACATAAAAGCGTGTCTGACCGTGCGCCTGTGCCTCAGAACCCGAGGATCACGTCGGCGGCGAGGGTGAAGTTTCCGGTGCTGGTT
>CAXUDP010000012.1:54329-62032 GCA_964249735.1 uncultured Acetobacteraceae bacterium | reverse complement strand
TGGTTCGGGTAGTCCGAGCGGCCGGTGGCGATGATGGCGTCGGGACGCACCGCGCGTGCCAGATCGGGCGAGATCTCCGGCTCCGGGTTGGCCAGCGCCAGGATGAACGGGTTCGGCGCCATGTCGCGCAGCCAATCCGGCTTCAGCACGCGCGGCGCCGACAGGCCCAGGAACACGTCGGCGCCCGGCAGCACCTCGGCCAGGGTGCGCGCCTCGGTGTGGCGGGCGTAGCGGGCCATGTTCGGGCCCATGTCCGGGTCGCGGCCGGCATGCACCACGCCCTTGAGGTCGGTCAGCGTCACGTTCTCCGGGCGCAGGCCCATCGTCACCAGCAGGTCGACGCAGGCGAGCGCCGCGGCGCCGGCCCCGGAGGTCACCAGGCGCACGTCGGACAGCAGCTTGTCCTGCAGCTTGAGCCCGTTGGTGATGGCTGCGGCGCAGACGATCGCGGTGCCGTGCTGGTCGTCGTGGAACACCGGGATCCGCATGCGGGCGCGCAGCTCCTGCTCGATGCGGAAGCATTCCGGCGCCTTGATGTCCTCCAGGTTGATGGCGCCGAAGGTCGGCTCCAGCGAGGCCACGATGTCGATGAAGCGGTCCGGGTCGGCGGCGTCGATCTCGAGGTCGAACACGTCGATGTCGGCGAACTTCTTGAACAGGACCCCCTTGCCCTCCATCACCGGCTTGGAGGCCAACGGGCCGATGTTGCCGAGCCCCAGCACCGCGGAACCGTTGGTGATCACGCCAACCAGGTTGCCGCGGGCGGTGTAGTCGCGCGCGAGGTCGGTGTCGGCCTTGATCGCCTCGCAGGGTGCGGCGACGCCGGGGGAATAAGCGAGTGCGAGGTCGCGCTGCGTCGCCATGCGCTTGGTCGGCACCACCGCCAGCTTTCCCGGCTTCGGCAGGCGGTGGTAGTCCAGCGCCGCCCGGCGGAAATTCTCGTCCATCGCCGTTCGTCCCTTTCCTGACCACGCCTTCCGAGACTGGCACCGGCGGCGGCATGCGCCGGCGTTTCTAGCGCGCCCGTTCCCGCCAAGGCCAGTCGCACCGGACCGAGATCGTCCCGTCGCGAACTTCATGCCGTGCCGGCGGTCCGGAACGGCGAGCCGGGCACGCCAGGATGGCAGGCCTGACATGCGGCGGGGGGATCCGGCCGTTCCGTGGCATCCGTCATGTCGCCGATGGGCCACCCACGGCTACCCGGGCGGACGCGTCCCGGCAGCACCACACAGGCGCGTGCGCTGCCGCGGGACCGCTGGACGGGATCGGTTGGGACGCTCACTTTCCCGCCTCCCCAGTCGATTGTCGAGGCTCACGCATGACCACGCCGTCCTCCTCCGCCAGCACCACCCCGCCGCATGGACTCCGCGGCCTGACCGGCAGCTGCCGCGCCCTGCCCGCCGGCAGCGCCAGGGTCGGCGCGGTGCCGGACGACCGCGTGGTCGAGGCCAGCATCTACCTGAAGCCGCGTGACGAGAGCGCGATCAACCGCGAGCTGGCGACGATCGCCGACCCTGACGCGAAGCGCGCCTACCTGGCCCAGGCACGCGCGGCGCTGTATCGCGACGACATCCGGCAGGTGTCGGAATACGCGTCGAGCCACGGGCTCACGGTGATGCAGGCGGCGCCGGCCCGGCGCCTGGTGCAGGTCGCAGGCTCGCCGTCGGCGGTGGGTGCGGCGTTCGGCACCGAGCTGTCGCTGTATCACGCCGACGGGGTCGAGTTCCGCGGCCATTCCGGCGAGGTGCAGCTGCCGGAGCACATCCACGGGCTGGTGGAGTCCGTGCTCGGGCTGGACACGCGCGCGATCGCCCACACCCGGATCGTGCGGCCGCGCCTGGCGCAGCCGGCGGGGCTGGAGCCGAACAAAATCGCGCCGTTGTACGACTTCCCGACCGGCGTGACCGGTGCCGGCGTCACCATCGCGCTGATCGAGCTCGGCGGCGGGTTCAAGGCGTCGGACAACGCGACCGCCTTCAAGGCGATGGGGCTCGCGGTGCCGCGGGTGATCGCGGTGTCGGTGGACGGGGCCAAGAACACCACCGGCTCCGATGCCGACGGCGAGGTGGCGCTCGACATCCAGGTGTCGGGCGGCCTGGCGCCGGGGGCGGAGATCGCGGTGTACTTCGCGCCCAACACCGATGCGGGATTCTCCGACGCGATCAGCCAGGCGGTGCATGACACGGCGAACAAGCCGTCGGTGATCTCGATCAGCTGGGGCGGGCCGGAAAGCAGCTGGACCGCGAGCTCGGTCGCGACCATGAACTCGGTGCTGCAGGACGCGAGCCAGCTCGGCATCTCGGTCTACGTCGCGTCCGGCGACAGCCTGGCCACCGACGGCGTCGACGACGGCAAGGCGCATGTCGACTTCCCGGCCTCCTCGCCCTACGCGATCGGCTGCGGCGGCACCCACATCACCCATTCCGCCACCAGCATCAGCGCGGAGGTGGTGTGGAACGACGACGCTTCTGGCGGCGGCGGCACCGGCGGCGGCATCAGCGACCTGTTCGCGGTGCCGGCGTTCCAGAACGGAGTGACCCTGCCGCCCAGCGTCAACGGCGGCCGCAAGGGGCGCGGCGTGCCAGACGTCGCCGGCGACGCGTCGCCGTCCAGCGGCTACCTGATCGTGATCGACGGCAAGAAGGAGGTGGTGGGCGGCACCAGCGGCGTGGCACCGCTCTGGGCCGGGCTGACCGCGCTGATCAACCAGAAAGCGGCGGTGCCGGTCGGCTTCCTGCCCGACTTCCTCTACGCGCAGATCGAGGCCGGGAAGAAGCTGACGATCGAGATCACGCAGGGCAACAACAAGCCGGCGAACTCGACGATCGGCTACAATGCGGGTCCGACCTGGAATGCCTGCACCGGCCTCGGCCGTCCGGACGGCAAGGCGCTGTTCGCGGCCCTGACCGCGCGCACCGCGACCGCCTCGGTGTAGGACGGGCGGGTGGCCGGCGCGCTCTCCGCGCCGGCCACCCGGTTCCTCAGTCGCCGCGTCCGATCCGGTCCAGGATCGCGATCGTTTCCACGCAGGCCGCCGCCGCCTCGCGACCCTTGTTGTGCACGTCCGGGCGCGACCGCGAGACCGCCTGCGCGTCGGTGTAGGTGGTGAGCACCCCGAAGGCGATCGGCACCCCGGTGTCGAGGCTGGCCTGCATCAGCCCGACGGTGGCGCCCAGGCTGATGAACTCGAAGTGCGCGGTGTCGCCCTTGATCACGCAGCCGAGGCAGATCACGCCGCGGTAGCGCCCGCTCCGCGCCAGCGCCTGGGCGATCAGCGGCAGCTCGAACGCGCCGGGTGCGGCGATCACGTCCTCCTCGTGCATAGCGATGTCGTGCTCGGCCAGCCACTCGGCGGCGCCGGCGCGCAGGCCGCCAGTGACCTCCTCGTTGAAGCGGCTGACTACCAGCGCCAGGCGGGGCGGGACGTCGAACCGCAGTGCCGGCGCCGCGGACGGGGTGTTGGTGCTCATGTCGGTTCCTACTCCGCGGCCCGGCCGGTCGGCCGCACGCCTTCGAGCGCATGGCCCATGCGGTCGCGCTTGGTGCGCAGGTAGGCGTGGTTGTAGGCGGTCTGCGGCATCTCCAGCCCGATCCGGGCGGCGACGGTGAAGCCGCGCCCTTCCAGGGCCGCGACCTTGTCCGGGTTGTTGGTCAGCAGGTCGAGCCTGTCCACGCCGCAATCGCGCAGAATTGCCGCCGCCACCGACCAGTCGCGCGCGTCGGCGGCAAAGCCGAGCCGGTGGTTGGCGTCCACCGTGTCGAGCCCCTCGTCCTGCAGCGCATAGGCCCGGACCTTGTTGGCGAGCCCGATCCCCCGCCCCTCGTGCCCGCGCAGGTAGAGCAGCACGCCGCTGGGAGCGGCCGCGATCCGGCCGAGTGCGGCCTGCAACTGGCTGCCGCAGTCGCAGCGCAGCGAGCCGAACACGTCGCCGGTGACGCATTCCGAATGCAGCCGCACCAGGGGCGGTCGCCCGCGTGACGACGCCGGATCGCCCTTCAGCAGCGCCAGGTGCTCGTGGCCGTCGCGATCGCGGTAGGCGCGCATCTCGAACACCGTGTCGGACAGCGCCACCGGCAGGGTGGTGGTGGCGACGCGCTCGACCAGCGGCTCCGGCCTCGACGGCTCGGCAGTGGACAGATGGGCGACCAGCTCGGCCACGGTCACGATCGGCATGTCGTGGGCGCTCGCGAACCCGCGCAGCTCGTCCATGCGGGCCATGGAACCGTCCGCGCTCATCACCTCGCAGATCACCGCGGCCGGACGCAGCCCGGCCAGCCGCAGGAGGTCGATCGAGCCTTCGGTATGGCCGGCGCGCACCAGCACGCCGCCCTCCACCGCGCGCAGCGGGAACACGTGGCCGGGCGACACCAGGTCGGAGGGCGACGCGTCGGCGGCGATCGCCGCCTGCACCGTGCGGGCGCGGTCATGGGCGGAGATGCCGGTGGTGACCCCGGTCGCCGCCTCGATCGACACGGTGAAGGCGGTGGAGCGCGGCGCCTGGTTGTGGGCGACCATCATCGGCAGGCCGAGCCGCGTCACCTGCGACGCTTCCAGCGACAGGCAGACCAGCCCTCGCCCGTGGGTGACCATGAAGTTGACCGCCGCGGCGGTGGCGAACTCGGCCGCGATCACCAGGTCGCCCTCGTTCTCGCGGGTCTCGTCGTCGGTCATCAGGACCATGCGGCCGGCGCGCAGCGCATCGAGCGCCGCCCGAATCGCCGGCGGCAGAACGTCGGGGATCATGGCGCGGTCCTGTACAGCTGCTCCACGTACTTGGCGATCACGTCCACCTCCACGTTCACCGGCGAGGCCGGCCGGAGCCCGCCCAGCGTGGTGTGGTCCCAGGTATGCGGGATGATCGTGACGCCGACCGAGAACCGCCCGGCGCCATCCGCAGCATCCGGCTCGTCGAGCCGGTTCAGGGTGAGGCTGATGCCGTCCAGGGTGATCGAGCCCTTCGGCACGCAGTAGCGGCGCAGCGCGGCCGGCAGGGAGAAGCGCAGGCTCCACGCGTCGCCGGCGGGCTCGGCCGACAGCAGGGTGCCGACCGCATCGACATGGCCCTGCACGATGTGGCCGGATAGCCGGGTCGAGGGCGTAACCGCCCGCTCCAGGTTGACGCGGTCGCCCGGCTGCAGGCGGCCCAGCGCCGTCACCGACAGGGTTTCGGTGCTGGCGAAGAACGCGGCCAGGCCGTCGGCATCGGTTCGGGTGACGGTGAGGCAGACCCCGTTCACCGCGACGCTTTCGCCGAGCTGGAGGTCGGCGAACCCGGTCGCGAGGTCGAGCCGCACGTCGTCCCGTCCCGGCACCACCGCCGCGACGTGGCCGAGCCGTTCTATGATGCCCGAGAACATGCATCCTCCCCATTCGGTGCGAGTGCGCGCAGCTCCCGCAACCCAAGCTCCGGCAGCCCAAGCTCCGGCAGCAGCAGCAGCGGCGAAACGTCGTGGCCCGGCGCCAGAGTCACCGACCAGCGGTCGGCAGGGCCGGCGGGGACGTGGCGGATGGTCAGCCAATCGTCCCACGACCCGTCCTGGCACAGGGCGTCGAGCAGACGGGGACCCGCTTCCACCATCGCCCACGACACGCCGGCATCGCCCAGCATCGGCAGCAGCCGGTCCGGCGACGACACCAGCCGCACGTCGAAGCCGCGCGCCTGGGCTGCCTCGGCATAGCCGTCCGGCAGCGACCGGCCGACCACCGCGAGCAGGCGGCGCCGCCCCGGATGGTCCGGCAGGTGACGAACGGTGAAGTGCGGCCGGTCGGCACGGATCGTGCCGGCGCCGGTCACCACCGCGTCGGTGGCGCGGCGCAGGCGGTGCGCCAGGCGCAGCGAGGCAGCGTCGGTGAAAGTACGGGCGCCGGCGGGCGGCACCATTCCGCCCTCCGCATCGAGCGCCTGCTTCACGGTGATCCATGGCCGTCCGTCCGTCGCCCAGCGGCGGAACGGCGCGATCAGGGCGCGGCAGTCGCGGTGCAGGCGGGCTTCCTCCGCATCCGGACTGGCGCCGAGCTGGTGCACCACCAAGCCGTTGTCGCGCAGCCGGTCGGCGCCGTGGCCGCCGACATGCGGGTTCGGATCCGGGCAGCCGATCCAGACCGTCCGCACCGGGCTGCGGAGGATCGCCTCGGTGCAGGGACCGGTGCGGCCCTGGTGGTTGCAGGGTTCCAGGGTCACCAGCAGCGTGTGTGCCTCGGCAGACCGTCCGGTCCCGGCCAGTCGCAGCAGTGCCAGTGCCTCGGCGTGAGGCTGTCCAGCCCGTTCATGGCCCGCCGCCACCAGCACGCGACCGTCCCGGTCCAGGATGGCGCAGCCGACCGGAGGGTTGGGCGCGGTCGCGCCGAGATGGACGCACGCGGCGTCGATCGCCTCGCGGAAGCCGCGCGCGACCGGTTCCGGAAGATCCGGACGGTCCAGTCCCATTGCAGGCAGCGAAAATGCCGCGTTCATGCTCGATCGAATCCCGTCCACCGGACGCGACCCAGGGCGCAGCCTGTCGCGCACGGCCTTCCCCTTCGGGAAAACCCTGCACGCCGGCGTCCTCTTTCATCCGGACTATACCGTCGGCCCCGGAATCACACCGGATCTGCTGACCCCGCCCAACCGGGCGGGCGCTCGCGGGCTGATGCCGGGAACGACCGAAGCCGGTCCCCCGAGCAAACACCGCCGGTGGGGACTTGCACCCCGCCCCGAGAACGTCTCTGCGACGTATTAAGGGCGTCGGTGCCGGCGCCGCAAGAGCGGCCGGCCTGGCCCGCCGGTCCGACACCTAGCGGGCGACCGGCATCGCCGCCTGCACCAGCCTGATCCGGTGGTCGGGCAGCAGGTGCGCCGGGTCGGGCCCGATGCCGCTGCGGATCAGCTCGGCGCGCACGAGGTCGGGGTAGCGGCGGCAGCAGCCGGGGCGGTCGAACGGGCGCTCGACGGTGATCTCGGTCAGGTTGGCGCGGCCATAGGCCTGCACCGCGCGCTGCACGATCCACAGCGAACGGGCGTCCAGCACCGGAGCGTCGACCGCCTGCACCGCGAGGCGGATCTCCCGCACCGGCGGAGGGGCTGCGGTCAGGTCGTCGCCCGGCACCAGCGGCATCGGCCGCGGCGGAAAGCCCCACTCGAACAGCACCAGCCCGCCGCCCTCCTGCACCGGGAGCCCCGCGGACCGGCTCGCCGCGTTGCCCACCGCGTTCGGGCCGGAGGTCGTGTCGGTGTTCGGGTTCGGGTACGTGTAGGCGGTGCCGAACGCGGTGGTGTCGGCGCCGGTGGCAGGGTCGTGCAGGCTGCGGTCGGGCTTCGGCGCCGTGCCGGGGTCCGGCAGCGGCGCGTCGCGCAGGCTCAGGGCCGGGGAAGCGGGTGCGGACTCGTGGAAGTCGTACGCGCTGGTTGCCGGAGCCGTGAGCGAAACCGACCCGACATGCTCCTGCGCCCGGACCGCCCCGGACGCCAGCACGCCCAGCAGCAGCACCGGATGCAGAACCGCCAGGGCGGCGGCGCGGCGCCCCATGACGGAGCCAGAGCCAGGATGACGACCTCGGCCGGGCCGGCTCGACGTCTGCCTGGAACTGCTTGGCCTGGGGTGCTTCATCGGGTGGAGATTGAGTTGAGGCCAATGGCGGTGGAATGTCACGATGCCACGGAGCGGCGGTGAGCCGTTCTGCGAGACCTCGTGCCGAGCAGGCCAACGCGATCAGGCCTGAGGGC
>CAXUDP010000012.1:51942-54229 GCA_964249735.1 uncultured Acetobacteraceae bacterium | reverse complement strand
GCGATCGCCGGACACCGCCTGCTACCGCGCCGCCTCGACCGGAACAGGGTCCGTCCAGGCAGCGGCAAAGCCGCGCAGGTCATCGGCGATCCTGGTGATGACGCCATCCCAGTCGCCGGGCGTGGATTGCCGAACGATGCGCAGTTTCGGATACCAGGGACTGTCGCTCCGACCGGCGAGCCACCGCCAGCAGGGATCGAACCGGTCCATCAGCCAGACCGGCCGGTCCAGCGCGCCAGCCAGATGGGCCACGGCGGAGTCGACCGCGATGATGAGGTCAAGCGTGCTGACCAGGGCTGCGGTGTCGGCGAAGTCGCCCATCTCGCTCATGACGTCGATCAAGGGGAAGTCGACAGGCGCCTCCGGGCCGTCCTTCTGCAGCCCGAAGAACTGCACGCCCGGCATGTCGAGGATCGGGGCCAGCCGCGCCGGCGCGATCGAGCGGCGGCGGTCCACCAACGCCAGCCTGAGCTTCGCGCTATGGGAGTTGCCTGCCCACAGCAGGCCGACCCGAGGTTGCCTGGAGCCTGGCGCGGCCAGGCGGCGTTGCCACCCGGCGCTCCGGTCCGCATCGGCATGCAGGTAGGGCGCGCCGGCCGGTATGGTGTCGAGCGTCGTGCGCAACGCCAGCGGCAGGCTCATCATCGGGCAGTGGAGATCATGATCCGGCAGCGCTTCCCCGCGAGCCACCACCTGCTCGATGCCGGGCAGGCTGCGAAGCAGACGAACGAGCGGCTTCTGCACCTCCAGAACGACCCGCAGCCCGCGCCCGGCCGCCAGAAGGGCATAGCGACAGAACTGGAGGGTGTCGCCGAACCCCTGCTCGGCGTGGATCAGCAGCGTCCGGCCCGCGGCGGCCTCGCCATGCCATTGCGGCACGGTGAAGTTCCGCCCGAGACCGTTGACCTGCATCCGCCACTCGTATTCCTCCCAGCCCGACGCGAAGTCGCCACGGGCCAGAAGAGCCATCGCCAGATCGGCGTGGATCCGCGGCAGCCGCCGCTTGTCGGTGCAACGGACGATGGCTCCCTCGAACGATGCGACCGCGTCGTCCAGGCGACCCAGGGCACGGAAGGTGCTGCCGAAACCGACCAGGGTCTCGATCCGGCCGGGCGCCAGCGCCTCGGCACTCCGCGCGTGGGCGAGCGCCTCGTCAAGCCTGCCCTGGCTCTGGAACGCACCGCTCAGGTTGAGGTGCGCGTCACAATAATCCGGCCTGAGCGTGATGGCCCAGACGAAGCAGGACACCGCCTCGTCCACCTTGGCCTGGTCCATCAGCACCTTGCCGAGATTGTTGTAGGCATCGGCATGGTTCGGCTGCGATGCGATCACCTTGAGGAACCAGGAGATGGCTTCGTCGGGCTTTTCCTGTTGCGCCAGCGCACTGCCCAGGTTGGTCTGCGCCGCCACGAAATCCGGCCTGAGCTCCAGGGCGTCGCGGAAACAGGCGACCGCATCGTCAAGGCGATCCAGAAGCATCAGCGCGCTGCCCAGGTTCATGTGGGCTTCGGGATAATTCGGGTCGAGTTGCAGGGCCTTCCGGCAACTTGCGACCGCATCGTCCAGCCTGCCCTGTCGCCGCAACGCGTCGCCCAGGTTGTTGTGCACCAGAGCCAGGTCCGGCTTCACGAGCAGGGCCAGGCGGAAATGCCGTATGGCGTCGTCGAGCTGCCCGGACTCGGAAAGGGCGCAGCCGAGATTGACCTGTGCTTCGACAAGCCGTGGATCCAGGCTGATCGCCCTGCGGAAGCATGCGAGCGCATCACCGACCTGCCGCTTCTCCAACAGGGCGTTGCCGAGGGTGCAGTGGAACGCCGCCGCCGTGCCGTTGATCGCGATCGCCCGCCGGATCAGGGCGACCGCCGCGTCGACGCGTCCCTCCTGCTGAGCGATCAGCCCCAGCAGATGCAGGCTGTCGGCATGGCGGGGCATGACGGCCAGCACCTGGTGGTAGGAACTCTCCGCCTCGGCCAGCTGTCCGGCACGGTGATGCTGCAGCGCCGTCGCAAAGGACGCCTGCGCAGCCGGATGCGGTCCGCACGGTGACGAACCGTGTCGCCGGCGCTTCGTCGGCATGTCCAGCTGGTTCATGATCGTGCCACTTCAAGACGGGACCATCAGGCTAGCGGTCGAACATGAAGCCTTGATGAACCGCAAGACGGCCGATCCGAGGACGAACGCCTGGTCGACCGTCCGAAACGTGTTCGACGCACCCAAGACGCGATGTGACCGGCGGGTGATCCGGCTCCCCACCCACGGCCCCCAGATCGTCGCGACGTGCGACGGC
>CAXUDP010000012.1:0-51842 GCA_964249735.1 uncultured Acetobacteraceae bacterium | reverse complement strand
GCGGGTGATCCGGCTCCCCACCCACGGCCCCCAGATCGTCGCGACGTGCGACGGCACGCAGATGATCGGCAAGCGTTTCGTTGGCGCGGCGGAACCACGGGATCTCCCCCAGCCCCGGTTCACCGCGTCGCATCGGGCATCGCATACGGACCCGACCATCCGCGCAGGTGCAAGCGAGCGGGTCCGCCGACAGCAGCGGCGGATCGGGTGCCGGTGCGATCGGTGCAGAGATCGGGGGGCGCGATCGTCTGGACCGACACCTGGGTCTCGCGCAGCGCGATTCTCGCCTTCCGAGTGACGAAGGACGACAGGCGGCTATGACGATGGTGCGGCCGGTTCCCGCTCACGGCTGCGCCGGAGCGCCAGCCACCAGCGCGTCGCGCAACGCGCGCATCCGCGTGTTGAGGGCGGCGAGTTCGCCTGGCTGCATGCCGGACCGGTCGAGCATGGTGTCAGCCAGGCAGCCGGTCCTTGCCCAGAGCGCATGACCCGCCGCAGTCAGGCCGACCCGTACCTCGCGCTCGTCGTCCGGGTTGCGGGTGCGGTCGAGCAGGCCGGCGGCGGCGAGACGCTTGACCATGGGCGTCACCGTGCTCGGCTCCAGCGCCAGGCGCGCGGCGATCGCGCCCACGGTCCGGCCTTCGGCTTCCCGCACCGCCTGCAGCACCAGGAACTGCGGATAGGTCAGGCCGAGTCGGTCGAGCACCGGCTTGTAGGCGCGGTTGATGGCCAGGCTGGCGAGATAAAGCGAGAAGCACAGTTGTTCGTCGAGCGGCAGGGGGTCGGGCATCGTGTCTGGTTCCGGACTGCGCTCCAGCCTACCACGACAAAATCCTTATCGGGATAATTGTTATCTGGACAATGATCGCGGAGGCGATATAAATCCGCTCGCCTGCCGGAACCGCCGGGCCGTCCACTGCCAAGGAGATCGTCATGCCTGTCGACGTGAAGTACCGCACCACCGGATCCGCCACCGGCGGCCGCGATGGGGAAGCGCGTTCCGAGGACGGGGCGTTCCAGGTCAAGCTCGCGACGCCGAAGGAGCTCGGTGGCGCCGGCGGACCCGGCGCCAACCCGGAGCAGCTGTTCGCGGCCGGCTACTCGGCCTGCTTCATCGGCGCGCTCAAGGTGGCCGGCCAGCAGCTCAAGCTGTCCGTGCCTGCGGACACCACGGTATCAGCGACGGTCGGGATCGGCCCACGCTCGGAAGGCGGGTTCGGCATCACCGCCGATCTCGCCATCGACCTGCCAGGGGTGGCCCGCGCCGACGCGGAGCGCCTGGTGGAGGCGGCGCACGCGATCTGCCCTTATTCCAACGCGACCCGCAACAACCTCGATGTGGGCCTCACACTGGTCTGAGCAACGGACGCGGCGGGAGCGCACGCCGACCCGCCGCGTCGGAGCTATCCGCCCGGCTCGACCGGGAACGCCATCACAGGACCCTGCACCGCGACGCGGACCGGGTCATCCACACGCAGGGCCAGGGCCTGCACGCCGCCGACCCGCGCCAGCACCGTCCCGTCCTGACCGGGCGGAGTCGGCGGCAGGACCAGCGACAGGCTAGCGTCGTGGCCGTAATAGCTGATCGCGCCGATCCGGACCTCGATGCCGTCGGCCGCACACAGCGCGACCTGCTCGGGGCGCAGCATCACCTGCACCGGGCCATCCGGCACCGGCACCGCAAGCGGCAGCCGTCCCAGGGCGCAGGTGACGGCGCCACCGCGTGCGTCGCCGTCGAGCAGCGTCGCCTCGCCGACGAAGCGGGCCAGCCTCGCGTCGGCGGGATACCGGTACAGCTCCGATGGCGACGCGACCTGCACCAGCCTGCCGTCGCGCAACACGCCGACCCGGTCGCCCACGGACAGCGCCTCGGACTGGTCGTGCGTCACCAGCAGCGCGGTCGCCCCGGCCTGCGCCAGCGCGTCGGCAACCGCGCGCCGCGTGCCGGCACGGAGCGACGCGTCCAGGGCGGAGAACGGCTCGTCCAGCAGCACCAGCCGCGGCTGCGGCGCCAGCGCGCGGGCCAGCGCCACCCGCTGCTGCTCGCCTCCCGAGAGCGCCTGCGGCGCACGGGCGGCATAGGCCGCCGGCAGCCCAACCAGCTCCAGCAGCGCTCCCGCGCGCGCTCGCTCGCGCCGTCCGGCGCGGGACAGCCCGAACAGGATGTTGTCGGCGACGCTCAGATGCGGGAACAGCGCGCCGTCCTGCGCCACGTAGCCGACCCGGCGCCGCTCCGGCCGCAGGTGCACCTGCCGGGACGCCGCGTCCCCTGGCACCGCTCCGTCCGCCACGATCCCGTCGATCGCAATCGTGCCGGAGTCGGCGCGCTCGAAGCCGCAGACCAGGCGGAGCAGCGTGGTCTTGCCGCCGCCGGACGCGCCCAGGATCGCCACCAGGCTGCCGGGCGCGACCTCCAGGTCGAGCCCGCGCAGCACCGGCACGGCGCCGAACGACTTCGCAACCGCGGACAGGCGCAACGCCGCGGTCATGCCCCGCCGGGTCCGGCCGCGACCAGGCCCGGCCCGATGCGGCCGAAGCGTCGGGCCAGGATCCAGGTCGAGCCCAGCGACAACAGCACCATCACCGCCGCATAGGGCGCCGCCGCGGCAAAGGCGAGGGTGGTGGTGTCCGCCCACACCTCGGTGGCCAGGGTCTCGGTGCCAATCGGCGCCAGCAACAGCGTGGTGGTCAGCTCGGTGACCACCGCCACGAACACCAGCGCCGCCGCCGCCCCCAGGCCGGGTGCCGCCAACGGCAGCACCACCCGGCGCGCCACCGCCAGCGGCCCGAGGCCCAGCACCCGCCCCGCCTCCTCCAGCCGGAGCTGCGCCTGGGCGAAGGCGGCGCGCACGCTGACCAGCGCCAGCGGCAGGAACAGGATGGCGTAGGCCAGGATCAGCAGGGGCGTGCTGCCATACAGCGGGGTCAGCAGGCGCAGCGCCAGCGTCACCAGCGCCAGCGCCACCACGATCCCGGGCACGCCCTGGCCGAGATAGGCGGTGCGCTCCAGCAGGGTGGCAGTGCGGCCGGGATGGCGCACCGCCAGGAAGCCGAGCGGCAGCGCCAGCAGCAGCGTCACCGCCGCACCGCCCGACGCCAGGAGCAGCGAGCCTTCCGTCGCCTGCCACAGCAGCGGCCAGGACACCCCCACGGCCGCGGTCGCGGCGGCGTCGTGCCGGAACAGCCAGAACAGGAGGGTGCCGAGCGGCACGCCCAGTGTGGCTGCCACCAGCACGCAGAGGAACAGCAGCGCCGGCGCGGTGGCTGGGCCGAGCCGGTACTGCGCCGGCGCCCGACGGGTGCCGCGATGCAGCGAAGCGGTCCCTCGCCTGCCGCGCACCTTCAGCTCGCCCGCCAGGCACAGCAGGCACAGCGCCACCAGCACCATCGCCAGCAGGGACGCATCGGGCCCGGCGAGCCCGGTGCGGTACTGCGCATACAGCTCGGTGGTGAAGGTGCGGTAGCGCAGCAGCGCGAAGGCGCCGAACTCCACCAGCACGTTCAGCGCCACCAGCAGCATGCCGCCCAGCAACGCCGGCCGCAGCTGCGGCAGCACCAGCCGCACGAAGCAGCGCCAGGGCGACAGGCCGAGCACCCGGCCGGTCTCCTCGATCGCCGGGTCCATGCCGCGCAAGGCAGCCGCCACCGGAAGGTAGACCAGCGGCATGTAGGCGGAGCCCACCACCAGCAGCGCGCCGGCGAAGTCCTGCAGCGCGTTGCTGAGCGACACCCAGGCGTAGGATGTGATGAAGGGCGGGATCGCCAGCGGCACCGCGGCCAGCACCGCGAACCCCCGGCGGCCGGGCAGGTCCGTGCGCTCCACCAGCCACGCGCACGACACGCCGATCAACGCCGTGACCGCAGCCGTCGCCAGCACCAGTCCGACCGTGTCGACCAGGAGCAGGCCCACCAGGGGCCGCCACAACAGCGACACCGCGTCCGCCAGCGGCACCGCGGCCGCCTGCCCCGCCGTGACCGCCAGCGGTAGCAGCACCAGCGCCGACACGGTTCCGGCGCCGAGCAGCAGCGGCAGCGGAACCGGCCGGCGCCGCGCCCTCACCGGCGGGCCCGCCGCAGGACGGTCAGAGCAGTCCCGCTTCCCGGAGCAGCTTCGCGGAGTCCTGGTCGTCGCCCAGCTCCCTGGGCGCGATCGACGGCGGATCGAGCTGGTCGAACGGCTTGAGCAGCGGGTTGGCCTGCACCCCGTGCGCCAGCGGATACTCGAAGTCGACGTTGCCCTGCGCCACGGTGGTCTGCACCGGGGTGCTGACCAGGAACGCCAGGAAGCGCTGCGCCGCCGCCTGGTGCTTCGACGACCTCAGCACCGCGGCGCCGGACACGTTGACCAGCCCGCCCAGGTCGCCGGACGCGAAGTGGTGGATCCGGCTCGCGGTGGCGGCGCCCTTCTCCTCATGCAGCCGCGCCCAGTAGTAGTTGTTGATGATGCCGACCGCAGCCGCGCCGCGGTCCACCGCCGCCACCACGCCCTCGTCGTCGTCGAACACCTGCGCGTTCGCCTTGAGCGCGCGCAGCCAGGCCAGCGCGGTGGCGCGGTCCTTCAGCTTGGCCACCGCCTCGACCAGGGGCAGGAAATCGGCATCCGCCGGAGCGATCGCCAGCCTGCCCTTCCATTCCGGCCGTGCCAGGTCGAGCAGCGAGGGCGGCAGCTTGTTCTCCGCGATCAGGTGGGGGTTGAACGCCAGCACGTTCTCACGCGCCAGCACCGCGAGCCAGTCCCCGGTGGCGGCGCTGTCCCGCGCCGGGACCGAGGCGAGCGTGCTCCGGTCCACCGGCGCCAGCAGCCCCTTCTCGTCCAGCAGCACCAGCTCCGGTGAGTTCTCGGTGAAGTACACGTCGGCCGGCGAGGCGGACCCTTCCTGCACGATCTGGCTGGCGATCTCCGGCGCCTCGCCATAGCGGGTGCGCACGGCGATGCCGGTCTGCCGGGTGAAGGCCGCCGTCAGCGCGTCGACCATCTGGCGATGCTGGGCGCTGTAGAGGGTGAGGGTTTCCACCCCTGCCGCCGGGCCGGTTGCCGCCAGTCCCAGGCCGGCGAACAGCAGGCAGCCGGACAGGATGGTGGTGGACGACAGGCGCATGAACGGATCCCGATCTGGTTGCGAGCTGTTCTTAACTTCCCCCAGGGTCATGCGTCAAACTGCGACGCCGAGGCGGCCGTTGCCGAGCTGCAACGGAAATGGCAGAACAGGCACACCCCGGAACCTGTGGTCCCCCGTGATGTTCCGGGGCTGGACCTGGAGATGAAGAAGATGTTTTCCGCTACCTGCCGCATGCTCCTCACCGTCGGGTTGCTTGCCGGTGTCGCCGCCGGGCTGTCCGCCTGCAACACCCTGAGCGGCGCCGGCGAGGATGCCAGCGCCCTTGGCCACGACGTGTCGAAGGGCGCCACTGCGACCCAGCAGGCCGTGACCGGCAACACCGGCCTCGCGACGCACTGACCGACCTGGCCGGCCGGGCCAGGTATGCCCGGCCAGCCGATCCGGGGGTGTTGATGTCGGAGCCCGGCAACGGATCGCGTGACGATCCGTTGACTGTCCGGGGGAACCGAAATCCTGGAGCTACTGATGTCTGTCGCGGATCGAGGCAAGACCAAGCTACCCGGCAACCAAGGACAGTTCGGCGAAGGCGTCGCTACGGAAAGCTATCGCCAGTTGCGTGCGACGCAGAAGGTGAAGGTGCGCCCGGTCGTTCCGCGTTGTCCCGAAGGCATGAGCTCTATTCCCGAAGCCGGTCACAGGCGAGATCATCCGGGCTCGTCACATACGCGCTGAATCGGCTCAGCTTGGTCCCGGATGCGTGGTCCTGCCGGTCCACAGCTTCACGGCATCCAGCATGTGCGAAACGTGCCCGTCGGGATCCATCGCGTTGTAGGCAGCGAGGATGGTCCCGTCGGGCGCGATTGCATAGGAGGTGCGGCTGGCATAGCCCGATACCACCGGCAGTGTCGCATGATAGGCCCGGGCGATGCTGCCGTCCGCATCCGCCGCGACGGGGAACCGGCTCTGGCAGGCGCTGACGGAGAACCGGTCCAGGGTGGCGATCCTGTCCTCCGACACCCCGAGGACGTGCGCGCCGAGATGCTCGAACTGCGGCATCGCATCGGCGAAGTCGTGCGCCTCGACGGTACAGCCCTGTGTGAAGGCGGCGGGATAGAAGTACACCACCACCGGTCCCTTCTGCAGCATCGCGGCGAGCGAGGCGTCGAACTCCTTGCCGCCCAGCGTGGCGCGTGCCCGGAAGTCGGGCGCCTTGGCGCCGGGCGGCAGCGCTGCCCGCGCGTGGCCCGCCGCCAGGATCGTCAGCAGCAGCCCTGCCGCGATCCCGCTACGACCGCGCATCGGGCGACACCACCATGCACTCCGACCGCCCGCCCTTCAGGCGCTCGCAGGCCTGCATCGCCTCGCCGCGCGACAGGCCGGTGAGCCGCGCACGGTAGAGCCGTGCCCCGCGACCCTGCCTGACGCCGGCAACCTCGGCGCGGGCGTGCAATAGCGACGCGTGCGACTGCGCCGCCCCTGCGGCCTGGTTCGCCTGGGCCGGCGTGCCGAACGCACCGACCTGCACCGACCAGTTGCGGGCCCCGCCTCGGCCTGCGTCGCGAAGCAGCGGGGCCGGCTCGGCCATGGCGGAGCGGATCAGCACGAAGCGCTGATGCCGGACCGGCGCGCGCGGGGTGACCGCCGCCAGCTGCACCGGCGGAGCCGGCGGCTCCGGGGCCGGTGCTGCCGGCACCACCCGTTGCAGAGCGGTCGGCGCCGGCGTCCAGGTTTCGGCGGGGGCCGCTTCGGCGACGGCGACCGGCGCCACCACGCCGCGCGACGCCCAGGCCGCCCGCACCGACGCAGCCGGCGCAGCGGCAGCGGGTTCCTCCGGCGCTGCCGTGGCGATGGCGGCAGGACGGGCGGCGGGAAGGCTGTTCCAGGCCGTCGTGTAGGACGGCGCGGTCGCGTTGCCGGAGGACGGCGCTTCCGCCACCTGCACCGGCTGGTCGGCGTCCCTGCCCCCGTCGAGGTCGTGGCGACCGGTCCAGGCCATCTGCACCGAGCGGGTCTCGTCGCTGGTCTGCGCCGCCGGGGTGACGGTGTCGGAACCGGTACGGCTGGCGATCAGCAGGTCGGTCTGCGAGCGGTTCCTGGGCCAGATGCCGGCGATCTGCGGGCCGATGATCGCGACGTATTGCCGGGTTTCGCGCGGCAGCGGCCGGTTCCTGGTCAGGAAGTCGTCTAGCCGCCCTGGCCCGGTGTTGTAGGCGGCGAGGAAGCCGGGTGCGCCGTAGATCTCGTACATCTGCCGTATGTAGGCGGTGCCGGCCATGATGTTGTCGTGCGGCTCGAAGGCGTCGTCGCCGAGGCTGTACTGCACGCGCAGGTCGTCATAGGTTGGCGCCATCAGCTGCATCAGCCCCATGGCACCCACCGGCGAGGTGGTCAGGGTGCCGTTGCGGAACTGCTGGCCGCCCGACTCGCGGCCGATCACCGCACGGATCCAGGCGTCCGGCACGTCGAACTTGCGCGACGCCTCCTGGATGTAGGGGCCCCACGGATCCTCCGGCGGTCCCGGCGGGGCGTAATAGCTGCGGGCGTGGGCGCGATACTGGGCGGCCTCCTGCGCCACCGGGATGTCCGGGCGCGTTGGCGTGCCGGCGCAGGCGGCCAGCAGCGTCAGCAGGGAGGCGGAACACAGCAGCCCGAGCAGCGGGCGTGGCCGGTACGGAGCCTGGTGTTCGGCGGGTCGATCGCTGGCGGGTCGCGTCATCGGCTCGATCATCTCCGCGTTCCGGCCGGAGCCGGACAATCAGGCAGCGGGTTCTGCGCGGCGCTGCCCGGGCCCCGCATGACGATCCGGCGCGATTGCGGCGGCATCGTGGCGACGCTCACACAACCGTGCGCAACCCTGACCAAGCCATTACCGCGCATCCATCTGTGCCGCAACATCAACCGCATGGCGGGCGATGCCGAGCGGGGATGCCCGATCGACGTTGCCCCCCTGCGCCGGATCGGCTACGCCGCCGGTGATGAACGCCCTCCCGCCCGCGTCGGAGCGTCGATCCCGCATGGGGACGGCGACGCTCGACCGGATGCCGGCGCCCGACGCGCGGCGACCCGCCGTCGCACCGGTGCCGGAGCTGCTGCTCGACGCCCGTACCGGCCGCTCCACCCGGCACAAGGCGGCCCGCGCCGACCTGCGGGAGGGGCTGGCGCTGTGGCGCCTGGCGTTCTCGCTGGGCTGGCTCGACATCAAGCTGCGCTATCGCGGCTCGCTGCTCGGGCCGATCTGGCTGACGCTGTCGAGCGGGGTGATGGTCGCCGCGATGGGGTCGATCTACAGCCTGCTGTTCCACCAGCACCCGCGCGACTACCTGCCGTTCCTGGCGGTGTCGCTGATCCTGTGGCAGGCCGGCATCGGCGCGCTGAGCGGCGACGCCTGCAGCAGCTTCCTCAACGCCGAGGGGAGCATCCGCTCGATGCGCATGCCGTTCACCGTGCAGGTGCTGCGCACGGTGGTCGGCAACGTGATCGTGCTCGGCCACAACGTCGTGGTGCCGCTGGTGGTGTTCGCGATCTTCGGCGCCTGGCCGGGCGTGCATGCCCTGTTGTCCCTGCCCGGCTTCGCCCTGTGGATCCTGGACGGGGCCGCCGCCTGCTACCTGCTCGGCTGCATCTGCGCCCGGTTCCGCGACGTGCCGCCGATCGTCGGCAGCCTGATGCAGGTCGCCTACTATATAACCCCGGTGATCTGGAAGCCGTCGCAGCTCGGGGCCCGCGGCTGGTGGCTGCCGCTCAACCCGTTCGACCCGCTGCTGGACGTGGTGCGCACCCCCCTGCTTGGCGCGTCGCCCAGCCTCCTGATCTGGGGGGCGGCGCTGGGCTACAGCGTGCTGTTCTGGGCGGTGTCGTGGTTCGTGTTCGTGCGCGCCCGGCCGCGCATCGCGTTCTGGATCTGACGCCGCCTTGAACCTCCATCCGGGTGATCTCGACCGGGTCGGCGTGGCCTCGCCGCCGCCTGGCCGCGCGTTCATCGCCGTCGACGACCTGTCGCTCAACTTCCCGCTCTACCGTGGCGGCGCCCGGTCGCTGAAGAAGACGGTGCTGTCGCTCGCCTCGTCCCGGGTCGGGAGCGTGGCCCGCGGCGGCCGGAGCGGCGGCACCGTCGGCGCAGACGGCATGAAGCGCGTGGTGGTGCAGGCGCTGCGCCACATCTCCTTTCGCCTCGACTCCGGCGAGCGGCTCGGCATCGTCGGGCATAACGGGGCGGGCAAGTCGAGCCTGCTTCGCGTGTTGGGCGGCATCTACGAGCCGGTAGCCGGACGCATCCACGTTGGCGGCAGCATCAACACCCTGCTCGACACCAATTTCGGCATGAACCTCGACCTCACCGGGCGCGAGAACATCACGCTGCGCGGCCGCTATGTCGGGCTGTCCAGCGCCGGCATCCGGGCGCTGGAGGACGACGTGGAAGCGTTCGCCTCGCTGGGCGCGTTCCTGGAGCTGCCGGTGCGGGTGTACTCGTCCGGCATGATCGTCCGGCTGGGCTTCGGGCTCGCCACCGCGATCGCGCCGCAGGTGCTGCTGATGGACGAATGGTTCATGGCCGGCGACTCCCGCTTCGCCGCCAAGGCGCATGCGCGTCTGGAAACGGTGGTGCGCGGCGCCGAGATCCTGGTGCTGACCTCGCACATGCCGAACGTGCTGCGCACCTGGTGCACGCGCCTGCTCTGGCTGGAAGCGGGGCGGATCGTCGCCGACGGTGCGGTGGACGAGATCCTGGCCCGCTACGCCGCCAGCGCGGTGCCCGTCCTCTGAGGCGCGGAACGGGATCCGCTCACTCGGCTCCCATCACCAGCCCCTCGATGTCGTGCTTCTGGGTGATCGGCACCAGCTCGTCCACCACGCGGCAGGCGAGGTGCTCGCGCACCGGGGCCGGCAGCGACTCGTGGAACGCGCGCGTCACCATCATGTCGTGCAGCGCCGCGTGGCCCGCTCCCGGGGCGTCCACGCCCAGCACCAGCACCGGACGGGAGACCGGCGACGGATGAGCGGTGCCGCGATGCATGGTCAGCGCCGAGCGGCAGGAGATGTCGCCGCGTTGCGGATACTTGCGCACCGCCCGCTCCTCGAAGCGCCCCCAGGACGCGCGGTCGGGGAACATCTCGTGTTTCCAGTCGCGCCCGTCATCCCACTGCGTGCCGGGCGCCACCTCGAACGGACCCATGTCGGGCGTGACGTCGACGCCGGTCAGGTTGAAGGCGAGCGAGGTGATGCGGCGGTGCTCAAAGGTGTCCGGCGGCGACGGGAAGTCGCGATGCCAGGGCTGGTTCTTCGCACCCTGGAACGGCGTGTCGAAGCCGATCTCGACGATCTGGTAGTCCGGACCGAGCACACGTTCCGCCATGCTGGTGATCCAGGGATGGCTGACCAGGTCGGCAAATCCGCTCAGCGCCTCGGGATGCAGCTCCACGTACCAGCGCCGTGGGCCCCGCCCGACCGCCCCGCCCGGACGCTGGATCGCCTCCCAGAAGGCGGTAATCATGTCCTCGCGCAGCCGGTCGACCCATTCGACGGAGAACCCGCCCTTGCGGCCGACCACGCCGTCGCGCCCGAGCGTTTGGAGGTCGGTCGCGAAGTCGTCGGCCCGCATCGTGGCTGCACTGGTCGTCATCGCTGCCTCCGGTTCCAGGCCGGCATGACGCCCTGCAGGATCGTCGCCGAGCCTCAACAACGGCCGATCGGAGCAGATGGCGTTCCGGTTGCCAACTGCTCGGTCTACATGACAGGCATGGTGACCGGCCGCAGCATCGTCGCAGCGATCGATCAGCTGGTGAGCACCACCTTGATCGGCCCGACGCGCTCGATGACGTTGAGCGCCACTTCCGTCCCGACCCGCTGCAGGTGCACCGTGGCCCGGCCGCTGCCCACCGCCAGGTTGTACAGCGTCACTTCGTCCAGGAACGGCGGCAGGCGCGGCCGCTCGAAATGCACCGTGACGGTGAACGGGTCGAAGCGGATGCCCAGCGTCGACTGCAGCAGCGACGGCAGGGTCGCCGCCGCCCAGGCCTGCGGGCTGCACGCGACGGGATAGCGCACCGGCCCCTCGCCGCGCTGCCGCGCGAAGCCGCAGAACAGCTCCGGCAGGCGCCTAAGGTCGGCATAGAGCGAGGTGTCGAACAGGCCGGTGAACAGCCGCGCCGCCTCGTCCTTGTAGCCGTAGCGGGCCAGGCCGATCGCGATCAGGGCGTTGTCGTGCGGCCACACCGAGCCGTTGTGGTAGGCCATCGGGTTGTAGCGCGCCTCGCCGGCCGGGATCGTACGTATGCCCCAGCCGGAGAAGAAGCTGCGGCCCATCAGCCCGGCGACGACTCGCGCCGCGCGGTCGGACGGCACCATGCCGGTCATCAGCAGGTGGCCGACGTTGGAGGAGCGCACCTTGCATGGGCGCTTGGCGCCATCGAGCGCCAGCGCATAGGTGCCGAGCTCCTCGACCCAGAACGCCGCGTCGAACGCGATCCGCAGCGCGTCCGCTTCCGCCGTCATGCGGTCGGCAAAGGCGACGTGGCCGATCCGGCGCGCCATGGCAGCCGCCGCGCGCCTGGCGGCGAACACGTAGCCCTGCACCTCGCACAGGGCGATCGGACCCTCGGCGAGGGCGCCGTCGGCGTGGAAGATCGAGTCGAAGCTGTCCTTCCAGCCCTGGTTGACCAGGCCGTTCTCGTTGCGACGTCCGTATTCCACGAAGCCGTCGCCGTCGCGGTCGCCGTATTCGGCGATCCAGTTGATCGCGCGCTCGATGTTGGGCCAGATCCGGGCGATCGTCGCGACGTCGCCGGTGCGCTCGAGGTAGTCGCCCGCCAGCATCACGAACAGCGGCGTGGAGTCGACGCTGCCATAATAGTGCCGGAACGGCACCTCGCCGAGCTCGGCCATCTCGCCGTGACGCACCTCGTGCAGGATCTTGCCCGGCTCCGCGTCTGCCACCGGGTCCACCGCCTCGGCCTGGTGGCGGGCGAGGTAGCAGAGCACGCCGTGCGCGATGGAAGGGTCGAGCCACAGCGTCTGCATCGCCGTGATCAGCGCGTCGCGGCCGAACGCGGTGCTGTACCACGGCACGCCGGCATACGGGTACGGCCCGTCCGGCTTGTCGGTCAGCAGCATGTAGATGTCGCAGATGCAGCGCCGGATCGCCTCGTTGAAGATCTCGTTGGAAGAGGCGATGGCGGCCGCCCGCGCCGAGGACACGCGCAGCGCGCGCCTCGCCTCGACCAGGGAGAACAGGAACGCCGACGCGACCTCGCGCTCGGGCGGCCGGGCCGGATCGCAGGCGGTCTCGACGTGGATCAGCCTGCGCTGGCCCGGCTGCAGGGTGAGGGTGAAGCGGGCGCGGGCCTCGGTCAGCCGCTCCGGTTGCGGGCTGAAGCGGAGCCGGGTGGTGCGCAGCCGGTCGTCGAGCCCGTCATAGGCCAGCAGCACGGTGTCGCCCTCGACCTCCGGCGGCCGCAGCGTGCCGCGACGCAGCCGTGGGGTGCCACGCGCCTCGAACAGGTCGGCGAAGTCGGCCCGGAAGGCGAGCTCGACCACGACCGTGTGCGCGACCACGTCGTAGTTGCGCAGCTGGAGCCGCTCGTAGGAGGTCTGGTTGCGCAGGAACAGCGTGCGACGCAGATGCAGCAGGTCGTGGCTGAGCTTGCGTCCGTCCAGCTCCAGGTCCGGGTTGGTCAGGTCGCAGCTCAGGGTGGCGTTGTTCTCGCGCAGCGTGGCGCTGAGCAGGATGGGAGGCTGGCCGCAGATCGAGAGCGCCAGCGACGACAGGTGCCTCGTGTCGAGGTAGTACAGCCCGTCGGCGATGCCGGGACCGGACAGGATGTTGCCGTTCTGGTCGAACACCCCGAACAGGTCGCCGTACTTGAGCGTGTGCAGCCGCCGCTCGGCCAGGATCGCGGTGGCGCTTACGGTGAAGCCGTCCTGGGGCACGGGGGCGGCCGGAGCGTCGTGAGACAGGTCGAGCTGGTCCAAGCGTAAATCCTCGAAGCGGGAGGTCGCGGCACAGTCTGCCGGGCTGGCGGGCGGCCGCAAGGCCGCAACCGTGGATGGTGGCGAACGTTCCGTCGGCGATGGCTCGTTCCGGCACCGATCCGCACGACGCGCGACGCTCCTATCGCGAGATGCGCGACTTCGCCCGCACCCCGGAACCACCTCCCTCGCCCGTCCGGCATCCAGCCGCCACGATCGCGGCGCCGCTCTTCGTGGTGCAGAAGCACGACGCCACCCGGCTGCACTGGGATTTCCGCCTGGAGCATGGCGGGACGCTGTGGAGCTGGGCGGTGCCGAAGGGCCCGTCGCTGGATCCGCACCACAAGCGGCTGGCGATGCATGTCGAGGACCATCCGGTCGAGTACGCCACCTTCTCCGGCGTGATCCCGGACGGCAACTACGGCGCCGGGACGGTGGAGATTTGGGACCGCGGCACCTGGGCGCCGGTGGACGCCGACCCGGCAGCAGCCCTGGCCCGGGGCGAGCTGAAGTTCCGGCTCGACGGCAAGCGCCTCCAGGGCGGCTTCGTGCTGGTGCGGCTCAAGCCGCGCTCGCGGGAGAAGGGCGAAAGCTGGCTGCTGATCAAGGAGCACGACGCGCACGAGCTGGAGGGCGCCGACGCCTCGATGCTGGAGCGGACGCCGCTTGACGCCACCCCGACGTCGACGAAGCCGCGCCGACACCTCGGACGCAGGCGGGCCGCCGACGGTAGCGCGCTCGGCACCGCCCCCCTGCCGGAAGCGCAGGCGCCGCAGCTGGCGCAGCTGGTGCACACGCCGCCTTCCGGCGAGGGCTGGATCAGCGAGGTGAAGTTCGACGGCTATCGCATGATCTGCCGCAAGGACGGCGACTCGGTGCGGGTCATCACCCGCAACGGGCTCGACTGGACGGAACGCCTGCCTGCCCTGGCGGCGGCGGTCGCGGCCCTGGTCCCGGAACGGCTGATGCTGGATGGCGAGCTGGTGGCGCTGGACCGCAACGGCTTGTCCTCCTTCGCCCGGCTGCAGGCCGCGTTCTCCACCGGCAGGACCGCCGCCCTGCGCTACTACGTGTTCGACCTGCTGCACCTGGACGGGATCGACTACCGGCCGCAGCCGCTTTCCGCCCGCAGCAGGGCGCTTGGGGTGCTGATGCGGGCGGTGCCGGAGGACGGGCCGCTGCGCCCCAGCGAGCACCTCCGTTCCGACGCGGCCCGGGTGCGCAAGGAGGCCTGCGCGATCGGGCTCGAGGGCATCGTCTGCAAGCGCCTGGACGCGCCCTACCGGCCCGGACGGGGCAGCGACTGGGTCAAGCTGAAATGCGAGAACCGCGAGGAGTTCGTGGTGCTCGGCTACACCCCGCCTGCCGGCACGCGGCAGGGCCTGGGCGCGCTGCAGCTGGGCTACCACGACGGGACCGGGCAGCTGCACTTTGTCGGCGGCTGCGGCACCGGCTACACGGCCAGGACCCTGCGCCTGCTGGCCGAACGCCTGGAGGCCCTGCGCGACGCGGCGCCGGACAGCCTGCTCGGCACCGAGCCGCCGCCGCGCGACACGATCTGGGTCCGGCCCGAGCTGGTGGCGGAGATCGCCCACGGCGGCTTCACCGGCGGCGGCATGGTGCGCCATGCGCGCTTCCTCGGTCTGCGCGAGGACAAGGCCGCCGCCGAGGTCGTGCGCCCGGTGCTGCCGTCAGAGATGCCGCGGATCGAGCTCGGCCGCGGCGGCCGGCGCAAGGCTCCCGCGGCCGGACGCGGGATCGTGGTGGCGACGCGTGCCGCCAGGCCAGGCACCGGTTCCGGGTCGGCTGACAGGCCGGCTCCCGCTGCCGGCGGCAGCCGGATCGTGGTCGCCCGGCGTCCCGAGCGCGATGCGGCCGAGATCGCCGGCCAGCGGATCAGCCATGCCGACCGCCCTCTCTGGCCCGGCGACGATGCCGGTCCGGCGCTGACCAAGCGCGACCTGGCGCTGTACTGGGAAGCGGTCGCGCCGGTCGCAGCTCGGGGGATCGTCGACCGGCCGCTCGCCCTCGTGCGCTGCCCGGATGGCATCGACGGCGAGCACTTCTTCCAGAAGCACCTCGGTCGCGGCATGCCGGACGCGCTGCACGAGGCGCAAGCCGACGGCGCGCCCTATGTCGCGATGGCCGGGACTGCCGGCTTGGTGGCCGCCGCACAGATCGCGGCGATCGAGCTGCACAGCTGGGGAGCGGGCCTCGGCGACCCGTTGCACGCCGACCGGCTGGTGCTCGACCTCGATCCCGGCGAAGGGGTGACCATGCCGATGGTCGTGGCCGCGGCCCGGGAGGTGAAGGAGCGGCTCGAGGCGCTCGGGCTCGCGGCGTTCTGCCGCACCTCCGGCGGCAAGGGCCTGCACGTGCTGGCGCCGGTGCGCACCGAAGCGGACTGGGACACGGTGCGCGCCTGGAGCCGCCGCTTCGCCGAGGCGATGGAGGCGGACTCGCCCGGGCGCTACGTGTCCACCACGCGCAAGGCCGACCGCAGGGACCGCATCCTGGTGGACTGGCTGCGCAACGGCCTCGGCTCCACCGCGGTCGCCTCGTTCTCGCCGCGCGCCCGGCCCGGCGCCGGGGTGGCGATGCCGCTCGCCTGGCGCGAGGTGACGGCGAGGCTCGACCCGACCGCCTACACGGTGCGCACGGTTCCCGGCCGCCTGCTGCGACGCAAGGCCGACCCGTGGGCAGGCTTCGCCGACGCCGCGCGCGAGCTGCCCGGCCTGTTCTCGACACGCAAACGCAAAGGATAGAACACCATGGCCGATCGTCCGAGCTGGCGCGGGCAGCTTCGGCTGGCGCTGGTGTCATGCCCGGTGGCGCTCTACAGCGTGCGCCAGCCGAAGGAGGAGCTGCACTTCCACTTCATCAACCCGCACACCGGCAACCGGGTGCGGATGGCGACGCAGGACTCCGAGACCGGCGAGGAGCTGCAAAGGAAGGACCTGCAGCGCGGCTACGAGTTCAAGAAGGACCACTACGTCCTGCTGAGCGACGGAGACTTCGACAAGGTGCGGATCGACAGCTCGACCGTGCTGACCATCGACAAGTTCGTCCGCGCCGACAGCATCGACCCGATCTACTACGACGACAGCTACTACCTGGTGCCGGACGGCAGCGCCCGGGACGCCGCGGACGACGTGTTCGTGGTGCTGCGCGAGGCGATCGCGAAGACCGGGCGCATGGCCCTGTCCCGGCTGGTGATCGCGAGGCGCGAGCGCGCCGTGGCGCTGATGCCGATGGACCGCGGCATCGTGCTGCACACCCTGCACGACACGCGCGAGATCACCGCCCCCACCCGGCTGTTCGAGGACATCCCCGACACCGCGCCCGACAAGGAGATGGTGGCGCTGGCGGTGCAGCTGATCGACCGGCAGACCGCGACGTTCCAGCCCGGGGACATGGAGGACCGCTACGAGGCGCGGCTGCGGGAGGTGATCAAGGCCAGGGTCGAGGGCGCGGAGGTCCCGGCGGTGGAGGCGGAGGAGGACCGGAACAACGTGGTCGACCTGATGGACGCGCTGCGGCGCAGCCTGGGCGAGCCGAAGGAGCCTTCGAGGGGAAGCGCCGGGAAGGCGGCAAAGAGCCCGCGATCCGCCAAGGCGCCCGCGACCGGATCGACCAGGAAGGCCACAGCGGCGAAACGCAAGCGCGCCTGAACGCCCGCGGACCCGGCGGCGGCTTGCCCCCTGTCTTCGACGGGCTCACGCCGCACGCAGGGTTCCGGTAAAGGTGTGGACGGCGCTCGCCATCTTCCGGCAATGCTCGGCGAGGATCGTCGAGGCGTTGCGTCCGGCGACCGCGGCGGCGCCGGTGTCGCTCGCCATCGTCGCCAGGGCTGTCAGGCTGAGGGAGATCTGCCCGGTGCTGGCGGCCGCGTCCTGGGCGGCCTGGGCGATCTCCTGCGTCGCCGCTCCCTGCTGCTCGACCGCGGCGGCAACCGCGGACGTGATCCCGCCGAGCTCGGACACGATACCGGCGATGCCATCGATCGCCGAGGCCGCGTCGGCGCTTTCCTGCTGGATCGCCATGATCTGCGCCTTTATGTCGCCGGTCGCACCGGAGGTCCGGATTGCCAGGTTCTTGACCTCGCTTGCGACCACGGCGAAGCCCCTGCCCGACTCGCCGGCACGCGCCGCCTCGATGGTCGCGTTCAACGCCAGCAGGTTGGTCTGGCCGGCCACCGCGCTGATCAGCTGCACCACGTCGTCGATCCGTGCGGCCGTGTCCGTCAGTCGGCGCATGGTCACGTTCATCCGGTCGGTTTCCTGCACCGCGCGGCCGGCCACCCCGGCAGCCATGGTGATCTGACGGCCGATCTCGTCGACGGAAGCGGACAGCTGCTCGGCCGCCGAGGCGACGCGCTGCACGCTGCTGGCCGTGACCGCCGAGGACGACACGATCTGCGCGGTCCCGGCGGCGGCATCGATCGCGGCCTGCGACAGCTGCATCGAGCTGTCGCGTATGGCATCCGCGGCTTCGGCCGCCTGGCCCGCCAGCCCGCCGACGGCATCCTCGAAGCTGGACGACAACGCGTGCGCGACCTCGCGCTTCTCCGCCGCCTGCAGGCCCGCCTGTTCCACCTGTCGCGCATGCGCCGATGCCTCGCCGACGCGGGCACGTTCCGCAGCCTGCAGGGCGGAGCCGGACACCGCGATCAGGGTGGTCAGCTGGCAGGTCAGCCAGACCAGGACGGTGGTCTCCAGCACCACCATCACGGCGTGCAGGACCACGCGTCCCAGATCCGCGCCGCCCGGGTAGATCGCGGCAGGAAGGATGAAATTCAGCAGGAGATGGTGGATCGCGATGGCGCCGGCGGAAAGAAGCAGCACCCGCCAGTCGCAGTAGACGACCAGCACCGCCAGGGCCACGAAGAAGTACATGTGCGCGTCCAGCTGCCAGCTCCTGCCGGAAAGCTGGTAGACGAGCAGGGACGCCATGCCGATCAGGGCGATGCCGACGGTCAGGCGCGTGCTCAGGCCGCTGCCGGTCATCCACCACGACAGCGTGGCGACGGCCGCCAGGGCCACTCCCATCACGACCGGAACCACCCAGGTGGTGCCGAGCGCGGACGCGACGGCGAAGAAGAGGGGTACATGCAGCCAGAGCAGCGAAAGCAGGCCCGTGCTGGCTGATCCACGCAGGCTGCCGAGGCTGACCGCGGTTCTGGTGTCGGATGTCATTTCAGGTCACTCCCGGATGAAGCGGCGCATCCCGCCAGGCCACGTGGATCGAGCAGAAGCCAGGCGCCCTGCCGGTGCAGCCGCTTCCCGAGACCGGCCGTCGACGAGGCGGCGATCAGCACGTCCGGCCACCTGCCGGGACTGACGAGATCGCCGTCGGCGACGATCATGGCCTCCAGCGCCTCGGCGCGGCTCCACCAGGGCGGGAACACGGCAAGAACCGGTTGCCCCGGCCGCGGCGCCAGATCGAGCCAGCCTGCGCAGCACAGGGTGACCGCGAGCAGCAGCACGGGGAGCACCCAGGCGGAGCCCCCTTCACTTCCGTGATCTGCAACGGCCTCGGCTTCCATCCTCCCGAACGCTCTCCATCCATGACAGCCTGCCTCGCCGGCCTGGAGGCGGGTCGACGGCAGAAGCGGACGGTCGTTATGAAGCCGGAAGCTTAACGAAGGCTTTCGACGACGCCCGTGTCACGGGAGGACCAGGCGGGCCCGGAGGCGGGCATTGCCAGCATCCTGCGGAACGCTACCGCCGAACCGGCCAGCAGCAGCGTCGCCACGCCGATCAGCCCGGCATGGAGCAGCCAGAAGCGCGCGCTGCTCATCTGGCCCAGCAGCCCGGCCAGCCGTCCCACCACGAGGCTGGCCAGGAACAGGTGCAGCACGTAGCCGTTGACCACGGTGGCACCCAGCGCCTTCGGCGCCAGCCGCGAATACAGTGCGAGTCCGATCGGATACAGGTTGGAGAAGCCGACGTCGTTGACCAGGTGGAAGGCCAGGGCCCAGCCGAGCCCGATCCGCTGCCCGCCCGCGTGCAGCGACGCCGCCACCAGCACCAGCGGCGCCAGGGCAAGCAGCAGGCTGGCACCCGTCATGCGCACGATCTCGTCGGGCAACCGGCGCCGCCGGCCCCACCAGCGCCAGAACCACATCGACAGCAGCAGCGTGACGATGCCGAACCCGGCGTCGAGCGAGACCAGCCAGCTCACCGGCATGCCATGTCCGGCGACCTCCAGCGCGTAGTGCGCCTCCCCCCACAGGAGGTAGCCGTTGAACACCTCCATGTTGCCGACCGAGGCCAGCGCCAGCACCGGCAGGAGCAGCACCAGCACCGCCAGCATGCGCCCGTCGGCGGCGGTGAGCGGCGGCGCCACGACGTGGCCGCCGCGCACCGGCTCCGGCGGCAGGGTGCGCAGCCCGGCGAGGTAGGTCAGCAGGCCCAGCAGCATGCCGACGCCGGCGGCGGCGAAGCCCCAGTGCCAGGCGTAGCGCTCGCCCAGCGTGCCGCAGACGAGCGGCGACACCACCACCGCGATGCTCACCGCCAGGCTGTAGAGCTGGAACGCGTCCCCACGGCGTGGATCGTCCGCCCGGTAGAGCCCGCCCACCTGCGCCTTGAGATTGCCGGCACAGCCGAGGCCGGCGACCAGGCAGCCGAGCGCCAGGAGGAAGCTCCGGTCGAACGCCAGCAGGAAGTGTCCCGCCGTCATCAGCACGGCACCCAGGACGACCGTGCGGGTGCGCCCCAGCAACCGGTCCGCCAGCAGGCCACCCAGCAGCGGCGCGGCCCAGATCAGCGCCGAGTAGAGCCCCACGATCGCCGAGGCCAGCGCGGCGCCCAAGGCCGGGCCCATCAGCCAGCCGAGTGCCGCACGGAAGCCTGCGAACCCCCAAACGTGCTCGACGTGCCCGGGACGGAGCAGCTGCCCGGCCAGGTAGAGCACCAGCAGCGACTGCATGCCGTAGAGCGAGAAGCCGACCCAGCCTTCGGCCATCGCCAGAACCGCCAGGCCGCGCGGATGACCGAAGAAGGCGCGGTCGGTCACCCGGCGTGAACGCCGTTCAGGCGGCGGGGTAGTCGGTGGCCAGCCCCTGCTCGCGCCAGGCCTCGATCTCGTCGAGGCGCTGCTTCAGCCGCTTCGACACCGCGTCGTGCCCCCAGGCGCCCAGCACCAGGTGGCGCGGCGGCTGGTCAATCTCGGTGATGTGGATCATCGCCTCCGCCGCACGTACCGGGTCGCCGGCCTGCTTGCCGCTGATGTCCGCAGTGCTCTTCAGCCGGGCGCCGGCGGTCTCGGCGTATTCGGGGATACGGTTTGGGGTCTGCTTCAGCGAGCGTCCGGCCCAGTCGGTGCGGAACGGACCCGGCTCGACGCAGGTGACCTTGATGCCGAGCGGCGCGGTCTCGGTCGCCAGCGCGTCCGACCAGCCTTCCACCGCGTGCTTGCTGGCGGCGTAGTAGCCGGAGCCGGGGAAGCCGACTAGGCCGGCCACCGAGGTGATGTTGATGATGTTGCCCGCCTTCTGCGCCCGCATGGTCGGCAGCACCGCGCGGGTGAGCGCGAACAGGCCGAACACGTTGGCGTCGAACTGGGCGCGTATCTCCTGTTCCACGCCTTCCTCGGCCGAGGCCTGGTAGCCGTAGCCGGCGTTGTTCACCAGCACGTCGATGCGGCCGAACCGCTCCAGCGCCGCGGCCACGCCGGCCTCGATCTCCTTCTGGTCGGTGACGTCGAGCCCCAGCGCGAGGCCGCGCTCGCCCACGCCCTCGACCAGCCCGGCAACGCGGCCGGCATCGCGTGCGGTCACGATCGCGCGCCAGCCGCGCGCCAGCACCAGCTTCGCCAGCTCGAGGCCGAAGCCGGTGGAACAGCCGGTGATGAACCAGACCGGGGATGTGTCGGATGCCATGGTCGTGTCTCCGTTGTCGACGCCGGGTCGTGAACGAGCCGAAGCCCCCGCGCGTTTCCCGCCGGGATGTCACGTGCGGACCTGTGCCCGCCCATGGCAGGGTGCGACGTGCGTCCCGATCGCCGGAGAAGACGATGACCACCCCGATCGCGCTTGCCGTCCTGGTTCTTCTTGGTGCCCTGTCCGGCTGCGACGACGGCTTCCAGCCGCGTCAGCTCAGCAAGCAGCAGGCGACCACTGGCCTGCCGCCGTTGACCGGGACGCTGCCGAACGGGGTGATCGGCAACTCCGAGACCAGGTGAAGGTCTCGCCGCCTGCGGCCCGCTTCTAGATGTCGCTGCCCGGGTGGGCGTCGGCCGGGGCCTCGTCACGCAGGTAGGGCTCCACCACGCCCTGCAGCTTCATCGTCATCGGGCTGCCGTCGCGGGCCATGGTCTTGCCGACGGCGACGCGAACCCAGCCCTCGCTGACGCAGTACTCCTCGACGTTGGTCTTCTCGACCCCGTTGAAGCGGATGCCGATGCCGCGCGCGAGCAGGGCCTCGTCGAAATGCGGGCTCCTGGGGTTGATGGCCAGGCGGTCGGGCAGGGTGGCGGTCATGGCACGGTTCCGGTGATGGCGAGGACAGGCCGGCTGATGCGGGCGGCGGCTGCATACCACAGTCCGGCGGCCGCGAAGCCGACATAGTAGCCGATGTCGGCGCCACCCAGCAGGCGCGCCACCGGGCCGGTATACAGGTCGCTGACCGAGAACAGGGCGATCGTGAGCACGGCGGTGAGGAGGAAGATGGTCGCACCCAGGGTCCATCCCGGGGGATCACGCACCTCGTCGCGCCGACCGACCAGGTACCAGTCCGCCAGCACGATGCCGATCCAGGGGGCGATCCAGTACAGCGTCACCAGGAGGTAGCCGGTGTAGAGGTCGGCGTAGCGCCCGGCGCCGGCCACGGCGAGGAGGTAGCCCAGGCTCGCGGTCACGATCGCGGCGAGGACGCGCGGCACCCGGATCCCGGCCGAGATCAGGCTGTAGCTGGCGGTGTTGTCGTTGACCGAGTTGCCGGTGATCGAGGACAGCGCGATCGCCGCCAGCACCACCGGGCCGAGCGGACCGGCGCCGTGCTGCAGGCTCGCGATCACCGCGACGGGCGAGGCCTCGCCGATCCCGCCGGCGGTCAGCAGCCCGAGCAGCTGGAACGGCACCGCGGAGCCGAGCAGCCCCGCCAGCGCCAGCCACGCCACCCGCCCCGGCGGGCTGTCGGCCGGGAGATAGCGGGTGTAGTCCGACGAGTAGGACGCCCAGGACAGGTTGAAGCTGGCCAGGATTGCAGTCGCCAGCGCAAAGGTGGCAACCGAAGGCGGATGCGGCGCCGTCGGAACGCCGCCGGAACGGGACAGCACCAGCATGCCGATCGCGCCCAGCGCCACGAGCAGCAGCCCGCCCAGGTATTTCTGCAGCGCCTGCACCACGTGGTGCCCGTAGATGCCGGCTGCCATCTGCACCAGCGCCAGCACGCCCAGCGCCAGGAAGAACGGCACCCTGGGCCCGGCCAGGGCCAGCAGCGCGATCAGCGCCGCGGCCGCCGGCACGTTGTTCACCGCGTCCCAGCCGATGCAGTAGATCCAGTTCAGGAACGCGGGCAGGCGCAGGCCGACGCGCCCGAGCGCCCGTCGCGAGGCCTCCATCTGCGGCAGCCCGGTCCGCGGACCGATCGCCGCCGCCAGCGCCACCGGCACCGCCCCCAGCAGGTTGCCGATCACGATCGCTGCCAGGCCGAAGCGCGCATCCAGCCCGAGATGCACCAGCAGCACACCGGTCACCCAGCCGCCGGGCCCGAGATTGGGCGAGAAGTGGCTCCAGAACACGCGGTCGAGCCGCATGGTCTTCTGCGCCGCGGGCACCGGCGACGACACCGCTTCGGCGCCGGTGCCCTCCATGACCGCGGTCCACGTGCTGCCTGTCATCGCCGCTCCCTGCCCCGGTTGTCATGGTGGCAGAGCCCGGGACCGAAATGAACAACCCTGCCGGCCGAACGTTGGGTCACGACAACGCAGGCAAGGAGCACACGCGCATGGACAAGTACGCATCCGCCGTCTGGGAAGGCGGCCTGAAGGACGGCAAGGGCCAGATCAGCACCGAGAGCGGCGTGCTCAGCGCCCAGCCCTACGGCTTCAACACACGGTTCGAGGGCAAGAAGGGCACCAACCCGGAAGAGCTGGTCGCGGCGGCACACGCGTCCTGCTTCGCCATGGCGCTGTCGATGATCCTGGGCGAGGCCGGGTTCACCGCCACCCACATGGACAGCAAGGCGGTGGTCACGCTGGACAAGGTGGGCGACGGCTTCGCGGTGACGAAGTCGCACCTGACCCTGTCGGCGACGATCCCGGAGATCGACCAGGCGCAGTTCCAGGAGCTGACCGGGAAGGCGAAAGCCGGTTGCCCGATCTCCAAGCTGCTGAACGCCGAGATCAGCCTGGACGCGACGCTGCTGTCATAGAGTCATGGAGCGGCGGCGGCGCAGGTGCCGCCGCCGGCTTCTCAGCGGCGCGGCCGCATGCTGCGGGCGCTGGCCACGTCGAGGGCGCCGAGCAGCACCACCGTCAGCAGCGCCAGGGTACGGCTGCCCCTGCCCGGCCTGCCGCGCCCATAGCCGCCGACCAGGCTGGCGAGATCAAGCGCGTCGCCGCCGACGCGTCCCCAGACCCAGGGCGTGGGATCGGACGCGGCCAGCAGGCCGATCCCGGTCGCAACCTCGCGCAGGCCATAGAACCGGGCGACGCCGGTGCGCCGGCCGCCCATCAGCCCGAGCAGCCGCCCTGCCCCGGCCAGCTCGGCCGCACCCAACCCGATGCTGAGCCAGCCGAGCGCGTTGGCGGTGCGGCCGGCGGTGGGACGGGTCATGGTGGTCATGTCGCTTCTCCGAAGACGGGCGGTCGATCCGCCCCCTGATCAAGACGCGGATCGGGCGGCCGGGATGCACGATGCCGCCAGCCCTGGCGCCCGTGGTTCCGCTTTGCACCGGCGCGGGATATATCCCCACGCCAACTGCCCCCGCGACATCCCAAGGATCGATCATGAGCCAGGACTACAAGGTCAAGGACATCAGCCTCGCCGAATGGGGAGCGAAGGAGATCTCGATTGCCGAAGGCGAGATGCCGGGCCTGATGGCTTTGCGCGAGGAGTTCGGCGCGAGCCAGCCGCTGAAGGGCGCGCGCATCGCCGGCTGCCTGCACATGACGATCCAGACCGCGGTGCTGATCCAGACCCTGACCGCACTCGGCGCCACCGTGCGCTGGTCGTCGTGCAACATCTTCTCGACCCAGGACCACGCCGCCGCGGCGGTGGCCGCCGCCGGGGTGCCGGTGTTCGCCTGGAAGGGGCTGAACGAGGAGGAGTTCTGGTGGTGCATCGAGCAGACGGTGCGCGGGCCTGCCCAGGAGAACGGTGAACCCTGGACGCCGAACATGATCCTCGACGACGGCGGCGACCTCACCGTGCTGATGCACGACAAGCACGCCGACCTGCTGGAGGACGTGCGCGGCATCTCGGAGGAAACCACCACCGGCGTGCACCGGCTGTGGGAGATGGCCAAGAAGGGCACGCTCAAGGTGCCGGCGATCAACGTCAACGACAGCGTGACCAAGTCGAAGTTCGACAACCTGTATGGCTGCCGCGAAAGCCTGGTGGACGCGATCCGGCGCGGCACCGATACCATGATGGCCGGCAAGGTCGCGGTGGTGGCGGGCTATGGCGACGTCGGCAAGGGCTCGGCGGCGTCGCTGAAGAATGCCGGCTGCCGCGTGCTGGTGACGGAGGCCGACCCGATCTGTGCGCTGCAGGCGGCGATGGAAGGCTACGAGGTGGTGACGATGGACAAGGCCGCCCCGCGCGGCGACATCTTCGTCACCGCGACCGGCAACATCGACGTCATCACCATCGAGCACATGCGGGCGATGAAGCACCGCGCCATCGTCTGCAACATCGGGCACTTCGATTCTGAGATCCAGATCGAGGCGCTGCGCAACTACGTCTGGGACAACGTCAAGCCGCAGGTCGACGAGGTAGTGTTCCCCGACGGCAAGCGCCTAATCCTGCTTTCGGAAGGCAGGCTGGTGAACCTCGGCAACGCCACCGGCCACCCGTCCTTCGTGATGTCGGCGTCGTTCACCAACCAGACCCTGGCGCAGATCGAGCTGTGGACCGCGCCGGAAGGCAAGTACGAGCGCAAGGTGTACACCCTGCCCAAGTCGCTCGACGAGAAGGTGGCGGCGCTACATTTGGCCAAGGTCGGCGCCGAGCTGACCCGGCTGTCGGAGAAGCAGGCCGCCTATATCGGCCTGGAGACCCAGAGCGGCCCGTTCAAGCACGAGCTGTATCGCTACTGAGCCGAACAAACGTCCTCCCGGTTCCACGAACCTGGAACCGGGTGGAACGCGGCGGCTCAGGCGACGCCGGATCCGTCGCCCGGCCGCATGATCCCGGAGCCGGCCCGCGGGAACAGCGTCCGGCGCATCATGGCCTCCTCCGCTTCGGCCTGCGTCGCGAACTCGCCGGACGTGGTGCTCAGCATGCTCCCGCCCAGGGTGCGGACCGCATAATGTCCGTTGGGCAGCGCGATGACCTGCATGACCGCTTCCATGTCGACCTCCTGATCTGGATGCGTGTCAACAAGGCGTTTGCCAGCGGCAGGATGCCCGTCCGTCCGGTTAAACTCCGGACAGGGGCACGGACGCGGTGCTGGATGCCGCTACCACGCGGTGTAGCCGCCATCGGCGTACACGATGCTGCCGGTCATCAGGCTGGCTGCGTCGGAGGCGAGGAAGTGCACGACGGACGCGATCTCGTCCGGCTGGCCGACGCGGCGCATCGGCGTGCTGTCCAGCCACCGGTCGTAGAGGTGTGGGTTGTTCATGCCGAAGCGGGTCAGCGGCGTCTCGATGTAGGTCGGCGCCACCGCGTTGACACGCACGCCGCGCCCGCCCCATTCCGCCGCCAGCGACTTCGTCAGGTGGTGCACGCCGGCCTTGGAGGCGTTGTAGGCCGCCTGCTCCTGCGGCCTGACCACGACCCCGCCGGCCATGGAGCCAATGTTGACGATCGTGCCCGAGCCCTGCTCCAGCATCACGCGGCCGAACGCGCGGCAGCAGCGGAACACGCCGTTGAGGTTGACGTCGATCTGTCGCAGCCAAGTGGCGTCGTCCAGGTCCTCTGCCTTGATCTCGGACACGACGATGCCGGCATTGCAGACCAGGATGTCGATCCGGCCGTGCCGGGCCATGATCGCGGACACCGCATCGTCCACCGTCGCGGTCTGCGTGACGTCGATCGGCATGCCCTCCGCGCTGCCGCCGGCCGCCTGCACCTCCCGGGCTCCGGTCTCGGCGCCGAGCGGGTCGAGATCCGTCACCACCACCTGGGCTCCGGCCTCACCCAGAGCCACCGCGCAGGCAAGGCCGATGCCGCCGGTGCCGCCGCCGCCGGTGACGACGGCGATGCGGCCGTCGAGGCGCAGCTTTTCCATGTACATCGCAGCGTCCCTTCCGATGGTGGCGGCCGCGGCCGGATCAGCTCAGCACGATGCCGCCGTCGACGTTGAGGGTCTGGCCGGTGACAAAGGCGGACGCGTCGGAGGCGAGGAAGCACACCGGCCCCACCACGTCCTCCGGCTGGCCCAGGCGACGCAGCGCGGTGTTGCCGATCCAGCGCTCCGCCACAGCCGGGTCTTCCAGGTTGGTGCGGCCCATGTCGGTGACGATGATGCCGGGGCAGATGCAGTTGGCGGTGATGCCTTGGCTGCCCACCTCCTGCGCCAGCACGCGGGTGAAGCCCATCACCGCGGCCTTGCTGGCGGAATAGTGCGCCTGCTCAGGCGCGCCGTGCTTGCCGCCGATGGAGGCGATGTTGACGATGCGGCCGTGGCCGCGCCCGCGCATGTGCGGCAGCAGCGCCTGGACCACCAGGAAGGTGCCCTTGGCGTTGACGTCCATCACCGCATCCCAATGCTGCTCGGGCAGCGCCTCGACCGTACCCGGGATCAGGATGCCGGCGTTGTTGACCACCGCGTCGACGCGGCCGGTGGCGTCGATCGCCTGCTCCACCATCGCGCGGACCGCTCCGGCGTCGCTGACGTCGGCGAACACCACGACGGCGCGCCGGCCGATCGTTGCGATCTCGGACGCCACCGTTTCCAGCTGGTCGTGCTGGCGCTCGATGTCGTTCAGCACCACGTCGAAGCCGTCGCGCGCCAGCCCGAGGGCGATAGCACGGCCGATGCCGCGACTGGCGCCGGTGACGAGGGCGGTACGCGTCGTTCCTGCATCACTCATGGTTGTCCTCCCGGTCAGAAGAAGCGGATCTCGCCGCGCAGCACCGCCAGGCTGACGGCCGCGATCATCACCACGCCACGCACCTCGTTCTGCATGTAGAACGGCGCGCCCAGCAGGTTGAGGCCGTTGTCGAGCATGCCGATGATGATCACGCCGACCAGCGTGCCCTGCACCGTCGCGCGTCCGGGCTTGAACGCGGTCATGCCGAGGAACACCGCGGTCAGGCTGTCCATCAGGTAGCTCTCGCCCGCACCGGGCTGCCCGGTGCCGAGCCTGGCGGTCAGCATCACGCCGCCCATCGCGGCGCCGAACGCCGACAAGGTGAGCGCGATCAGCCGGCAGCGGTTGACGCCGATGCCGGACAGCCGTGCCGCCTGCAGGTTGGAGCCGGTGGCGACCAGGGCGCGGCCGAGGCGGGTGCGGTTCACCAGCACGTAGAACGCGGCCACCACCACCAGCGCGATCACGATCGGCACCGGCACGACGCCCAGCACGTGCCCGGTGGCGATGGAATAGAACAATGGCGGGAAGCTGGTGTAGATCGAGTCGCCGCCGTCATAGGCGTAGTTCAGCCCGAGCGCGATCGGCCCCATCGCCAGGGTGGCGATCAGCGAGGGGATGCGCAGCCGGGTCACCAGCACGCCGTTGACGATGCCGAGCACGGTGCCGGCCAGCACCGACAGGATGATCGCGAGCGGAATCGACAGCCCGGACCAGCTCATCAGGCCGGCCACCAGCACGCCGGACAGCCCCGCCACCTGGCCCACCGACAGGTCAAACTCGCCGCTGGCGACCGCGACGGTGAGGCCGGACGAGATCACCGTCAGCACGGAGATCTGCACCAGGATGTTGCTGATGTTGGATGGCGACACGAAGCGGCCGCTGCTCAGCGCGAACACCGCGAAGATCAGGATGGCGGCGCCGACGGTGCCCCAGCGGGCGCCGAGCTGGCCGATGTCGACGCGGCGCGCGGGGCGCGTGGCCAGGGTTGCGGACATGCTCAGTTCACCTCCATCAGGAGCCGGTCCTCGGACAGTTCCGCACGCGGCACGCAGGCGGCGATGCGGTCCTCGCTGATGCAGTAGACGCGGTCGCACAGGGCGATCAGCTCGGAGAACTCGGCCGATGCGATCAGCACCGCCGCCCCCTGCTGCGCCAGGTCGCGGATCAGCCCGTAGATCTCGGCCTTGGCGCCGACGTCGACGCCCTCGGTCGGGTTGTCGAGCAGCAGCACGGGCGGGCTGCCCTGGCCGGCGTTGCGGCCGATCCGGGCGAGCCAGCGGCCGAACACCACCTTCTGCTGGTTGCCGCCGGACAGCTGCATGACGTCCTGGTTCACGCCGCTGCACTTCACGCGCAACCGGGCGACCACGTCGCGGACCACACCCGCCGCCATGCCCGTCCGGACGAAGCCGTTCCGGCTGACCTGAGCGAGCGAGCCCGCCAGCACGTTCTCCCCTACCGACAGGCCGCGGAACACCGCCTTGCGCAGGCGGTCGTCGGCGACGAGGTAGATGTTCCGGTCGATCGCTTCCGCCACGCTGCGCGGCAGGCGCCGCAGCGGCCCGAGCCGAACCTGCGTCGCGGTGCCGGGCGTGGCGCCGGCGAGGCACTCCAGCAGCCCGGTCTGCCCGGCGCCGAGCACGCCGGCGATCCCCACCACCTCGCCGCGACGCACCGTCAGCGCCGGCACCTCGAGCCGGCCGACGCGCAGGCCCCCGAGCGACACGATGCCCGCGTCGTCGGCATCGGCCACCGCGTGGCTGGTCCAGTCGGTGCCCTCGATCGCGCGGCCGACCATCAGCCGGACAACCTCCGGCAGGGTGATGCCGGCAACCGGACCGTCATGCACCTTGGCGCCGTCCTTGAGCACCGCGATGCGGTCGCAATGGGCGAACACCTCGTTCATGTGGTGCGAAATGAACAGGATGCCGAGGCCGTGCCGCTTGAGGTCGGCGAGGAAGCCGAACAGCAGCTGGGTTTCGGCCACCGTCAGCGAGGCGGTCGGCTCGTCCAGGATCAGGATGCGCGGGCTGGTCGCCAGCGCCTTGAGGATGTCGAGGATCTTGAGCTCACCGAGGCTGAGCCGGTCGCACTCGCAGCCGAGGTCGATGCGCACGCCGAAGCGCCGCGCCAGCGCTTCGGCCTCGCCGACCAGGGTGCGGTCGTGGATCAGCCCGCCGCGCAGGGGCTCGCGGCCGAGCATGACGTTCTCGGCACCGGTGAGCTGGCGGATGATGGTGACGTGCTGGTGCGCCACCGCGATGCCGGCCGCCACCGCGTCGGCCACGCGCTTCGGCCGGATCGAGCGGCCGCCCACCTCCAGCGTGCCGGCATCCGCGCCGAAGGCGCCGCAGATGATCTTCACCAGCGTCGACTTGCCGGCCCCGTTGGCGCCGACCAGCGCCAGCATCTCGCCGGCATGCAGGTCGAGGTCGACGTCGGCCAGCGCCGTGGTGCCGGCGAAGCTCTTGCCGATGCCGCGCGCCCGCAGCACCCGCTCGGCCGCCGGCGCGACCGCCTGTCCGGCGGCCACGTCGTCGGTCGCCACGCGGGAGCTGGCTGCCATGCGGGTCAGGTCTTCATGCCGGCGAGCGCCCGGTCGCGGTACACGTAGTAGAGGTCGGTGGCATCGTAGGTGGGCGCGCCGGCGGCCGGGACGTTGATCCCGCTGACCAGCAGAGGCGCCGGGAATTCCACCGTCGGTACCGGCACCACCTCCTTGGCGTTGCGGCCCTTGCCGACGATCTCGTTGATCAGCCAGCCGGTATAGGCGCCCCACACCTCGAACGCCTGCGCGGTGGTCGCCTTGAGCGGGTAGGCCGGGTCGCGCATGCGCTCCAGCGCGGTGGCGGCGCCGTCGGCGGACACCACGAAGATCTTGTCCTGAAGGTTGCGCGACTTGATCACCTCGGCCGCCGCCATGCCGGGCTCGTCCCACGGACACCAGATCGCGTCGAGGTCGCTGCCGTAGCGGGCGAGCCAATCGTTCACCACGTTCTGCGTCGCCTCGTAGAAGCCGGCATACTGGATCACCCGCTCGGCCTCGAGGCTGATCCACTCGTTCTCGGTCAGCACCGTGCGCATCACCTTGCCGCGCTTGCGCGTGCCATGGTGGAAGTTGGCGATGACGGCGCAGATGTTGGCCTTCTGCTTGCCCTCGCCGAGCAGCCTGTCGACCATGTACTGGGTGTACTGGCCGCCCATGACATAGTTGTTGCTGGTGATGTCGGCGATCGCCGGCGACTGCCAGCCGCTGTCCAGGCTGAAGAACGGGATCTTGGAGGTGGTGAGGTCGGCCAGCGCGCTGTGCGCTGCGGTCAGCGTGCCATACATCACCAGGATCGCGTCGGACTTGGCGGTGATCGCGTTCTCGATCTGGCTGACCAGCGCGCCCGGATCGCCCTTGGCGTCGGTCATGTTCACCTGCCAGCTCTTGTCGAGCCCCGTGGTGCTCAGCCATTTCTGGAACCCGGTCCAGGAGCGCTGGTCGGACTGCGCCGACAGCTGCTGCGCCACCACCGCGAGCTTGACCGGCTTGGTGTTCGATTGCGCCCGTGCCGGCTCGCTGCCGAGCGCGAACTGCGCCAGCTGCGCCAGCTGCGCCGTGCCGGCGAGTGCCGCGGCGCCGCCCATCGTGCGCAGCAGGCTGCGTCGCGTGGGCTGGATGATCGATGGGTTGTTCATGACTCCCGTTTCCTCCGTTTTTTGTCGCGTTGGATCGTCAAGGCACGTCAGTCGAACAGGGCGGCCACCTCCGCGGGCTGGTCCCAGTGCGGCACATGGCCGGCGTCCGGGATCAGGTGGATGGCGCAGCGGCTGCCGGCCTCCCTGGCCTGCGTCCAGGGAATGATCCGGTCCTGCAGGCCCCACACCACGCGCACCGGCATGGCGAGCGCACGCAGGTCGCCGGTGATGTCGACCTGCTGTCCGCCATCATCGACCAGGCTGTCGGCGAGCCGGGTCAGCCGGCCGCGGCCGAGTTCTGCGGCGAGCGTGGCGAGCTGCTGGAGCGTCATCGGCGCCGGACGCACCACCAGGCGGCGCAGCAGGTGCGACAGCGCGCCCGGGGAACGGACGCGGACGATGCCGCGGATGAAGTCCGTGTCGATCGGGCGGTCCAGTCCGGCCGGGGCCAGCAGGGTCAGCCGGCGCAGGCGCTGCGGCCTGAGGCGTGCGGCGCGGGCCGCCACCGCGCCGCCGAGGGAATGGCCGACCAGTTCGACCGGTTCGTCGCCGAGCTGGTCGAGAAAGGCGACGACGGCCGCGGCCGCGCCATCCACGTCGTCGGCCTCGATCCCGGTGCCGCCGTGGCCCGGCAGGTCGATCGCGGTCACCGGCCGTCCGGCGCGCATCAGCGACGACGCGAGCACCGCCCAGCTCTGCACGTCCGCCGCCAGCCCGTGCAGCAGCACGATCCGCGGACCGGTCGCGTGCGTCGGGTTCCAGTCCCGCCGCTCGACATGGCCGGCCGGGACCGCGGCATCGGCGACGAGTGCCGCCGGCGCGTCGGAACGGGCCTGCAGCCGCCCGCGCACGTCGTCCGCCTCGATGCGCCCGCGCGGGCCGGTGCCGGGCACCTCGGCCAGCGCGACGTCGTTCTGCCGCGCGAGGGTGCGGGCCAGCGGCGTCGCGCGCGGCCCGACCGCCTTGCCGGCTGCCGGCGACGGAACGGAAGGCTCACTCGGAGCCGGTTCCGGCGCGGCCGTCTGCGGCGCGACCGTCTGCGGCACGGCGTCCGGAACCGGCGCCTGGGCGGCTGCGGAGTCGGGCGCCTCGTTCCTGCCGTCCTCGTAGCGGCACAGCACCGCGCCGACGTCGGCGTCCTGTCCGGCCTCGACCACGATCTCGTGCAGCACGCCGTCGGCCAGAGCCGGCATCTCCACCACGGTCTTGTCGCTCTCGATCTCGACCAGGGTCTCGCCGCGCTTGAAGGGATCGCCCGGCTGCTTCAGCCAGGCGGCGACACGGCCGGTCTCCATGGTCTCGCCGAGGCGCGGCAGGGTGAGTTCGGCGATCACCGGCGCAGCATCCGGCGCACGGTGGCGACGATCAGCGCGGCGGTCGGGATGCTGGCCGATTCGAGGTCCGGCGAGACCGGGATCGGGATGTCCTCGCCGGCGAGCCGGATCACCGGCGTCTGCAGATAGTCGAAGCATTCCTCGCCGATGCGGGCTGCCAGCTCCGACGCCACGCCGCCGGTGAGCGGCCCCTCGCTCACCACCATCGCACGGCCGGTGCGCGAGGCGGAGGCGATCACGGTCGCCATGTCGAGCGGGTTCAGCGTGCGCAGGTCGATCAGCTCGACCGAGATGTCCTGCTTCGCCAGCTGCTCGGCGGCGGCAAGCGCCACGTGCACCATGCGGGAATAGGTGACGAGCGTCAGGTCGTCCCCGGCCCGCCGCACCACGGCCTGTCCCCAGGGCGCGGGCTCGGCGTCGAGATCGACCCGCTCCTTTCGCGTGTAGAGCGACTTGTGCTCGATGAACACGACCGGGTCCGGCAGCGTCAGGCTGTGGCGCAGCAGGTGGTACGCGTCCGCTGCGGTCGCCGGCATGGCGAGGCGCAGGCCCGGCGTGTGCATGATCCAGCCTTCGAGGCTTTGGCTGTGCTGTGCGCCGGCCGAGCGCCCGGTGCCGCCCTGCGTGCGCAGCACCATCGGCACGCCGATCTGGCCACCGAACATGTAGCGGATCTTGGCCGCCTGGTTGGCGAGCTGGTCCATCACCAGGCCGAGGAAGTCGACATACATCAGCTCGGCCACCGGACGCAGCCCGGTCATCGCCGCCCCCACGGCGACGCCGACGATCGCGGGCTCGCTGATCGGCGTGTCGATCAGGCGGCCGGCGCCGAACTCCGTGATCAGGTCGCGGGTGACGCCGTAGGCGCCGCCATAGGCGCCGACCTCCTCGCCGATCACCACCACGGTGCCGTCCGCGCGCATGGCGTCCTGCAGCGCCTGGCGCAGCGCGTCGCGATAGGTGATCTCGGTCTCGGCCATCAGGGCGGGGCTCCGGTCACGCGTCGGCGAGGATGCGGTCGAGGCGGGTCTGCAGCGGCTCCGGCTCGGGCTCGCCCGGCCCGAACACGTCGCGGAACATGCTGGCCGCGGCCGGCGCCGCGGCGGCGGCGGTATGGTCGATGGTCGCGTCCATCTCGCGCGCGATCTCGGCGTCGAGCGCGTCGAGAGCCGCAGCGTCGTTCAGCCCCTGCGACAGGAGCGCGTCACGGGCGCGGGCGACCGGATCGCGCTTGCGACCGATCGCCTCCTCGTCGGCGGTGCGGTACGGGCTCTTGTCCATCCGCCCGTGTCCGAAGAAGCGGAAGCACGAGATCGCCATGAAGCCAGGCTTGCCGCCGCGCGCGCCGTCGGCCAGCGCCTGGGCGGTGCGGTGCACCGCCTCCACGTCCTCGCCGTCGACCATCGCGGCGGCCAGGCCGAACGCTTCGGCGCGCCGGTCGAACTCGATCGAGCGGGTGGCGCGGTCGATCCGGGTGCCCATGCCGTACTGGTTGTTGATGCACACGAACAGCACCGGCAGGTCCCACAGCGCCGCCATGTTCATGCTCTCGTAGAGCAGGCCCTGCTGCATCGCGCCGTCGCCGAAGAAGGCGACCGAGATCGCGTCCGTGCCCAGCCGCTTGTAGCTCAGGCCGGCGCCCACGACGTGCGGGATGCCGCCGCCGACGATGGCGTTGGCGCCGAGATGGCCCAGCGCCATGTCGGCGATGTGCATGGAGCCGCCCTTGCCGCGGCAGTAGCCGTCCTCCTTGCCGCCGATCTCGGCCATCATCCGCGACGGGTCCGCGCCGCGCGCCAGGAAGATGCCGTGGCCGCGATGGTGGGTGGTGAAGCTGTCCTCCGGACGCATCGCCGCCGCGACCCCGGCCGCCGCCCCTTCCTCGCCGATCGACAGGTGCAGCATGGAGCCGGCCGAGAGCCCGCGCGCATACAGTTCCGCCACGCGCTCCTCGAAGGTGCGTATGCGGCGCATGGTCCGGTAGAACTCGGGCAGCCGGGTGTTGGCCAGGGCGGGGCTGGGCGTGGTGTCAGGTGGGGTCAAGGTGCGGCGGCCTCCCGGAGCGATCGCATGGCGGGGTAGAGCGCCGCGTAGCGGTGGTAGATCTCGTCGTAGCGACGAACGTTGGCGGCGATCGGCTCGATCCGGCGGCCGGGCCGGACCATGGCGGCGATGCCGTCGTCGATGGTGGGGAAGTGCCCGGCGCCGTGCGCCGCCAGCACCGCGGCCCCCAGCGAGGGCGCTTCCGCCACCTCCGGCACCACCACCGGCAGGCCGACGGTGTCGGCATGGATCTGCAGCCAGAGCGGCGAACGGGTGGCGCCGCCGCCTGCGGTGATCTCGGCGGCACCTGATCCGGCTTCGGCCATGCGCTCGACGATGGCCCGGGTGCCGAAGCCGATGCCTTCCAGCACGGCGCGGAACAGGTGGGCGGCGGTGTGGTGCAGCGACAGGCCGGTGATGGCGCCGCGCGACAGCGGGTCGGTGTAGGGGGTGCGGTTGCCCTGGAAATGGTCCAGCACCAGCAGCCCGTCGGCGCCCGGCTCCAGCCGCGCCGCCTCGGCGTTCAGCGTGTCCAGGTCGAGCGCGTCGCCGCCCAGCCGGCGCAGCCAGGCGACGACCGAGCCGGTGGAGGTCTGGCCGCCTTCCAGGATGGTGCGCCCGGGATACACCGCGTCGCGGTAGGTGCCCCACAGCCCCGGCACGTGCGCCGACGTTTCGCCCACCGCGAACTGCAGGTGCGACGAGCCGGTGATCAGCGCCAGCTGGCCGGGCCTCGCCACCGCGAGCCCGATCATGCCGATCAGCGCGTCGGCACCGCCCTGCACCACCAGCACCGTTTCCGGCAGGCCGAGATGGTCGGCGGCGCGCGCGGCGAGCGGCCCGATCACCGCGCCGGGCGCCAGTACCTCCGCCGGCCATTTCGCCCGCAGCTCAGACAGGTCGAGGGACGCGAGCAGGCTGTCCGGCCAGCCGCCGGCATCGCTGCGGTAGTGCCAGCGGATGGACGCGTTGTTGAGGCTGGCGGCGCGCCGCCCGGTCAGCCGCCAGGTGAGGAAGTCCTGGTACTCGCAGATCGTGTGCGCGGCGCGGAAGGTGTCCGGCTCGTGCCGATGGAGCCACAGCGCCTTGGGGATCATCCATTCGGCCGAGACCGGGCCGTGCCCGTCGCCGTTGACCGCCAGCGCCGGGTCGCCGGTGGCCAGCACCGCGTCGGCCTCCTGCCCGGCCCGCACGTCCATCCAGATGATGGCCGGGCGCAGCGGCCGCGCCGCAGCATCCAGCGCCACGACGCTGCAGCAGGTGGTGGTGGCACACAGCGCCGCCACCTCGTGGGCGGCGACACCACTTTCCGACACCACCTGCCGGACCGCGCGGCCGAGTGCCGTCCACCAGTCCTCGGGATCCTGCTCGGCCCGGGCGCCCGGCGCGAAGCGGGTCGGATAGGCGGACGACGCCGAGGCGATCCGGCGTCCGCCGAGATCGAACAGCGTCGCCCGCAGGCTTTCCGTCCCGCCGTCGATGCCGACCACAAAGGCCATCGCCCGGACCGCTCCCTCGCCACGCGTCCTCGTTTGCATCCGATGCTGCACATCTGATGCGCGGGACGACATTTGCTCCGGAGTGGACAATCGCCGTGTCTCGCGACACGTGTCAACCGCTATGTTGAGGCAGGACGACAATGTTGACCCTGAATCTGGCGCACGAGCCCGACGCCGCGATCCTGGCGCGGGCGGCGTGGCTGTACCACGTCGGCGGGATGACGCAGGAGGAGGTTGCACGGCGTCTGGGCGTGCACCGCACCCGGGTGGTCCGGCTGCTCGGCGAGGCGCGCGACCGCGGCCTGGTCAGCGTCACCATCAACCACGACTCGGTACGCGACCTCGACCTGGAAGGGGCGATCTCGCGCGCCCACGGACTCGACTTCTGCCTGGTCACGCCGGCGATGGGCTTCGATCCGGGGCCGGCCGAGCCGAGGCTGGCGGCGGCACAGGAAATGATCGCCCGACGTGCGGTCGGAAGTGCTGCCGCCAGCTTCCTGCGCGGCAAGCTGGAGTCGGGCGGCGCGATCACCGTGGGCGTCAGCTGGGGCCGCACCCTGGAGCAGATGACGGTGCACCTGTCGGGGGCGCAGAACGCCCGCGCCCGCTTCGTGTCGCTGATGGGCTCGCTGACGCGCAACTCCGCGTCCAACCCGTTCGAGGTGGTGCAGGCGCTGGCGGCGCGGACCGGCGGCGAGGGCCACTTCCTGCCGGTGCCGTTCATCGCCGATTCCGTCGCCGACCGCACGGTGCTGATGTCGCAGCGCAGCGTCGCGGAGGCGCTGGCGCTGGCGCGCTCGGCCGACCTGTTCCTGATCAGCGTCGGCGAGCTGCTGGAAACCTCGTTCCTGCGCACCCAGGCGATGCTGTCCGCCGACGAGCTCGGCAGCGTGCGGGCGCAGGGCGCGGTGGCGGACTCGCTCGGCCGGCTGTTCGACCGGGGCGGCACACAGGTCGAGCACGAACTGGCGCACCGCACCCTGGCGCTGGAGTTCGAGCAGCTGCACGGCCGCGACGTGGTGCTGCTGTCGGGCGGCCTGCAGAAGGTGGAGGCGGTGCGGGCGCTGCTGCGCACCGGCACCGTGCAGGGCCTGGTGATCGACGGCGATGCCGCCCGGGTGCTGGCGGCGACGCTGCCGGCCGACTCATCACCCTGACCGCGAGCGCATCCCGCCCCAGGTGTTCAATCCAAGCCTCCACGGAAGTACGCGATGCCTTTTGGCTTCTGTCCTGCCTACATTTTCTTGTATTGAAATCGTCTTCTTCGAGGTGTCAGCGTATCTGTAGTGGTTCTGGCAGCGTACCGGTCGAACGCCAGAGACAGCCCTGTCACCGCCAGACCGACGGCGCTCAAGACCGCCCCGAGGCTTGGCAGTGATTGATAAGTCATGCCGGCGCTCAGCGCGGCCCCGCCGAGCCACGCACCGCCTGCATTACCCAGGTTGAACGCTCCCTGGTTCAAGGTGGCCACCAGGTTCGGCGCGTCGGGCGCCGTATCCACGACGCGCATCTGCAAGGGAGCGGCCATGGCATAGGTCAACATGCCCCACACCAGCAGGCTGACGGCCGTGGCCACCTTCGACGGCAGTGTCAGCGTGAGGACAGCCAGAATCATGATCAACCCGACCTGTGCACCAGCGATGCTCGGCATCAACCGCCAGTCGCCCAGCCGACCTCCGATGAGATTGCCTATGGCTGTACCCAGACCGAAGAGCAGAAGAAGCCAGGTGACGCCGCCGGGCCGAAAATGCGTCACGTCTTCGAGCATCGGCGTGATGTAGGTGAAGACGCTGAACAGGCTGGCCGAAAGCAGGACGCTCATCAGCATGGCAAGAACGACCTGCGGCTTGCGCAGCACCCCGAACTCATGAAGCCACCGGGGCGATGACGTTCGCGAAACCAGCGGCAGCACCCAAACGATGACGGCCGCCGCTGAAAGTGCGATGACGGCCACGCAGCAGAACGATGCTCGCCATCCCACATGCTGCCCCAACAGAGTGCCGGCAGGCACGCCGAGAATGTTGGCCAAGGTCAGGCCGCTGAACATGGTCGCGATGGCCTGGCCGCGCTTGGCAGACGGCACCAGATCGGCCGCCACGATCGACCCGATGCCGAAGAACGCGCCGTGACACATCGCCGTCATCAGGCGAGCGACCATCAGCACGGCATAGTTGGGAGCAACCGCGCAAATCAGGTTTCCGGCTGCATAGGCGACCATCAGGCCGCAAAGCGCCGTCCTCTGCGACACGCGGGCCGCCGCGATTGCCAGGATCGGCGCTCCGACCACGACGCCAAGGGCGTAGAAGGTGACCAGCAAGCCGGCGCTTGAGATGCTCACCTGCAAGTCTCTGGCGACCTCAGGCAACAAACCGACGATGAGAAACTCGCTGGTGCCGATGGCAAAGGCGCCAAGGGTCAATGCGACAAGAGATATTGGCATGGTTGAGCTCGATCAGGACGATCAGTCGGCCCGTCGCAGAAGTCGAGCGATGAACCAAGAGCTGTCGTCTGGTTCTAGATGACAGACCATGTCGACAGGTCGCTCAGGCCGGACGTCGACCTCGGTCGATGTCCGGCCTTTCTCGCGGTCGCAGAGAGTTCGCGCAGCCAATCCGCGACCTCTTGCCCGATCAAATCGGGATGGTCCTCTTGAACGTAATGAATGCCCTTGCCCAGCGCGACGGAACGGCAAGCCTTCAACCGCGATCGATAGTAGGCAGCCCGCTCGACCGGGATCAGCGCACCGGGATCAGCCCAGAAGAACAGCTTGGGGACGTTCGTTTCGAGAAGCCAGTCATGATAGGCAACTGCCATCGCATAGACGTCAACCGGCTCGCCTGCGATCGGCAGATCGTTTGGAAACCGCCAGATCGGTTCCCGACTTGCAGGATCGACGAAGGGGCGGCGATAGGCATCAAGGTCCTCGGGCGGCAGGTCCCGCACGATGTTCTCCGGGAGGATCCGCTCGATAAAGGCGTTCTCGTCGATCAGCAGCTTCCGGCTGTCGATCGGATCGCGGAACTCCCTGAAATGCCTGGCGACAACCGGATCCATGTCCAGCCAGGTCGGTTGTGGACAGATGAACTCCATCAACGCCAATCCTCGGACCCGTCGTGCATGCCGCCGCGCCCAGTCCAGACCGAGGGCCGAACCCCAATCGTGCAGCACAAGCACCAGGTCATCGAGGCCCAGCGTCTCGATGAACTTGTCCAGGTAGCGCGCCTGGTCCGTGACGCGGTACGTCAAGTCGGGCTTGCCCGAGACGCCGAAACCGATGAGATCGGGAGCTATGCACCGCGCCGTTGGCGACACGTGCGGGATCACCTTGCGCCAGAGATAGGATGACGTCGGGTTGCCGTGGAGGAACAAGACGGTGGATCCGCGCCCCTCGTCGACATAGGCCATTTGAGAATCGAGAACCTCGACCCTTTTCATGGGGTAATGGTGCATGACGACCCTCCAGGAAACGTTGAACCAGGCGACGGTGGGACCAGCACCACCGCGAACAGGACACGTTGAAAGCGTTCAAGCGGCTCGGGGCTTCGGTCGACCTTCATCCGGAGCATGGCGCCATGCCAGCCGGCGATCAGGAACTCGGCGAGATCGTCGGGGTCGAGGTCGGCACGCAGCTCGCCGGACGCCTGCGCCGAACGAATAGCCTCCGCGAACGGCCGCTTCCACTGGGTGAAGATCTGGACGAGGCGCTCACGGATGGCGTCGCTGTGATTCGGCGCTTCAAGGCTCATGTTGCCGATGAGGCAACCAAGGCGCCATCCGACCTGCTCGCAGGACGCATAGATCGTGTCGAAGTAGGCGCGCAGGCGCTCTATCGGCGCACGTGCCTCGTTTCGAAGCGTCTGGTCGATCGTGTCCTCGAGACCATCAAAGTAACGATCGAGGATGGCAATGCCGAATGCCTCCTTCGAGCCGAAGTTACTGATGAAGGATCCCTGTGACACGTCGGCGGCCTGGACGTAATCCCGTACGCCGGAGGCGGCAAAACCGCGCTCGTGTGCGACGGTGACGCCGGCGTTCAGGATCTTCTCTCGGTATGACGATCTACCCATAAGATAGATGTACGGCCGTATATGCGGATGTCAACCTTCGTCTTCTGTCGGAGCATCCTCCGGCCGGCCGACCCGGATGGACCGGATGATGTCCTAGCCCCGGCTCGCGAACGACGCTGGCGGCACGTTGCCAGCCTGCGGATAGGCAGGCAGCGGCGGCGGTGCCTTCGGGCGCGGCGGCGGCAGGCGCCGCACCCGATCCAGCGCCACCCGCACCGCGGCCTCCAGCTGGGCATCCAGCCCGGTGATCGCCTCGTCGGGCCGGTCGTCCACCGCGATGTCGGGCGGCACCCCCGCGTTCTCGATGATCCAGTGCCCGCCGGGATCGGCCAGCGCGTCCTTGGGGATGGTGATGGCGGTGCCGTCCATCAGGCGCCAGGGCGCGTTGATGCCCTGCACGCCGCCCCAGCTTCGCGTGCCGACCAGCGGGCCCAGGCCGTCGCGCCGGAAGTAGTACGGGAACTGGTCGCCGTCGGAGCCCGAGCCCCAGTTGAGCAGGGTCACCATCGCCCGCGGCGGCACCGCGACCGGCAGCGTCGACACGGCGCCTTCCCGGTTGACGAACCCGCCGGCCAGGGAACGCCGCAGCACGTCGAGCACCGCCTGGCTGGTGAAGCCGCCGCGGTTCCAGCGTACGTCGAAGATCATCCCCTGCTTGTCCGCCTGCGGGTAGAACTGCCGCACGAACTCGCCCCAACCGTTGCCGACGAAGTCGGTCAGCGCGACGTAGCCGATGCGGCCGCCCGACAGCCGGTCGACGCGGCGGCGGTTGCGCACGATCCGGTCGAAGCTCCGGAGTGCCTGCTCGTCGGCGACCGGCGTCACCTGCAGGTTGCGGCACGGCCCGTCCGCCGTGGGCGCCACGGTGAGGGTGACGTGGTTCCCGACCCCGACCAGCAGCGCGTCCGGATCGATCGGCGCCTTCAGCTCATGGCCGTCGATCGCCAGCAGGAAGTCGCCGTCATGCAGGTGCAGGCCGGGCGCGGTCAGTGGGCTGGCGAAGCCGGCGCGGGTGTTGTCGCCCTCGAGGATGTGCGCGAGGCGGTAGCGGTTCGAGGCCGGGTCCAGGGCGTAGTCGACGCCGAGCCGGCCAGTGACGACCGCGGCACGCGCGTCGAGCCGCACCCCGTGGCGCAGGAACGTGTGCGAGCTGCCGAGCTCGCCCTGCATCTGTCCCAGCAGGTAGAGGAAGTCGTCTTCCGAGCCGAGGTGCGGCAGCAAAGCGGCATAGGCGTTGTGCACCGATTGCCAGTTGTCGCCGTTCATCGCCCGGCTGAAGAACAGGTCGCGGTCGAGCCGCCACGCGTTCTCCAGCATCTCGGCCCATTCCCGGTGCGGATCGACCGTCGCGTGCAACCCCGACAGGTCGAGCGTCATGTCGTTCGCGATGTCCGGATTGGTGGAGCTGACGTGCCAGGCGCCGTCGCGCCGGAACGCGGCCGATCCGCCGCCGGCGGACAGGCTGTGGTCGTCCAGCCCGGTCGCGACCGTGCGGTCGGTCAGCGCGTCGAGGTCGAGGACGTGCAAGGCCGCCTGCTGCCCGGGCAGGTCGCCGTCGATCAGCTGCGGCGGCCTGGTCTCGTAGAACAGGCGGCGGCCCCTGACCTCCAGGCTGGCGATGACGGCGGGCGTGACCGGCAGCGCCACCGCGCGCGCCATCAGCCCGTGGAGGTCGACACCGAACGCAGCGACTGGAGCTCCCGGGACGAACGAGGTATCGCCCGACAACGGCAACGGGTCGTCCGGATCCAGGGTGGCGGCGAAGATCCCGTCGGAGTTCAGGGTGGCGATGATGGTTTCCTCGTCACGGTCGGACACCAGCGGCAGCTCGTTGCGCTGCGAGACGAAGAACAGCACCCGCCCGTCGGCGGAGAACTGCGGCATCCGGTCGCTGTTCATGGCCGAGCTGACGATCACGTCGCGGCCGGTGGACAGCTCGTGGAGGTGGATCGCGCGCTGGCGGTTGACGCGCATCGTGCTGTAGGCGAGCCAGCGCCCGTCCGGGGAGAAGGCGGCGTCGCGGATCTCGGCGTAGGGATCGGCGGCGATCCGACGCGGCGCGGTGCCGTCGACCGGAACCAGCCACAATCCGTGGTTGGCGTCCGCCACCGCAAGCATGGTGCCGTCCGCGGACCAGGACGGCGTGTAGAAGTAGCCGGACCGGAACGACGTCAGCACGCGTTCGGCGCCGGCCGGCATCGTCCTGGTCGCGATCTGCTGCCCACCGCCGGCGTCGGTCTCGTAGGCGATGGCGCGACCGTCCGGCGACCAGGCTGGATGATCCTCGTCCGCGCCCGGCGTGCCGGTGAGGTCGCGTGCGGCTCCGGTGGTGGGGATGTCGAACAGGTCGCCGCGGGCGGACAAGAGCAGATCGCCGCCGTCGGGCGACAGGGCGTAGTCGACGCCGCCGGTGGCGTCGGTGGTGCGCACCGTGTCGCCAACCGCCACGGCGCGGGGCGCGGTACGGGCTCCGTCGTCCGGAACCTCCACCCTGACCTCGCGCAGGGCACGCGACGGCAGGTCGAGCGCGTAGAGCCGGCCGCCTTGCGCGAAGGTGATGGTGTGGCCGCCGAGCGAAGGCTCGTCGACGTCGAGATCGGTGAAGCGGGTCACCTCCCTGACGGTTCCGGCGTCGAGGTCGCAGGCCCAGATGTTGGCACGGAACCCGGCACCGCGGTCGGACAGGAAGTAGATCACGCGGCGGAACCACATCGGGGCGGTGTCGGTGCCCTTCCAGCGGGTGATCCGGACCAGGCGGCGGGTCCGGAAGTCGTAGGTGTCTATGCCTTGTGCCTGGCCGCCGACATAACGCTTGGGCAGCGCGTCGTTGCGGTAGATCCGGTTGAAGGCGATCACGCTCCCACCCGGCGCGAACGACAGCAGCCCGGAATGGTCGAGCGGCAGCGCCTGCCGCAGGCCGCCCTCCACCGCGACCGAGTAGGCGCGCACGATCTTGGGCGACGGAGACAGGTGCTGCGACAGGAACACGATCCGTCGCGAGTCCGGCGTCCAGGTGACCACCCGGTTGTCGCTGCCGCTCGGCGACGCGTCGAAGGTGAGACGCCGCGCCGCACCGCCGGAGGCGGGAAGGACATACACGTCGAAGGTTCCGGCCCGCCGCGCGGTGAAGGCAATCCAGCGTCCGTCCGGCGAGAAGCGCGGGAACAGCACGGCGCCCGGGTCACGGGTGAGACGGCTGGCGACACCGCCGGCCAGCGGCGCCGTCCAGAGCTCGCCGCGGGCGACAAAGGCGATCGCGGTGGACGACGCGTTCGGATAGCGCATCAGCGGAGCGGTGGCGGCCCGGGGCGCTGGCGCGGTCGCGACCAGCAGCCCGATCAGAAACCAGCCGGCGAGCCGTGGCACCCGGTCGGCTCCGGCGGCGAGCTTGCCGACGGCCTCAGCGGGCGACGAACATCCAAGCCAGGGCGGAGAACGGCAGCGGGGCCAGCAGGACGCGACCGGCGCAATCAGCAGCATCCTGCGCCTGCCGGGACGAGGCGATGCGGCTCAGCTGGCGGTGCAGGGTCGACATCCCGGCCGGGCGGCCGAACAGCGCGCTGTCGCTCTGGAACATGGCGTAGCCGGCATCGAAGCTGAGGGTGGTCATGGCGTCATCTCCTTGGCATGGACCCGGTGGCCCATGCCGAAGACATTGCAGCCGGCGTGCCAGACGCGACCCTCAAGCTATACCATTGAGATTACTGATCTTTCCGGATGGCCTTCAACAGCTTGCCGGTAGGAATTTGTCTTTCTCCCCGATAGTTGGTGTCGTTTGCCAAGACGTGGCCTATCCGTCTCCATCCCGCGGCTCCGGCTGTGCGGTTTCCGCAGAGCGAAGCAGGCGCAGGAAGTTTCCGCCCCAGAATGCGGCGATCTCAAGCCGGCCGTAGCCGCGCGACAGCAGCTCCGCCGTCACCGCGGGACTTTCCGCAGCACTGCTCCAGCCCTTGATGGCGCCGCCGCCGTCGAAGTCGGAGCTGATCCCGACATGGGCGGTGCCGATGCGTCGCACCACGTAGTCGATGTGATCGACGAAGTCGGACAGGTCCGCCTCGCCGCCACCGGCATGTTCGCCGCGCGGACGGAGGAAGCCTGGCATGGCGGTGATCTGGATCAGGCCGCCGGTGTCGCGCAGCGCGTCGAGCTGGACGTCGTCCAGGTTGCGGCGGTGGTCGCACAACGCGCGGACGCAGCTGTGCGTCGCGACCACCGGCGTGGACGAGTGCGCCGCCGCCTGCAGCATGGCCTCGCGCGACAGGTGCGACACGTCGACCAGCAGGCCGTGGCGGTTCATCTCCGTGATCGCCTCGCGTCCGAGAGCGCTGAGGCCGCCATGGCGGGTCTCCCGGTCGCCGAGGTCGCGGCGCGGGATGGCGCTGTCGGCGATCGCGTTGTGGCCGTTGTGGGTGAGGGTGACGTAGCGCGCGCCCTTGGCACGCACCGCCGCGACCAGCGACAGGTCCTCGCCGAACGCGTACGCGTTCTCGACCGCCGGCACGATCGCGATCGCGCCGTCCCGCCGTGCCTGCTCGATGGCGTCGGCAGTGGCGCACAGCCTGGCCCGGATGCCGTCCCGCTCCGTTCCCATCTCCCGGATCCGGTCCAGCATGGCCAGCACGCGCTCGCGCGCGGCGGCGTGCCCGGCCGCGTCGGTCGGCCCTTGCGGGATGTAGGCGGCAAAGCAGCCGGCCGACACGCCGCCCGCCCGCATCTTGGGCAGGTCGACGCGCCGGCTGGCACTCTCCATGAACGGGTCGTCGCCGCCGGGCCAGGGGATGTCGATGTGGCTGTCGAGAGTCAGAAGGGAGGCATGCAGTCCGGAGGTGTCGCTCATCGGTTCACGCAACGCCCACGCAGCTCCATTTGCAAGCGGCCTTGCCAGGCGCCGCCGGTTGGGCGATCCGGTCAGGAATGCGCGTCGTGACCTGGAACATCAACTCGTTGCGGCTTCGTCTCCCGCTGCTGGAACGGCTGGTCGCGGAGCTGTCGCCGGACGTGATCTGCCTGCAGGAGACCAAGGTTCCGGACGAGCTGTTTCCGGAGGACGCCCCTGCCCGGCTCGGCTATCCGTTCCACCTGCGCCGGGGCATGAAGGGCTACAACGGCGTCGCCATCCTGTCCCGCGTGCCGATGCGCGTCGACGACACGGCGCCGGACTGGTGCCTCAGGAACGACCGGCGGCATCTGGCCGCGGTGCTCGACACGCCCGGCGGCCCGGTCACGCTGCACGACTTCTACGTGCCCGCCGGCGGCGACGTGCCGGATCCGGCGTTGAACCTGAAATACGCGCACAAGCTCGCCTTCGTGGACGAGGTGACCCGCCACTTTGCCGCTTGCCCCGCGCTGCGGCGCTGCATCCTGGTCGGTGACCTCAACATCGCGCCGGGAGAGCACGACGTGTGGAGCCACCGCCAGCTCCGCGACGTGGTGAGCCACACCGAGCCGGAGATCGTGCGGATGCAGGCGTGGATGGCGACTGGCTTCGTCGACGCGATGCGCCACGTCGTGCCGCCGACGGAGAAGCTCTACAGCTGGTGGTCCTATCGCAACCAGGACTGGCGCAGCTCGAATCGCGGCAGGCGGCTGGACCACGTCTGGGTCACCCCGGACCTCCTGCCTTCCCTGCGCGGCCTGATCATCCACGCGGCGGCGCGGGACTGGCCGCAGCCTTCCGATCACGTTCCGGTGGCGGTCGACTTGGCGTTGTGACGCGGCAGCCCCGTGCGGTCAGGCGACGCCGCCGGCCGGATCGAGGCGGTAGCCGCCGCCCTCGGTGACGAGCAGGCAGGCGTTGGTGGGATCGGGCTCGATCTTCTGCCGCAGTCGGTAGATGTGGGTTTCCAGCGTGTGGGTGGTGACGGCGGCGTTGTAGCCCCACACCTCGTTCAGCAGCACCTGTCGCGCCACCGGGCGGGTACCGGCACGATACAGGAACTTCAGGATCGCCGCCTCCTTCTCGGTCAGCCGGATGCGCCGGTTGCGCGTCGGCTCCTGCAGCAGCTTGGCCGACGGGCGGAACACGTAGGGCCCGATGGTGAATACCGCGTCCTCGCTGTTCTCGAAGATGCGCATCTGCGCCCGCAGCCGTGCCAGCAGTTCGGCGATGCGAAACGGCTTGGCTACGTAGTCGTTGGCGCCGGCATCGAGGCCACGCACCACGTCGGCCTCGTCGTCGGAGCCGGTCAGCATGATGATCGGCATGCGCCGACCCTGCTTGCGCTGATCGGCGCAGAAGTCTCGGCCGTCGCCGTCCGGCAGCGACACGTCGAGGATCAACGCGTCGTAGCGCACCGACGGCTCGGCCATCAGCCGTGTCGCCTCCGCGATCGAGTCTGCCTGTTCGACCGAAAACTCCCCTTCGAGCTGGAGCTGCTCGACCAGCGCCTTACGCAGCGCATGGTCATCGTCCACGATCAGAATGGGACGTTCACCCGCCATAGAAACGCTCTCCTGAGCGGCAGCGCGCAGAACCACCGGGCTGCCGGAACGATGCGACGAGGCGTACCCTGTCCGGCCGGTAGGACTGACCGCGTGTGATACGTCGTTCTTCACAACGCGGTGACAATGATCGTGTGAGCATCGCAGCAGCACCGGCCAGACACACTTTCTCGTGAGCAGTGCGGGCGGTGGACCATCCTGTCGCGGAACCGAAGGAATGCCGGCATGAGTGAGGCTTGGATCGAGGCGGCAGGATCGGCAACGGTGGTGCTACGCATGGACGCGCTGGCGCTGCCGGCGGTGCTGGGTGCGGGCGGGATACGGGTCGACAAGCGGGAAGGCGACGGCGCCACCCCGGCGGGAGTTCTGCGCCTGCGCCGGGTGCTGTATCGCGCCGACCGGGGACCTGCGCCCTCCTGCGCGGTGCCGCGCGAGGCGCTGGCTCCGGATGACGGCTGGTGCGACGACCCGTCGCATGCCGACTACAACATGCCGGTCCGGTTGCCGCACCCGGGACGCCATGAGCGCCTGTGGCGGGACGACCGGGTCTACGACCTGATCGGCGTGCTGGGCTGGAACGACGACCCGGTGGTGCGCGACCGCGGCTCGGCGATCTTCCTGCACGTGGTCCACCCGGACGGCCGACCAACCGAGGGCTGCATCGCGCTGGAGCCGGAAGCGCTTCGGCTGGTGCTGGCAGGCGGCCTGACCGCGATCAGGGTCGATCCCTGATCGCGGTCAGCGTAGCGGACGTCATGGCACCGTCGGGTTGATCCCGTAGGACCCGGCGAGGGCGTTCGAGTCGTTGATGTACGGGCTCATCTGGTGGTACTCGGCCTCCAGCGTCGAGAACTCGTTCTGCAACGCCGTCACCTCGGCGGCGGGAACCTGGACCGCGCCGCTGGCGACTTCGGGATAGGAGTAGCCGCTGATCGCGCTGCTGAACGGGGCGAGGTCGCTGACCCCCTGCTGCGTGCCGAGGTCGATCACCACGCCGTAATGATCCATGTGCGGGTTGGCGACCACGGCGCTGGCGGATTCGGTGGAGTCGGTCCCGTATTCGGCGATCGGGTCGCCCTCTTCGACGAAGTTGACGAAGTTGTTCCCCAGCCTGGCGGCGGCGTTGTAGCCAGGCAGGCCGCTGGCGCCGAACACCAGCCCTCCCAGCCCGGTCAGTGACGCGACATAGGAGGCCTGCATGCCACCGAGCGAGAACCCGGTCAGGTAGATCCGGCTCGCCGAGTAGCCCTGGGAGACCGCCAGCGCCTGCACCGTCTTCTCGAACGCCAGCGCGTCGGCATAGCCGGGAAGCGTGGTGGGGTCGTAGCCGGACAGGGTCGCCAGCGCCAGGTTCTCCTGGTTCTGGGTGATGTCCCAGCGATAGGCGATGATCACGTTGCCGACGCCGTCCAGATAGGCGTAAGCGGTCGTGCCGTTGCTGGTCGAGATCGACACCGGGTTGCCGGACCCGTCAAGCAGCGAGCTGAGCCCGTAATAGGGAGCGTAGTAGGCGTTGACGCTGGCCAGCGTCGCCGCCTCGAACGACTGCATGCTCGGCGCGTCCGGCGGGATCACCAGATTGCCGATGCCGAGGCCCGCCGACGCGACGCGCGCAGCGCCGGCCGCGACCGCGTGATGCGCCGGGCTCATGGCCAGCAGCAGGCAACACGAGCCGGCAAGGACGACGCCGCCCGACCTCCTGCCGCGACCAGCCGAACCGCATGTCAGGGATCTCTTCACTTCCGGCAACCATTTCTGTTTCGTAAGTTAAAGAAGTCTGACAGAAAAACGTCCTGGCTACGAATTATTTCTTAAAATTTGTACTAGCTCCGGCGTGTGAGGCAGGCCGCCGGGCTCCGTGCCGCTGCGCTCCAGCACCGCTGCGAAGAAACCGTCGGTGCCGTGCTGGCGCGGCGTCAGCCGCAGGAAGCCGGACGCTGCCTGCAACGCCTGCGCCGCGATCGGCTGGTCGAGCGTTCCCGGCGCCCGAAGGTCGAGCACCGCGAACCCGGGATGACGCAGGAGGAAGGCGTCGACCTGGAACGCGTTCTCCTCACGCAGCACCGAGCAGGTGGCATAGACCAGACGCCCGCCCGGACGCACCAGGGCGGCCGCCCGGTCCAGGATCGCCGACTGCTTGGCGACGAGCTCGTCCAGGTCGGCACGGGTCAGGCGGAGCCGGGCATCCGGATTGCGGCGCCAGGTGCCGGTGCCGGTACAGGGCGCGTCGACCAGCACCCGGTCGAAGCTGGCCCGGCGGCGCTTGGCCCACTTGTCGCCCTCCACCAGCAGGTGCCGCTCGACGTTGTGCACCCCGGCCCGGCGCAGGCGTCGCACCGCGCCGTCCAGACGCGGCTCCGACACGTCGCACGCCACCACGTGGCCGCGGTTGTCCATGGTCATCGCCAGGCCCAGCGTCTTGCCGCCGGCACCGGCGCAATAGTCCAGCACGCGCATCTCCGGGCCGGCGCCCACCGCCTGCACCACCAGCTGGCTGCCCTCGTCCTGGATCTCGACCAGCCCGGCGCCGAACGCCTTGGTGCTGGTCACCAGCAGGCGCCCGGACACGCGCAGGCCCCAGGAGGAAAGCGGGGTGGGTTCGGTGGCGATCCCCTCCTCCGCCAGCGCCGCCATCGCCGCTTCGCGGGTAGCGCGCAGGAGGTTGACGCGCAGGTCGAGCGTCGCAGGCGCGGTCAGCGCCGCGATCTCGGCCTGCAACGCCTCGCCGAACTCCGCCGACAGCAGCGGCAGCAGCCAGTCCGGCACCTCCAGCGCCACCGCGTCCGGCATCTCCGGATGGTCCAGCGTGTGGCCTTCCAGCGCCCGCAGCACGCGCAGCTCGAACGGCTCCAGTATGTCCGGCGCATAGCGGCCGCCGGTGAAGGCGCGCTGCAGGCTTTCCACCGGACGGCCGGCCAGCACCGACATCGCGCCCACCAGCAGGCGTGGCCGTGCGCTGCCGCCGGCGCGCTGCAGCCACCATTCCAGCCGGCGCCAAGCGCGCAGCACCGACCAGGCCTCGGCGGACACGGCGCGGCGGTCGCCACCGCCGATGTAGCGGCGCTCGCGGAAGAAGGCGTTCGCCACCGCATCGGCAGGACGCCTGGGTGTCGCCTCCATCGCGAACAGCAGGTCGATCGAGGCGGCGAGGCGGGCGTTGGGGGTCATGGCGGCTTTCCGGGTGAAGGGCCAGGGCTACCCTGGACCCGCCAAGGGCATCGATCCGCCTCGCGGCTCGATCCTTGGAACCCGATCAACAAGGGGTTTCCAAAGGGCGACTGCCCTTTGGTGGGTGCGGGCAAAGCCCGCGACAGCTAGTCCTGCCGGTAGTTCGGCGCTTCCCGGGTGATCGCCACGTCGTGCACGTGGCTTTCGCGCAGGCCGGCGCCGGTGATGCGGCGGAACTGCGTGCGCGTCTGCAGCTCGGCGACCGTGGCGCTGCCGGTGTAGCCCATGCCGGCACGCAGCCCGCCGACCAGCTGGTGCACCACCGCCGCCATGCCGCCCTTGAACGCGACCCGCCCCTCGATGCCCTCGGGCACCATCTTGAGCGTGTCCTTGATCTCCTGCTGGAAGTAGCGGTCGGCCGAGCCGCGCGCCATCGCCCCCAGGCTGCCCATGCCGCGATACGCCTTGTAGGAGCGGCCCTGGTACAGGAACACCTCGCCCGGCGCCTCCTCGGTGCCGGCGAGCAGGGAGCCCACCATCACCACGTCGGCGCCGGCGCCGATCGCCTTGACCAGGTCGCCGGAGGTGCGCACCCCGCCATCGGCGATCGCCGGGATATCCTGGTCGTGGCAGGCGCTCGCGGTCTCCAGCACCGCGCTGAACTGCGGCACGCCGACGCCGGCCACCACGCGGGTGGTGCAGATGCTGCCCGGGCCGATGCCGATCTTGACCGCGTCCGCGCCGGCCTCGATCAGCGCCTGCGCCGCTTCGGGCGTGGCGACGTTGCCGGCGATCACCTGCACCGTGTTGGACAGCCGCTTCACCCGCTCGATGGCGCTCATCACCCCGCCCGAATGGCCGTGCGCGGTGTCGATCACCAGCACGTCCACCCCGGCCTCGACCAGCACCTCGGCACGCGACAGCCCGTCGGCACCCACGCCGGTCGCGGCGGCGCAGCGCAGCCGGCCCATCTCGTCCTTGTTGGCAAGCGGATGCGCCACCGCCTTGTCCATGTCCTTGACGGTGATGATGCCGATGCAGCGGCCCTGCGCGTCCACCACCAGCAGCTTCTCGATCCGACGGCTGTGCAGCAGCTGGCGGGCCAGGTCCGGGGTGGCGCCGTCGGTCACCGTCACCAGGTTGTCGCGCGTCATCAGCTGCTCGACCCGGGCGGCCGGATCGGTGGCGAAGCGCACGTCGCGGTTGGTCAGGATGCCGACCAGGCGCTGCGTGCCGGGCTCCACCACCGGCAGGCCGCTGATCCGGTGCTGCGCCATGATCGCGCGCACCTCGGCCAGCGTCTGCTGCGGCTGCACGGTCACGGGATTGACCACCATGCCGCTTTCGAACCGCTTGACCCGCCGCACCTGCTCGGCCTGTTCCTCGGGGGACAGGTTCTTGTGGATCACGCCGAGCCCGCCCTGCTGCGCCATGGCGATCGCCATGGCATCCTCGGTGACGGTGTCCATGGCGGCGGAGATCAGCGGGATGTTGAGGCCGATCCGTCGGGTCAGCCGGGTGCGGGTGTCGGTCGCGTGCGGCAGCACCTCCGAGTAGGCCGGCACCACCAGCACGTCGTCGAAGGCGAGCGCCTCGCGGATCCGGTCGAGGGTGCGGGAGGTGGTGGTCCGGGCGTCGGAAGCGGATTCCATCTGGCGTGGCTCCTGCGGGGGAGCGCCGGATCCGGCCTCGCGGCCGCGCCTCGGGTTCCCGACCTTTGGCGGCTCCCCCTACAATGCACCCTCATCGCGTGCAAGCGATTGCGCACACGCCGGCATCCCGGCACCCTTGCGTGATGAGCGATGCCGCCCGCGCTTGTCGCGCGTTCCTGCTGCTGGCGACCCTTCCTGCCGCGCTCGTCGGCTGCGCCGGTGACCGGCTGCCGCCGGCACCGGTCCAGGCGTCGGACGCGCCGCACTATGCGTGCCCGGACGGGCGCAGCTTCGTGACCCAGTTCGACCCGACCACTCACCAGACCGACCTGTGGCTGGGCGGCGACCGCCTGCGCCGCCTCGACCCGGTGCCGGACCCGCTCGGCGGCGTGCTCTACCAGGACGCCGACTACCAGTTGCGTCCCGGGGCGAGCGACGCGTCCAAGGCGCTGACCGATCGCTCCACCACGCAGCGGCAGGCCTGCACCCGGACGCAGGTCCCGGAGGGCGCCGGCCAGCCGCAGCAGTGACCGTGCGGGCGCGGCGTCAGGACCGCGCCAGGGCCTGCTGCAGCTCGGCCTTGCTCATGCGCGACCGGCCGGCGATTTCCTTCCCGGCCGCCTGACGATACAGCTCGGCCCGCGTCGGCGACCCGCCTTCCCGCGCGCCGTCGCGCCCCGCCGCCTCGGTCTTCCGCAGCGCCTTGCGGTTCTTGTCC
>CAXUDP010000011.1:0-62127 GCA_964249735.1 uncultured Acetobacteraceae bacterium | reverse complement strand
GCATCATCCTCAAGGCGATGGGCATCCCGACCAGCATGTTCACCGTGCTGTTCGCGGTCGCCCGCACCGTCGGCTGGATCAGCCAGTGGAAGGAGATGATCGAGGAGCCGGGCCAGCGCATCGGCCGGCCGCGCCAGATCTACACCGGCGCCGACCGGCGCGACCTGATCCTGCTCGCCGAACGGGGCTGAGCGCTTCCTGCGGACCGATCAGTCGCAGTCGCAGCCCGGCGTCTCTCCCTCCGCCTCGCGGACCACGTGGTGGTCAATCCATTCCGCGACCAGCCGGCGCGCCTCACTGATCGACGCTTCCGGATGGTGGATCCGGTACAGCGTGGTGCAGGCATGGAACGCCTGGATGTCGAGCGTGCCGCATTCGCGAAGCTCGCGGTATGCGGTAACCACGGCACGCTCGCAGTTACGTCCGAGGACGGGCCTCTGACCGGGCACTGTTCACGTCCTTCCACGCGGCGAGTTGCAAATCGTTCGCAGGCATCGCCTCCTGTTATGCACAGGCTCCCGCTGCGGTTTCAAGCTCGCTGGCTCACCCGGAGTTCACCGGCCGTGCGAAGCGGCCGAGGATGGTGCGGGCGATCCGTCCCGCCTCGTCCAGGGGCGTGCGCGGCCAGGGCGAGAACGAGTCCTGCAACGGCCGGACCTGGTCCAGCGCCAGCAGCCTGTCCACCAGCCCCTGGCCGCGCTTCTGCCTGCCGGGACGCAGTGCCGCCACGGTGAACACGGGTGCGGTACCGGCGCAGGCTTCGCTCAGGGTTTGTGACCCGGTCCAGGCCGCCACCACCGCGTCCGCGCCGCCGAGAAAGCCAAGCATCGGATCGTCCCCCGGCTCGCCGGCGCGGTGCAGCAGGCTCAGGCAGGCCGACAGGCCGGCCCCGAACGCGTCCGTGACCTCCGGTTGGCAGCCTGGCAGCGCCGCCGCCAGCACGCAGCCGCCGCGCGTGCGCGCCATCGACGCCAGCCGGCGCGCCAGCTCCGTCGCCTCGCGCGGGTCGGTAGCACCGCCTCCGAGCAGCACCACGATACGCGGCGACGGCAGGTGCGCCAGCCGGTCGGCCCAGAGCAGCCTGGCCCGGTCCAGCAGCGCCGGCGACACGACGTGCGGCAGGCCGAGCACCGGCATCACCCGCTTCGTCCCGGCCGAGGCCGCGCGATCGGAAGGCAGCACCATCATGTCGAACGGGTGCAACGCAAGCTCTACCGGCACCCGGGGCGCTGCGGCGCAATGCACCACCCGGCAGCCATGACGGGCGCGAAGCAGCAGCGCCCGCGCGCCGGAGCGCACGCCCGACGAGATCACCAGCTCCGGCTGGCTGCCGGTGGCCACCCGGCCGGCCGGCCCGGCCGGGCCGATGCGACGGAACGGCATGCCGAGGCGGCCGGCGATCGCCGCGGCCGGCCCGGATCCGGGTGGCTCGATCACCCAGACCGGCGCCGCGGGCAGCACCAGAAGCTTCGTCGTCTCCATCGAACCACGTCCTTCGCCGGTAGCCATGGATTTTCGCCACCAGCTTGGATAGTGGAGGCACGGGCGGCTTGCATAAAGGGATCACGCGCATGACCACGGACTCGGGAACGGTCGGACGCAGCCACGCCGCGCCGATGCGCACGGCGCCGACCGACTGGGACCGCGACGCCGCGCTCACTACGGCGCAGCTGCTGCTGGAGATCAAGGCGATCAACTTCCGGCCGGAGGAACCGTACACCCTGACCTCGGGCTGGAAGTCGCCGGTCTACATCGATTGCCGCCGTATCATCTTCTTCCCGCGTGCCCGCTCCAAGATCGTGTCGCTTGGCGTGGAGAAGATCGGCCGCCACGTCGGCTACGAGAGCATCGACGTGGTCGCCGGCGGCGAGACCGCCGGCATCCCGTTCGCCGCCTGGATCGCCGACCGCCTGTCCCTGCCGATGGCCTACGTGCGCAAGAAGCCGAAGGGCTTCGGGCGCAACGCCCTGATCGAGGGCGACGTGCCGGAAGGCAAGCGCACCCTGCTGGTCGAGGACCTCACCACCGACGGTGCTTCCAAGATCACCTTCGCGCGCTCGCTCCGCGAAGCGGGTGCCGTGGTCGACCACACCTTCGTGGTGTTCTTCTATGGTGTGTTCCCCGGCGCGCACCGCACCTTGTCGGAGATGGGCGTGTCGCTGCACGCGCTGTGCACCTGGTGGGACGTGCTCGAGGCCTGCGCCGAGCGGCCGTACTTCTCCGAGACCGCCGCCGCGGAGGTGCGCCGCTTCCTTGAGGACCCGTGCGCGTGGTCGGCCCGGCATGGCGGGGTCGCCAGCGCGGAGGAAGCCCTGGCCCGGAAGGCCAAGGCGGAAGGCTGACGCGCAGCCCGTCGTGACCGGACGGCTGCTCGCCTTCGACTCCGGCATCGGCGGCCTGTCGGTGGTGCGCGAACTGCGCGCGTTGCTGCCGTCCGCCACCATCGACTACCTCGCCGACAACGCGGTGTTCCCTTACGGCGAGCTGCCGGACGCAGTGCTGGTGTCGCGCGTCCTCCACCTCCTGGACGCGGCGATCGAGCGGCTGCGTCCGGACGTGGTGGTGATCGCCTGCAACACGGCCAGCACCACCGCGCTGGACGCGCTTCGAGCGCGCCACAGGGTCCCGTTCGTCGGCTGCGTGCCGCCGATCAAGTGGGCGGCCGCGGTCAGCCGCACCCGGACCATCGGCCTGCTGGCGACCAGCGCCACCGTGCGCCGTCCCTACCTGCACGCGCTGCAGGCCCGGTTCGCTCCCGACTGTACCCTTATCGCACATGGTGGCCGCGGCCTGGCCGACATCGCCGAGGAAGCGTTCCGGCGTCGCCCGGTCGACCGGGACGCGATCCGCCGTGAGCTCGACGGGCTGTTCGGCCAGCCCGGCGGCGAGCTGATCGACGTGGTTGGCATCAGCTGCACCCATTATGGCTTCCTGCTGGAGCCGCTCCAGGCGCTATCACGACGTGATATCATTTGGCTTGATCCGGCGGGTGCCGTCGCGCGGCGGACGAAGGCGGTGCTCGACGAGCTGCTGCCCGGACACGCGGACCGGGCCGAGGAACAGGGACAGGCCTGGTTCACCGGCCCGGCGCCGGATCCGGACCGGCTGCGGGCCGGGCTGGCCGGCTTCGGCTATGATGGGATGACGCTGTTCGACGTCGCTCCGGCTACGGCGTGAGACGTAGCCCGCCGCCCGTGAAGGTCCGGCGCCGACGCAGGCTGCGATGTCCGGCCCGTCAGGCAGCCCGGGCAGGAAGCGCCTCGGCGTCCCGGACATCGGGACGGGACAGCAGCGTCAGGGTGGACAGCAGGACAAGCCCTGCCCCGAGCCACAGGGCGCCGGTGACGCCCAGCAGGAGCGCCATCGGGCCGGCCAGCGCGTAGCCGACCGGCAGCAGGCAGAGCGAGCCGAACTGGTCGTAGGCCGACACGCGCGACAGCCGCTCCGGCGGGATGACCCGTTGCAGGGTGCTTTCCCACAGCACGTTGACGTTGGCGATCTCGATGCCGCCAAGGAGGAAGCACAGCCCCTGCGCCCAGAACGGCAGCGATGCGGCCAGGTTGACCGGGAGGAAAGGGTACAGCAGCAGCCAGAACAGCACCGCCCGGATCGGCCGGACCGGCCGGAGCCGCAGCGCCAGCATCGCGCCGATGATCGCGCCGGCACCCATCGACGACAGCAGCATGCCCCAGTGCAGTGCGCCCGCAGGCCGGTGGGCGAAGACGAGGGCGCCCAGCACCTCGGTCGGCGCCCAGGACAGCATGTGCAGGGTCGCGAACAGGCACACCATCAGCCAGACCCACGATCTCGCGACGAACTCGCCCCATCCCTCCCGCAGCGCCCACAGCAGGCCCGACTGCGCCTCCGGATCCGACCCGGCCGCCCCGGGGCGCAGGCAGGACAGGAGCAGCGCGCTCGCGAGGTAGCTCAGGGCGTCCAGCGCGATCGCCCATCCGGCGCCGACGCCGGCGACCAGCACGCCGCCCAGAGCCGGGCCGAGAAGGCCCGCGGTCGAGGTTGCCAGCATCAGCGTGCCGTTGGCGCCCGGCAGCAGGTCGGGCGTCACGATCTGCGTCAGCAGCCGGTTCCGTCCCGGCGCGTCCAGCGCGGTCCCGATTCCGACCAGGACGGCCAGCACCAGCACCGCGGCAAGCGGCGCCGGACCGGTCAGCAGCAGGATCGCCAGCACTCCCTGGGCCACGGCGCGGAGGAGGTCCGCCGCCACCATGACCGGCCGCGGCGCGAACCGGTCCGCCAACACCCCGCCCAGCAGGATCAGCAGCACCATCGGCAGCGCTTCTGCCGCCAGCACCGCGCTGACCCGGCCAGCGCCCGCACCGCGCGCGAACAATGCGAAGGACAGGGCGACCGGAACGGTGGCGCTGCCGACGCAGGACAGGGAGGTGCCGGCCAGGAACAGTGCGAAGTCCCACTGGCCGAGCGCACCCAGCCGTCCCTGCAGCCTCGTCATGCCGATCATCAGGCGATGAAAAGCCGGCGGATCAATGCAGCGTCAAGGCGCCACCGTTCCGGGCGGCCGAGCCGTCCCGGTCGGGCCAGGATCGGTTCTGGCGCAGTTCGCTGGAACCGCACGATGGCGCCGGGACCGAGCGGGTGCGGGGCGAGCGGCGGCTTGACGACCGACACCGGCCGCGAAGCGGCGGCGACCAGGAGCGGTTTCACGAAGCCGGCGCGCCGCATGGCAAGAAATGCGTCTGCGAACGGCACGCAGGCGCCTCCTCGTTCAGGTGAACAACTGGATCGCCTTGATGGTGATCCCGGCAATGGTCACTCTCCAGTCGATCGAAAGACCAGGCTCGCCGCTGTAGAGGGCCTCGTCGATACCGCTCTCTCCGAACGCCCCCCCAAGGCCCAGGCCGGGCTGATCTTGGGGGGATAGCCGGCATCGACCGTTCCCGGGCCCGTCGAACCCTCGATCGGGAGCCTGGTCTTGCCCTCGGATGGGAGGATGGAACCGGCGCGGTCTGGAACCTAGCGTCCGCGGCTGACGGTGTAGGCGGCGATCTCGCCCAGCAGCTGCCGGATCCGGCTGTCGGGGAAGCTCGACAGCGCGTCGCGGGCACGCCCTGCGTAGTCCGCGGCGCGGCGCAGCGTGGCGCCGATCGCGTCGGTGGCGGCGATCAGGCCAAGCGCGTGGTCGAGGTCGTCCGGCTCCTGGGCGCTGTCCTCGATCACCCGGCGCCAGAACAGGCGGTCCTGCTCGTTGCCTGCGCCATACGCGGCCAGCACCGGCAGGGTGATCTTGCCCTCGCGGAAGTCGTCGCCCACCGTCTTGCCGAGCAGGCGCTGGTCGGCGGCGTAGTCGAGCGCGTCGTCGACCAGCTGGAACGCCATGCCGAGGTTGGTGCCATAGGAGTCGAGCGCCAGCGCGTCCCGTTCCGGACGCCCCGCCACCACCGCGCCCACCCGGCAGGCCGCCGCGAACAGGGCCGCGGTCTTGCCGTGGATCACCTGGAGGTAGCGCTCCATGGAGGTGGACAGGTCGTTCTGGGTCGCCATCTGCAGCACCTCGCCCTCGGCGATGGTGGCGGACGCCTTGGACAGGATCGCCATCACCTCCAGCGAGCCGTCCTCGGTCATCAGCTGGAACGAACGCGCGAACAGGAAGTCGCCGACCAGCACCGAGGCCTTGTTGCCGAACACCGCGTTGGCGCTGGCAAGCCCCCGACGCAGCCGGCTTTCGTCCACCACGTCGTCGTGCAGCAGGGTGGCGGTGTGGATGAACTCGACGCAGGCGGCCAGGTTGACGTGGCGCATCGCTCCCGCGCCGGCCTCGCCCGGGTAGCCGCAGAGCCGCGCTGAGGCCAGGGTCAGCAGCGGACGCAGGCGCTTGCCGCCGGCGGCGATGAGGTGGGCGGCGAGCTGCGGAATCAACGTGACCGGGCTGTCCATCCGGGTGAGGATGGCGCTGTTGCAGGCCTGCATGTCGTCGTGCAGCAGAGCCGCCAACTCGTTCAAGGCCGCCTCGCCGCCTGCCTCGGGCGCCTGCGCGTCGTGCCGATCGCCGCGACTTGTGGCCGCGGCGGATTCCGGCAGACTGGCAGCAAGGCCCAAGCGGTGTCCTCCACGCTCCAGGATCGGCGAGGCACATATGAGCGGCGGGGATGGGGTGGTCAAGCAGCGGCGGCCCAGCCGGGATCGGGCCCTGCCTGGCCAGGACCGGTCTCCCGCATGCTGACCGCAGCGCCGGCCACCGCCACCACCGACGGCACGCTGCTCGGAGGCCGGGTCTCGTACCGCCAGTTCCGCGACGGCTACCGGAGCGGGATCGAGCCGGTGCTGCTCGCGGCGACGGTGCCGGTCCGTCCTGGCTTGCGCGTGATCGAGGCCGGCTGCGGCGCCGGTGCCGGATTGCTGTGCCTGTCGGCCCGGGCGGAGGGCGTGCACGGGACCGGGATCGAGCAGGATCCCGCCACCGCCGCCCTGGCCCGGCACAACCTCGATGCCAACGGCCGGACCGACTGGCCGGTGCTGGTCGGCCCGCTCGGGGAAGCGTCCGCCCGGCTCGGGGCGGCAGATTACGACCATGCGATCGCCAACCCGCCCTGGCACGACAGCGGGTCCAGCGCCTCGCCTTCGCCACGACGCGACCTCGCCCGCCGGGCACCGGCCGGCACCCTGGCGGGCTGGAGCCGGTGCCTGGCGCACCTGCTCCGCCCCGGCGGCGCGCTTACCCTGGTGTTGCCGGCCGCCCGTCATGCCGAGGCGGCAGCGGCGATGGTGGCGAGCGGGTTCGGCACGATCCGGCTGGTGCCGCTGTGGCCGGTCGCAGGCCGTCCGGCACGCATCGTGCTGATCCGTGGCATCCTGGGCGCGCACGGCAAGGATGCCGTGCTGCCAGGGCTGGTGCTGCATCTACCGGGCGGCGGCTTCACCGAGCCGGCCGAGCGGATCCTGCGGAACGCGGCGGCGCTGCCGTTCGACTGATCAGGGGGCGCCGAAGGGATCGGGGTCGACATGGTCGGCGCGCCTGAGGTGCCACAGCCGCTCATGCGCCGCGACCACTCCCTCCACCGCCCGGCGGTGCGCGCCCGGCGAGCCCAGCTGCGGCTGCAACAGCACCGCCTCGGTGATCGACAGCAGGCTGGCTGCGACGTCGAGCGCGCCCAGGTCGCAGGCCTGGTGCGCTGCGACCAGCAGGCGTTCCGGCAGTCGGCGGACCTGTCGAACCGGCTCGAGACTGAATCCCGCCTGACTTGAACGGGACTCGGCCCGTGACAGCGCCTCGTAGTCGAGCCCGTAGCCTTGACGGTCACCGAGATCCGGTTCCTGCAACGCTTCAAGAAAAGGCATGTCCTGCACCGTTCCATCGCCTCCAGACCGGGAACGCCTGCGACACGCGGTTCCGTCCTGATCCCAGACAACAGACTATCTCGTTATCCAAGCGAGACAAACGATTTATTGACGTGATTCGTCCTTGCCGCGTGCACTGCGGCCTCCCGGTGACGCTTTCGCCGTTTCCAGCTGCTTTTCTACCGCACGGAACGCGTCACGCACGGCGCTGCGGACGTCGGGGTGGGCCCGCCGCTCGCGCGCGTGGTGCGGCTCGTGCGACACCGCGATCTCCTGCCCCGGGCGCGACAGGGTGACGTGCACCTCGTATAGGTTTCCGGTCTGGTGCTGCTGGTGCAGCGCCTCGACCGAGACCCGTCCGCCGGTCAGGTGGCCATAGCGGGTTTCCAGCCGCTCCATCAGCTTCCTGATCTCCGCTTCGAGCGACTCCGAGGCCTGCAGGTTGTGGAACGCGATCTCCAGCGGACGATCCATGGTGCTTCTCCCCTCCGGCCGACTGCCCGTATGCGGGCTTCTCTTCTGAACGGACCGGCCGGAAGGGGGTTGCGCGCGCCCGAAGAAGGCGCCGGGATCAGGCGGGTACGGCCGTCTCCCTGTGCCAGTCGCTGCCGATGGAGGAGGTGAAGGCTTCCTCCCAGGTGCCGCTGGTCGAGGCGCGGCTGTACTCGGTAGACCGATTCTCGAAGAAGTTGGCGTGCTCAACCGCGTTCAGCAGGTCGTCGAGCCAGGGCAACGGGTTGCTGTCGACGTGGTAGAGCGGCTCCAGCCCGAGCTGCAGCAGACGGCGGTCGGCGATGAAGCGGATGTAGCGCTTGACCTGCGCCGCATCGAGCCCTTCCACCGGACCGAGCTCGAAGGCCAGGTCGATGAACGCGTCCTCGTGGTGCACGATGGTCTGGCACACCTCGGTCAGCTCCGCGCGCAGCCGGTCGGTCCAGATCTCCGGGTTCTCCTGCACGAACACCCGGAACAGCCGGATCACCGACAAGCAGTGCAGCGTCTCGTCGCGCACCGACCAGGTGACGATCTGGCCCATGCCCTTCAGCTTGTTGAAGCGCGGGAAGTTCAACAGGATCGCGAACGAGGCGAACAGCTGCAGCCCCTCGGTGAAGGCGCCGAACGCGGCCAGGGTCTTGGCGATCTCGTGCTTGGAGTCGACCCGGAAGCCCTGCATGTAGTCGTACTTGTCCTTCATCTCCTTGTAGCCGAGGAAGGCCGAGTATTCCGCTTCAGGCATGCCGATGGTGTCGAGCAGGTGGCTGTAGGCGGCGATGTGGATGGTCTCGATGTTCGAGAACGCCGACAGCATCATCAGGATTTCGGTCGGCTTGAACACCTGGCTGTAGTGCTTCATGTAGCAGTTGTTCACTTCCACGTCCGACTGCGTGAAGAAGCGGAAGATCTGCGTGACCAGGTTCTGCTCGGATGCGGACAGGTTCTTGTGCCAGTCCTTCACGTCGTCGGCGAGCGGCACCTCCTCGGGCAGCCAGTGCACGCGCTGCTGGGTCAGCCAGGCGTCATAGGCCCAAGGGTAGCGGAACGGCTTGTAGACCGGGTTGGAGGTCAGCAGGTCGAGCCGGGTGCCGGCCGGGTGTTGATCCATGAAGCTGGGTTCTCCGAGACGATGCGGCGCGTGCCCGATCTGGATCGATCCGGCACGCGGCGGGAAAGGCTCGACCGGGACAGGCACGGCCCTGGTCCAGGCCTGTCGGAGTCGCGGGAAGAGTATGGCGCAGGGTCGCGTCCTGTTCCAGCAAAGAGAATGTCATCCACAACATCTTGTGTTCCGGATGAGCGACAGCCCTATCCCTGGTCTGGACGGCCGATCGCCGTGCGCAGGTCGTCGATCTCGTGGCTGCCGAAATCGTTGCGGCGGAGATAGGCCAGCAGCTGCGCCGCCGCGTCCTGCGGAGCGACGAGCTGTCCCTCCGCGTGCAGCCTCAGGAACCGCTCCCGGTCCGGCGTCTCGCTGCCGCGGATCACCGCCTGCATCGCGGTGTCGATCACGCCGGGCGCCAGCGACACCGCCCGCATCGTGCCGTCGCTGCCGGATTCGGCGTTCAGCGCCCGGACGAAACCGTCCAGCCCCGCCTTGGCCGCGCAATAAGCGCTCCAGTGCGCGATCCCGCGTCGCGCAGCGCCGGACGACACCGCCAGGATGCGCCGCGGCGGCGATGCCGACGCGGTCGCCTGGAGGAAGCCGGCGGCGACCAGCATCGGCGACAGGAGGTTGACGCGCATGTGCGCCTCCAGCGCCGCCGGCTCCAGCGCCGCCACCGGCACCACCGGCTCCAGCATGCCGGCGTTCAGGATCAGCACCGCGGCATCCGGACGGGGATGGGCCTCCACCGCCTGCACGATCCAGCGCCTGGCTGCCTCGGGATCGCCGAGGTCGATCGACGTCCAGTGCAGCAGCTCCCGTTCCTTGTCGTCCAGCCCGGCCGGCGCCGAACCGCGCGCGGCGGCCGCCACCGCGTGTCCTTCGCGAAGCAGCTGGCGCACCACCGCTTCACCCAGGCCGCGCGACGCGCCGGTCACCACATGCAGGGTCATGCCGATCCTCCTAAAGCATCACCGGATCAGGTGCGGTCACCTTACCGGTGAGGATGCCCGTCAAAGCAGGGAGCTGGACCACGACCGGCGAACGAACGTGAACCGGTTGCGGTCTAGCGGGGGTGGTAGCTGACGGTGACCTCGCCCACTCCGGCGCAGGCACCGGTCACCACCTCGCCCGGCTGCACCGCACCGACTCCGGCAGGGGTGCCGGTCATGAGCAGGTCTCCCGGTGCCAGGAACACGAAGCGCGACAGGAACGCGATCGCCTCCGCCACGCTCCAGATCATCTGCGACAGGTCGCCGTTCTGGCGCAGCACACCGTCCACCGTCAGCGTGATGGCGCCACGGTCGGGATGTCCGGCCTCCGCCGCCGGCACGATCGGGCTGATCGGGCAGGACTGGTCGAACCCCTTGGCGAACGCCCAGGGACGACCGGCGCGCTTGGCGTCCGCCTGCAGGTCGCGCCGTGTCATGTCGAGGCCGACCGCGTAGCCGAACACGTGGTCGAGCGCCCGTTCCGGCGCGATCTCCTCGCCGCCGACGCCGATCGCCACCACCAGCTCGACCTCGTGGTGCAGGGAAGCGGTCTGCGTGGGATACCGCAGCACGCCGCCGCCCGGCACCACCGCGTCCGCCGGCTTGGAGAAGAAGAACGGCGGCGTCCGCTCCGGGTCGCCGCCCATCTCGCGCGTGTGCTCGGCGTAGTTCTGCCCCACGCACCAGATCCGCCGCACCGGGAACGGCGCGTCCGGCCCCGCCACCGGGACGGTCGGCACCACGAGCGTGATCCCGACGCCCATCGGGACGGTGCCTAGTCCCTGATCCACCACTTGACCGGCTCCGGCTCGTCTTCCGGCTCGACCTCCACGCGCGTCCGGGGCCGGCCGCGTCCGCGCACCGCACGAGGGGGTTCGGGTTCGGGCACCGGCTCGGGAACCGCTGCCGCCACTGGCGGCGCCGCGACCCGCTGCGCCCGCGCCTCCTCGACCTCGATCTCCAGATGCGCCAGCCGGGTCTGCGCCACCTGCAGCGCCGCCCGCACCTCGCCAAGCGTCCGTTCCGCCGCTTCCCGCTGCTGCCGCTCACGCTCTAGCGCCCGGCCCAGTGCCGCCGACGGATCGGTGCCCTCTCCCGGCTCGTGACGCGCCGCCTGGCCGCCCTGGCGGTCGCGGGACACGTACTCGACCGGCACGTTCTCGTTCTGGCTGAACCGGCGACGGCGGCTGTCGGGCGTGGCGGGGCCGGGCGAGGCCTGCTCGCCGCCGCGCCGCGGGCTGCCGCCGTTGCCGCCGCCGCCCATGCGCAGCAGCGCCTGTCGCACCGCATCGTCGGACGGAGTCGCGCCCTCATCCTCGGCGGGCGCGCTGGTCAGGCTAAGCTTCTGGTTCAAAAGGATCATCCTGTGGCAGGCATGCTGCAGATCCGTACCGGCGGGAATGTCGCGCGGCGTGGCGCGTCGCAGGATCATGTCGCCCGCCGTTGTGCGGGAATGCCGTTCTACGGTCCGTGCTGCACATTATAGGGCGAAAACCCTCGTCCCGGCAAATCAAGCCGTCATCACCCGCCGCGCGAACACGCTAAACCACAGTATCAAACGTTGGACCGCATGCTGTATAGCGCTGCCCGCACGATACCGGTCCTGCCGGACAGCTTCTGATCGGACCGACATTCATGACCTCCCTGCTCCGGCCGCTGCTCGTGACCCATGGCGGCAAGTTCCACTGCGACGAGGTGTTCGCCTACGCGGTGCTGCGCCTGGCGCTCGGGCTCCATGCGCCCGGCCGCGACCACACGCTGTTCCGCACCCGCAGGCCCGAGGAGATCGAGTCGGCCGACATCGTGTGGGACGTCGGCGGCCGCTGCGACGCAGCCTCAGGCCGATACGACCACCACCAGCGTGGCGCTCCGCAGCGTCCGGACGGCACGCCGTTCTCCTCCGCGGGGCTGATCTGGCAGGTGCACGGGGCGGACGCGGTCGCCGCCCTGCTGCCCGGGGAGGCCGCAGGCCTCGCCGCCGCCATCGCGGACGAGCTCGACGAGGCGCTGGTGCGGCGCATCGACGAGATCGACAACGGCGTCGCGCCGGACGGCCTGCTGCGGGATCCGCTCGGCCTGGCCAGCCTGATCGGCGAGTTCAACCCGGCCTGGGACGATCCCGCCGCCAGCGGATCCGGAGCCGGCGACGAGGCGTTTCTCGAGGCGACCGCCCTGGTCGGCGCAGTGCTCCGCCGCCGGGTCGAGGCGATGCGGGCGCGTCATGCGGCGGAGGCCGCCGTGCTGGCGGCACACCGCGGCGCCGACGACCCGCGCCTGCTGGTGCTGGAGCGCGGCATGCCATGGAAGAACGTGGTGCACGGCCATGCGCTGCCGGTGCTGCTCGCCGTGTCGCCCGCCTCCAACGGCAACTGGATGCTGGACACGGTGCCGCCCGCGCCGGGCTCGTTCGCGCAGAAGCTGCCGCTGCCTGAGGCCTGGGCCGGGCTGACGGACGCCGAGCTGGCCGCGATCTCCGGGGTGGCGGACGCGGTGTTCGTGCATCTGCGCCGCTTCGTCGGCGCCGCGCGCAGCCGTGACGGTGCGATCGCCATGGCGCGGAAGGTGCTGGCGGCCGGCTGATCCGGCCGCCGGCTCAGGACGCGGCGCGCCTGCGCGTCGTCGCCGGCACAGCGGTCCTGGCCTGCTGCCGGAGCACCGCCTCGATCCAGCCGTTCAGCACGACCGTCAGCGCCTCCGCCTCGTCGCGCGCCGGATAGGCCTCGGGAAACCGCAGCGCCAGCCAGCGCCAGGCCACCAGCCGCTTGTGCCGCTTCTCCGCCCGCTCCAGCTCCTCGCGCGAGGCGCGATCCGGCGGCGGCAGGCGGCTGCCGGAGGGCACCGGCACCGCCCGCCCGGCGCCGTGCTCGGTGGCCCAGGCGGCCAGACGCGGCACGCCGTTGTCGCGCTCGTCCACCGGGCACATCGCGTAGGCCCAGCGGGTCGCAAGGTCGAGGCCCTCCACCCCTTCCAGCGCCGTCGCCACCTCGAAGGCCTGGCTCATGTCGGCCAGCCGGTAGTGCGGATCGTCGCGCCGCAGCACCGCGCGCCGGATCCGCGCCAGCACGCCGAACAGGCTGTCGGAGCCGATCTCGGCCGCCACCGCCTGCACGATGTCTGAGTCCGGCTGCACCAGCGGCCGCAGCTCGGCCTGCGGCGTCGGCGGTGCGGCCAGCATCGTCCGTATGAAGGAGGGGCTGCCGGCACCGGCCAGCACCGCCACCACCCCGGCCTCGTGCAGGCCGTAGCGTCCGGCCCGGCCACCGATCTGCTTGATCTCGCCAGGCCGCAGGTCGCGGCTCTCGGTGCCGTCGAACTTGCGCAAGGCGGCGAACACCACCCGCCTGATGTTCAGGTTGAGTCCCATGCCGATCGCGTCGGTGGCGATCAGGATGTCGGCGTCGCCGTCGTTGAACCGCGCCGCTTCCGCGCGTCGCACCTCCGGGCTCAGCGCACCGTACACCACCGCCACCCGACGCCCCCGCGCCTGCAGCGCCGCGCGCAGGTCCAGCACCTCGCGGCGCGAGAACGCGATCAGCGCGTCGCCTCGGCCGAGCTCGCCGAGCGGCACCGCCTCGTTCGCCGCCACCAGCGGCCCCTTGCGCTCCAGGGTGATCTCGTCGAGCGGGTCGCCGCACAGCTCGGCGATCCGTCGCACCATCGGCACGCAATCGGGCGAGCCCAGCACGAACAGCTCGCGTGCCGGCGCGCCCATGATCGCCGCGGTCCAGGCCGCACCCCGCTCCGGATCGTGCAGCATCTGCGCCTCGTCCACCATCGCGACCGCCACCGGGTTGTGCAGCGGGCACATCTCCACCGTTGCGGCGAGGTGCCGGCTGCCCGGCACGGTGATCCGCTCCTCGCCGGTGGCGAGCGAGGCGGCGACGCCGCGTCCTTCCAGCGCCTCGCGGAACTCGTGCGCCAGCAGGCGCAGCGGCGCCAGCGCCAGCCCGCTGTCGGATTGCGACAGCCGCTCCAGTGCCGCGAACGACTTGCCGCTGTTGGTCGGCCCGGTGACCAGGGTGATCCGCCGGTGCAGCGCGCGCGCGGTGGAGAAGTGCGCGGCGTAGCGGTCCAGCGCCGCCACACGCGCCACCGCGGCGTTGGCCGCCCTGCCGCCCAGCACCTGCGGCCGTCCGGACGGATCCGGCTCCTCGGCGCGCCAGCGCGCCACGAGCGGCCGCAGCCGGAGGAGCTCGGCCGGGTCGAACTCCCAGCGCTCGCCGTCCGCCCGTCCCTTCTGCGGCACCCGCCTGGCCACCGGCAGCCGGTTCGCCGCCACCCAGCGCAGCGCCTCGCGGGTCGAGCATCCGAGCAGCGCCGGCACCTCGCGGAACTCGACCAGGGAGCGTTCCCAGTCGCGCAGCCGCGCCACCTCCTCGCGCCGGCGGCCGCGCGCGACCGTGTCCGCCTGCCTGCGCTCGCGTCGGCGAGCCTCCTCGCGGTTCAGGGCGGCACGCACGAACGGCGCGTCGGGCGGCAGGTGCCACGCCAACGCCATCGTCCGCACCAGCATCTCGTGCTGCCCGGCCGACAGCACCCGGCCGCCGGCGTCGAACAGCTCGGACAGCATCGCCTCCAGCGCCGCCTCCGGTTCGTCGCCGAACCCGCGCAGGCGCGCTGCCACCACCTGATCCAGGGCCGCGTGCAGTGCCGCGTCGTCGGCCTCGGGATCGGTCACGTCGCCGGCTGCCGCCGCCGCGTCCTCGCGACGCACCCACACCGCGCCCGCGCGCTGCGACCAGTCCACCAGCCGTCCGGTCCAGTTCTTGCGCCGGATCTCGCACAGCGCGTCGCGGACCGCCTCGGCATCGGCCGGAAGCCGGCGCGCCACCAGGCGTCGGAGACGGTCGTGCTCGCTGGGCTGCACGAGGAGGCCGGCCGCCGCGATGGCGGCGTCGGCCGGGGAGGAGGCCACGTCGGAAGGGGATGTCACGGCGCGGAATGTAGGGTGCACGTCGCAGGGATACGAGCGGAGGCGCGGTTACCCTCCCGGTGTTCCTTGTCTACACACGGTGGCCATGCCGCCCCATCCCGCTCGACCGGCTGCCGCGCGCGGACGTGCCACGGTCGCCCTGATCGTCGCCGTGTCCTCGTTCATGCAGAACCTGGACGGAGCGATCATCAACACGTCGCTGCCGCCGATGGCGCGCTCGTTCGGGGTGTCCAGCGTGGCGTTGTCGCTCGGCATCACCGCCTACATGCTGGCCTCTGCGGCGGTGTCGCCGCTGGCGCACTGGCTGTCGCGCCGGTTCGGCACCCGCACGGTGCTGGTGGCCGCGGTGCTGCTGTTCACCGCCGCGTCGGTGGGCTGCGGGCTGGCGCGCGGGCTGCCCTCGTTCGTGCTCGCCCGCGTGGCGCAGGGGATCGGTGGCGCGCTGATGGTGCCGGTCGGGCTGGCCGTGGTGATGCGGCACACCCCGCCGTCGGAAATGCTGCGGATCACCGCCTACACGGTATGGCCGGCGCTGCTGGCCCCGGTGATCGGCCCGGTGCTGGGCGGCCTGGTCACGCAGACGGTGGGCTGGCGCTGGAACTTCTGGCTCAACCTGCCGGTCGGGCTGCTCGGTGCTGCGGCGATGCTGCGCGTGATCCCGCAGGAGCGCGATCCCGAGCGGCATCCGCTCGACCTGGGCGGCCTCCTACTGTGCGCGCTCGGGCTCACCTGCCTGCTGGCCGGGTTCCAGCGCTCCGCGACCGGCGGCGGAGCACAAACCGTGGCGCTCGCGTTGATCGCGGTCGGGCTGCTCGCCGGCTGGGCGGCGCTGCGCCACCTGCGCCGGCATCCGTTCCCGCTGCTGTCGCTCGGACCCCTGTCGCGGCCCAGCCTCCGCTACGCCTCGCTCTACCCGGGCGGGCTGTTCCGCGCGGTGTTCTCCAGCGCGCCGCTGCTGCTGCCGCTGCTGTTCCAGCTCGGCTTCGGCTTGTCGCCGGCCGCCGCCGGCGGCTGGGTGCTGGTGTATTTCTGCGGCAACATCGGCATCAAGCCGGCGACTGCGCGGATCCTGCGCCGGTTCGGCTTCCGTTCCACCATGCTGGCCAACGGGATGCTGGTGATCCTGTCGCTGGCGGCGCTGGCGGTGGTCACGCCGCACACGCCGAAGCCGCTGCTGGCGGCGCTGCTGCTGTTCGCAGGTGCTGCGCGCTCCATGCAGCTGACCGCGATCACGACGCTGGCCTTCGCCGACGTCCCTGGCCCGGAGCGGGGTGCCGCCTCCAACCTGGTGTCGATGCTGCAGCAGGCCTTCTCTGCCGCGGGCGTGGCGGCGGCCGCCTTCAGCCTGTCGCTGTTCCAGGGCGTCTTCCACGACGCGGCCGTGACGCTGCCTGAACTGCACGCCGCTTTCGCGGCGACGGCGGCGATGTGCCTCTTCGGCATGCCGGGACTGGCCGGGATGAAGCGGGATCTCGGGCAGGAGGTGAGCAGGCACCGGCTCCAGGGCCGGCATCCATGACGTCGGTCGGGCCGTCGCAGGCAGGCGACCTTCGACCCGCCAGCTGGTGCTTCCATGGGTCCGGCCTCGGGCGGCTCAAGGCGTGAACACGGCCTTGGCGCCTGGGCTCGCCTCGTAGGCCATGGCGGCCTCGACCTCCTCCAGGCCGAAGGTTTGACCGACGCGCGTGAAGAAGAGTGGATCGCCCGCCTCCGCTTCCAGCGCATGGAACGACCGCTCCAGCGCCCGGGGATCACGCACGGTCGGCGTCCCGAAGTTGCTGAAGCGCTTGAGGGTCAGGTCCTTTGCCATGAGCAGGGCGGACGGGAAGGAAACCGCCTCGGGGCCTGCCAGGAAGCCGTAGGCGTAGACGGTGGAACCCTGCGGCAGGTGCGGCAGCAACCGGCTGAGGCTGCCGCCGCCCACCCCGTCGAAGACGGCCGTGGCGTCCAGCGCCGTCGCCCGGGAACAGAAGGTTTCCAGGGCGGTTTCCCCGTCGACGATGAGAACATCCTCGATCCCGTGGCGCTCCAGCTCCGCCTTCCCGGCAGCCGAACGCACCAGGATGAGGGCGGCCATGCCGCGCCGGCGCGCCAGCGCCGCCAGCGCATGTCCCGTCGCGGAACTTCCGGCGGTCGCCACCACCGCGCGGTGATCTTCCGCGGTGGCCGTTTCCAGGAAGGCGTAGGCCGTGACGATGTTGACCAGCGAGCCGCTGTGATCGCGCGCGTTCGCCCCATCCGGCAGGCGCAGGCAGGCGGTGAAGGGGACCTGCGCCGTCTCGCACCACAGCCCCACCGTGTCCGGACCGCGAGCGATCGAGCGGTAGATGGCCACCCGTCGACCGACATAGCCGTCCGGCACGCCCGGTCCGGCGGCGACGACCATCCCGGCTGCCGAGGCCCCCCAGACATCGTGGCGGCTGCGTGCCAGCGCCGGCCCGGCCGTCTCCGGTCGTCTCAGGAAGGTCTTGTCGCCGTGATTGATGGCGGCCGCCTCGATCCGGACCACCAGGTGCCGGGGTGGCGGGTCGCGTGGCTCGGGAACATCGCGGACCTCCAGCCCGCGTTCGGCCGTCACGCAGATGGCTCGCATTCTCGCCTCCTTCGCAGGTCGACGGTCCAACCGAACCGCGACCCGGCAAGGGTGCGACAGTGCTTACTTCTTGCAAATACGGTCGTTTTTGTTAGTGCAGCGGGCCATGTCGGTCCCACCCACCCCATGCCCCGTCGCCTTCGCCACCCGCGTGATCGGCGGCAAGTGGAAGCCGCGGCTCGTCTGGGCGCTGATCCGAACCGAAACCTTGCGGTTCTCGGAGTTGCGACGCGCCTGCCCGCCCATCAGCGACCGCATCCTGTCCCGGGAGCTGAAGGAACTGGAAGGCGCCGGGCTGGTCCGGCGCGAGCAGCACCCGGGCCTGCCGCCCCGTACCGACTACAGCCTCACGGAACTCGGACGCACGCTCCAGCCCGTGATGGCCACCATGGCGGACTGGGCGCTGCGGAACAGGTCCACCATCGAAACGGTAGAAGCAGGGTGAGGCCACCTGACCCAGGTAGCCCTCATGGGACTGCGATGCTTCCCCGCTGCCGAACGCCGCATGATCGGTGATGACGGCGATCGGGTGCTGGCTGCAGTCCTGACCGGACAGGCCGAACGCCGAAAACCTCGTATGCGCCAGGATCGCCCATGACGTCGCCGGGCCGCTTGCCCCGGGGCGCCCAGCCCTGGGTGCGCATCAATCCTTGCGCCGCCGCGAGATCGGCCCTGCTGAAAGCTTGGCCGTCTGGCGATGCACGGCGGTGCGCTGGACGGCTGCAGCCAGCGGTTGGCGGGGCTCAAGGGCAAAGCCAGTGGCCTTGTCCTCATCCGTCCTGGGGATGGTCCGTCTCGCAGCCACGATGATACGGTTTCGGGCTCAAGGAACGGAACTCCAGATGCGCCTGATCCATGCCGCCCTGATGGCGTCCTCGTTGGCGGCACTGTCCCCGCAGGCGCTTGCCGACACCGTGACGATCCGCGACCTCGCGCGCGTGGTGAAGCTGTCGGATCCGCAGATCGCACCCGACGGCAGGTCGGTCGTGCTCGTCGAGCAGCGCGCCGACCTCGGGGACGACGAGTTCCGGACCGAGCTGGTGCTGGTCGATGTCGGCACGCACGCGCTGCGGGCGCTGACCCATGACCGCCGCCATGCGGGCGCCCCGCGATGGTCGCCCGACGGGGACCGGCTGGCGTTCATGGCGCCGGACACGAACAAGAAACTGCAGCTGTTCGTGCTGCCGATGTCGGGCGGCGACGCGCTCCAGGTCACCCATGTCAAGGACGGCATCGACCAGTTCGCGTGGAGCCCGGACGGCCGGCAGTTCGCGTTCGCGACCACCGACCCGGCACCCGAGCGGCACGGCGAGGACAAGTACCGCACCGCGTTCTCCGTCGGCGACGACGACGTCACCACCAGGGAGAAGCCGCGACCGTCGCATGTCTGGCTGATCGCCGCCGACGGCACCGGGACGGCCAGGCGCCTGACCAGCGGCGGCTGGTCGCTGCCGGTGAGCCTGCCGCCCGGGCCCCCCTCGTCGCCGTTGAAGTGGACGCCGGATGGCAGGTCGCTCGTCATCGTGCGGCAGGAAACGCCTTCGAGCGGCGACGAATACCTGTCACGCGTGCAGATCCTCGACCTCGCCACGGCCAAGGTTCGGGACCTGACCGGCGAGAAAACGTTGGAGGGATATCCGAACGTGTCTCCCGACGGGAGCACGATCGCATATTGGCGCGCGCGCGACGGCAAGGCCTGGCAGTTCCAGGACGGCTTCGTCGCACCCGCATCCGGCGGCCCGGGCCACGACGTCACGCTCGCCCTCGACAAGAACATCTACGGGACCTGGTGGATGGCAGACGGCAGGAGCCTGCTGGTCGGCGCCAACGACGCCACCACGGTCGGATTGTGGCTGCAGCCGGTGGATGGCGGCCAGGCGCGGCGGCTGGATCTCGGGGCGGTGATGCCGGCCAGCGGCTTCTGGGTGGACGCCGCCGTCGGGCGTCACGACCAGATCGCGTTCGTGGGCCAGACCGGACGCGATCCCTACGAGCTCTACTGGATGGACCGGCCGGACGCGAAGCCGGTGGCGCTGACGAACGAGAACGCTTCTCTCGACTCGCTGACGCTCGGCCGGTCGCAAACCTTCAGCTGGACCGGACCGGGCGGCCGGACGCTGGACGGCGTGCTGACGGCGCCCCCCGGCGCCGCGGCGGGACGACCCCTGCCGTTGGTGCTGGTGATCCACGGCGGCCCGAACTCCGCCTCGCGCGACCGGTTCAACGTGTTCAGCCAGGCGCTGGCATCGCACGGCTGGCTGGTGTTCGAGCCGAACTACCGCGGCGGCGACAACGCCGACAACGCGTTCTACGCCTCGATCTACAAGGACGCGGGCCAGGGCCCGGGCGAGGACGTGATGTCGGGCGTCAAGGCGTTGGGGGACCGGGGCCTGGCCGACCCTTCGCACATGGCGGTGTCGGGCTGGTCCTATGGCGGCTACATGACGAGCTGGCTGATCGGCCACTACCACGTGTGGCGCGGCGCGGTCGCGGGTGCGGCGATCACCGACTGGGGCGAGATGTACGACCTGTCCGACGGCAACGTGTCGACGGCGTTCCAGGTCGGTGGATCACCCTACGTAGGCAACAACCTCCTCTCGTACGAGGCACAATCCCCGGACACGTCGTTCCAGCAGGTCAGGACCCCGACGCTGGTGCTGTGCGACGTGGGCGACTACCGCGTGCCGATCACGCAGTCGTATCGGCTGTTCCACGCCCTGAAGGACAACGGCGTCGAGACGGAGTTCGACGCTTATCCGGTGAGCGGACACTTCCCGTCCGACCCGGTGCGGCAGATCGACGTGCAGACACGCTGGATCGACTGGATCGCAGCCCACATGAACCGCTAGAACGGCATGTCGTTGCGCAATCGGCAGGATCTGGTCCGACGCTGCTGATCGAGCTGCGAGGCAGCGATGCCAACACCCTTGTTTCCTGACCTGCGTCGTCGACTGGTGCAGGCGGGCAGCTCGGCGCGCGAGGCCGCGCGTCGCTTCGAGACGAGCGCGACGGCGATCAAGCTGATGCGCCGCGTGCGCGAGACCGGCAGCGCCGCGCCATGGGAGCGAGCCTGCCATGCCCGTCGCAGGACGAGGGCAAGCCCTCGTCCTCAAGGCCCTGGTCTACTGGCAGGCGAGGCATTCCTCGTAGTCGGTGGTTTCCTTCCGTACGGCCGGCACCACCGGTGCCGGCATGGCGATGCCCTCCATCACGTCGGCCTTGTTGAGCATCGTGCTTACCGTGTCGGCGCGCTGGATCGACAGCGAGCGGCAATAGTACAGGCTCTTCAGGCCCCGCTTCCACGCCAGCAGGTGGATCTGGTGCAGGTCGCGCTTGTGGATGTCGGCCGGCAGGAACAGGTTCACCGACTGGCTCTGACACACGAACGGCGTGCGGTCGGCGGCGTGCTCCACCACCCAGCGCTGGTCGAGCTCGAACGCGGTCTTGAACACGTCCTTCTCGTCCTGCGTCAGGAAGTCGAGGTGCTGCACGCTGCCCTTGGTGAGCGTGATCGACGACCACACCTCGTCGGTGTCGTGCCCCTTCTGCGCCAGCAGCTTCTGCAGGTGGCGGTTTCGCACGGTGAACGAGCCGGACAGCGTCTTCTGCAGGAACACGTTGGCGGCGATCGGCTCGATGCCCGGGCTGGTGGCGCCGGTGATGATGGAGATCGACGCGGTCGGCGCGATCGCCAGCTTGTGCGAGAACCGCTCCATCACCCCGTAATCGGCGGCGTCCGGACACGCACCCTTCTCCTCGGCCAGCAGACGCGACGCCGCGTCCGCCTGGGCGCGGATATGCGCGAACATGCGGCGGTTCCACACCTTGGCGATCACGCTCTCGAACGGCACGTTGTTGGCTTGCAGGAACGAATGATATCCCATCACGCCAAGGCCTACCGAGCGCTCGCGCGCGGCCGCATACTTGGCGCGCGCCATGTCGTCCGGCGCCCGATCGATGAAGTCCTGCAGCACGTTGTCGAGGAAGCGCATCACGTCCTCGATGAACAGCGGGTGGTCCTTCCACTCGAACCAGGTCTCGAGGTTCAGCGACGACAGGCAGCACACCGCCGTGCGCTGCTTGCCGTACTGGTCGATCCCCGTCGGCAGGGTGATCTCGGCGCACAGGTTGGAGGTCTTGACCTCGAGGCCAGCCAGCTTGTGGTGCTCGGGGCGCGCGTTGTTCACGTGGTCGGAATAGATGATGTACGGCTCGCCCTGCTCCATCCGCGCCGTCAGCAGCCGGATCCACAAGGAGCGCGCCGACACCTTGCGTATGTGCGCGCCGTCTTTCGGGCTGACCAGCGCCCACTCCTCGTCCGCCTCGACCGCGCGCATGAACGCGTCCGACACCAGGATGCCGTGATGGAGGTTGAGCGCCTTGCGGTTCGGGTCGCCGCCGGTGGGGCGGCGCATCTCGATGAACTCCTCGACCTCCGGGTGCCAGATCGGCAGGTACACCGCCGCCGAGCCGCGACGCAGCGAGCCCTGGCTGATCGCCAGCGTCAGGCTGTCCATCACCCGGATGAACGGGATCACCCCCGAGGTCTTGCCGTTGGCGCCCACGTTCTCGCCGATCGAGCGCAGGTTGCCCCAGTACGAGCCGATGCCGCCGCCCTTGGACGCCAGCCACACGTTCTCGTTCCACAGGCCGACGATGCCCTCCAGGCTGTCGGAGGCCTCGTTCAGGAAGCAGCTGATCGGCAGGCCGCGCGCGGTGCCGCCGTTGCTCAGCACCGGGGTCGCCGGCATGAACCAGTGCCGCGACATGTAGTCGTAGATCCGCTGCGCGTGCGCCGCGTCGTCGCCGTAGAAGCTGGCGACCCGGGCGAACAGGTCCTGATAGCCTTCGCCGGGCAGCAGGTAGCGGTTGTCCAGGGTCGCCTTGCCGAAGTCGGTCAGCAGCGAATCGCGCGACCGGTCCACACGCACAGGATGCCGATTCTCCATCTGCACCACGTCGACCAGCGTGCCCTGGCCGTTGCTTTCGTGGCCGCGCGGGTCGATCTCGTGCGTGTCGGACACCGCGTTGGCGGCCTCGTCGAAGGTCATGCCGTGTTCTCCTGGATGGTCCCGCCGGGTGTGCCGGCTGCCGGAGGCGCCTCGCATCCAGGCGGCCTCGACAGCCTCACTACGCTACATGTGGCGTTCATTTCCTAGCCCGGCCACCACATTCGGTTCCGATCGTGGCGCGGCAGCCATACCCGGCAGGCGGCACAGCCTTATCCGTCAACCGCCTACACCGGACGGCGCACCTGTTGCTGGAACGATCGAATGTTCGTGAATCGGGTCATGGCGCGGCCGAATCGCTCAACGCCGGCCCTGCCGTCAGAGCACAACCTGGGAGGGCATGGACTCCTCCGCCCGCGCCTTCAGGCCCTTCAGCCAGATCTGGTGGTACTTGTGCATCCGGTCCGGCGCCAGCACGCTCTGCGCCCGGGCGCCGAGGCCGTTCTGGTTCTCCGCGGTCAGCACGTGGCTGCCCCCGTCGACCGGCTGGATCAGCCAGCCATGGTAGACGTCCATGCCGAGCCCGACCCCGGTCCAGCCGATCCGCTCGAACGGCACGAACTCCGCGACGACCGACTCGATCGACAGGCCGAAGGTAGTCCAGCGGAACCGCGCTCCCGGCGACAGCTCGGTGGCACCACCCTCGACCTCCACGTCCCGGGCGTTCTCGTACCAGTCCGGCCAGGACCGCGCCCGCACCAGCCAGGCCCAGACCCGCTCGGGCGACGCCTGGATCAGCAGCTCGTTGCGGACGTGCACCGCCGTGGCGTCCGGCCGGTAGGCCTCCGGCCAGTTGATCTCCGCCATGCGATCTCCTCCTGAAGGGTGTGCCCATGCAACGCCCGGCGCGGCGGACGTTGCAACGCCAGGAGTCTCCTCAGGCGCTGCAGCTCGCCCCGCCCAGCACGCAGAAGCGGGCGCAGTGCGGATGGTTGAGCGCCACCGTGCCCGCCGCCTCGCGCAGCGTGTGCCCCAGCAGCAGGTCGGGCAGCAGCGTGCAGGCCGCGACCGCCGGCCGCTCCTCGCCGCGCCGCTTCACCACCATGCGGCTGCTGGCGCACATCATCTGCTCCGGCCGCTTGCCGAGCAGGCCCCAGCAGGCGGTGGTGATCTCGGGCACGTCGGCGCCGCGGTCCATCTCCGGGAACAGCACCAGGACCGCCGGATCCCCCGCGTCCGACGCGAGCCCCAGCGACGCGAACAGCCGGGCGTATCCGGCACGTGCCCCGGCTTCCGGCTCCGCGGCCAGGCGCCGCCCCGCCACAGATACCCGGAAGCCATGCGACACCAGCCAGCCGAGCCCGGCCAGCGCCTTGTCCCAGCTGCCTGTCCCGCGCTCCGCCTCGTGCACCGCTTCCGTGTGGTGGTCGAGGCTGACGCGCAGCCCCAGCCGGTCGCCGTGCCGGCCCTGCAGCGCCAGCAGGGCCGCCTCGTGGTGGCGCATCGGCTGCATCGCGTTGGTCAGCACCAGCGCCCGGTGGCCGCGCCCCAGCGCGTCATCCAGCATGGCCGGCAGGGCACGGTTGAGGAACGGCTCGCCGCCGGTGAAGCCGACCTCGTCCACCGGCCAGCCATCGGCCGCGACCTCGTCCAGGTACTCCGCCACCTCGGCGGCGCTCAGGTAGACCAGCGAGTCGTTGCGCGGCGAACTCTCGATGTAGCAGTTGGCGCAGGCCAGGTTGCACAGCGTCCCGGTGTTGAACCACAGCGTGCGCAGCGCCCGGAGAGCCACCGACGCCCGCACCTCTCCGCCTGCGGTGCGCAGCGGATCGCGGAACTTGGCGGCGTCGAGCGGGGTCCGGTCCGGGCGGAGAAACGGCGAGACCAGGGCGTCGGGGGAAACCATGCTGCGATCCTCGGCCTTTCGTCCTTCACCTGGGGTCGGCCCGGCTGATTGCCAGCACCACCCCCGATCCGGAGCGGCGCGCCCATGAACATCGAGAACAGCCGCGACTACTACGGCCGCGTGCTCGCGGGCTCCGGCGATCTGCGCACCGACGCCTGCTGCACCACCGAGGCGCCGCCGCCGCTGGTACGGCAGGCGCTGGCGCAGGTGCACGAGGAGGTGCGCAGCCGCTACTACGGCTGCGGCCTGGTCGCACCGGACGCGGTCCGGGACCTGCGCATCCTCGACCTCGGCTGCGGCAGCGGGCAGGACGCCTACGTGCTGGCCCAGCTGGTCGGCGAGCGGGGCGCGGTGGTCGGCGTCGACGCCACGCCGGAGCAGCTGGCCGTGGCCGAGCGGCACCTCGACTGGCACCGGACGCGGTTCGGCTACGCCCGCTCCAACGTGTCCTTCCTGCACGGCGACATCGAGCAGCTGCACCGGCTGCCGCTGGAGCCCGGCTCGTTCGACCTCATCGTGTCCAACTGCGTGATCAACCTCGTGGCGGACAAGGGCGCCGTGCTCGCCGCGGCACGGCACCTGCTGCGGCCGGGCGGCGAGCTGTACTTTTCCGACGTGTATTGCGACCGCCGCGTGCCGGCGGCGCTGCGACAGGACCCGGTGCTGCACGGCGAGTGCCTGGCCGGCGCGCTGTACTGGAACGACTTCCTTCATCTGGCCCGGCAGGCCGGCTTCGCCGACCCGCGCCTGGTACGGGACCGTCCGCTGGCGATCGACGATCAGGCGGTGGCCGCGAAGACCGGGCCGTTGCGCTTCTTCTCCGCCACCTGGCGCCTGTTCCGGCTCGACGGCCTGGAGCCGGCCTGCGAGGATTACGGCCAGGCGGTGCGCTACCGCGGCACGGTGCCGGGCGCCCCGGACCTGTTCCGGCTCGACAAGCACCACGCGATCGAGACCGGCCGTGTCTTTCCCGTGTGCGGCAACACCTGGCGCATGCTGGCCGACACCCGGTTCCGGCCGCATTTCGAGTTCCTGGGCGACTTCGAGCGCCATCTCGGCATCTTCGCCGGCTGCGGCACCACCCTGCCCTTCGACGGACCGAACGGCGGCACGGCTGCTTCGTCCTCCTCCTGCTGCTGAGAGCCCGTACCGGAATGGTCCAGCAACGACTTGGGCCGCCTGCCAAGGATCATGGCGGCTGCGGCGCGGGGAAAGGCTTTAGGGGGGGTTATCCCGGCTTCGACATCTCGTTACAGGCGGCGATTCCTCGTAATCCAGCCGAAGAGCCTTTCGACGACCCATCGACGGAGCGGCGCCGCGAAGCCGAGCTGGTCCGGCGCCTTTCGCACCACCTCGACGACGATCCTGCTCGCCTGGGCCGAACGCTCACCTGCGTATCCGGCGTCGGCGAACACGTTCTTGATGAACGGGAAGCGGCGTCCGGATTCCTGAGGAGCCGCGGCGGCGCCGTCGCGATCCTGGACAAAGGCGACCTGCACCGTGATTGCGAGCGTCCGACCATCGGTGTCGACCGGAGGTTGGCGCTTGCGGCCCATGATCTTCCCTGGCCGCATCATAGCCGCCTCGGCCGTCCTGATGCTCTGGCTGTCCAGCGCGCGCGCCGTCGGGCTGGCCGACCGCCCGGCCCGCTCGCGATCCAGCACCACCGGACGACGGTTGATCGCCTGCCAGCAGCCGCGGTCGTGCAGGGTCGAGAACCAGCGATGGACCGTGGTCGGCGGTGGGAAGCTGTCGGACAGCAGGCGTCAGGGGCCGCTCCGGAGCGTGCAGAAGATCGCCTTGACCACCTCACGCACCGGTTAGGATCGTCACCGCCCTCCGGATCGGGCCGCCGGTAGAAGCGGCTTGAGGACGAGCCGTTCCCGATCGGCCAGATCGGTTCCACAGCGCAGGCCTCTGCGCCATGTTGCATGCGGGCAGTCGGGCTCCAGGTCGGTCTTCCAGGACGGCTTCGAGGCCGTTTCAGGAACCACGTCGCCCTGGCTGCCTCAAGCCCTGCAAGCGCTCTGCGAGAGCATTCGCGCGCAGGCTTCAAGGTCTGCTTATCGTCCGTGCTGCCTGCGGCTGCTTGTTCCGCACGCTCGATCAACCGCGCCGTTGATGTTCACCCCGTCGCTCTGGGTCAGCCCGGGGACCAGATACCCTCCACCTCCGGTATCGTAATCAGCTGTCCCGATCCCGACATGCGTCGCCCGCAAGATCTTCCAGGCCCCGCTGGACTGCTTTTCAAAGTCGGCACAGTCAACCAGCACCGTGGCGTTTGATTGTGCCCAGGGAGACAGCCCGGTCGCCGAGACCTCTGCGGCAGACACCTTCACCATGCCGGTCGATAGCATCGCTGCTGCTGACACGATTGCAAAAATTCGCATCGGACACTCCAACCCGGCGTCGCCGAACGTTCTGCTGATATTGTAACCCGAGAGTACGACCTTCAAGCCTGTGAGACAGGGGCCGTCACGATGCCGTTCCGGTACGGGCTCCGGGCAGTGGTGTTCAACGTATGTCGGGATAATGCCGATCGAGCCTCCGGCGCAGCCCGAGCCCCCAGCGCGCGCCCACGCTGAAGTAGATCCAGTTCGCCCTCAGCCCGCCCCAGGCCGCGACCCGCCGGTCGGAGGTCAGCACCACACGGTTCACTAGCCGGGTCCTGCCGAGCCGGCACATCTTGGCGCACAGATCGGCCTCCTCCAGCACGAACAGCCCAGGATCGCAGCCGCCGACGCGAAGGAAGTCGCGGCGCCGGAAGAACATGGCATGGTCGCCGAACAGCAGCCTTGCCCCGCGCAGGAACAGGTGCGGGCGGAACAGCAGCGGCACGTACCAGGTCTTGATCCAGTTGTGGGCGCTGGTGCCCCATCGCACCGTGTCCGGGCCGCTGAGCAGCGGGGTGAAGCCGGCCAGCGCCACCCCTCGGTCAGCCATGACGCGGCGGATCACCGCCACCGCGTCGTCCGGCAGCAGCGTGTCGGCGTGCAGCACGCAGACGATGGCGGCCTGCACCTCCGCCACGCCGCGGTTGATCTGCAGCGCCCGGCCGCGCGCGCATTCCACCACCCGCACCCCGCCGGCGCGGACGATGGCGCGGCTGTCGTCCGTGCTGCCGCCGTCGACCGCCAGCACCTCGTCCGGCGGCGGCGCGAGGGCGGCCAGCGAGCGCAGCAGGCGCGGCAGCACCTCCGCCTCGTCCAGCATCGGGATCACGATCGCGACCGTGCTCACACCCCGAGCTCCGGCCAGCGCAGGAGGTCTTCCGGCCGGTCGAGGTCGGCCAGCGTGTCCAGCAGCGCCGGCACGATCCCCCGTCCGGCCAGGCGACGCAGGGTAAGCGCCAGCACCGTGTCCGTACCCCACGGCATGTCCTCGAACAGCCAGGAAAGCGGAGCACCGAGGCCGAGCAGGTAGTAGCCGCCGTCCTCGGCCGGCCCGATCACCACCTTCGCGCCGTCTGCCAGGACCGCGGCCGCCGCCGCGACCTGCCGCACCGACAGGTCCGGCACGTCGGCGCCGAGCAGCACGACCGGAGGATCCGCCGCCGCCCGCGCCATCCGTGCGCCCAGGTCGCCGTCGCCCTGGTCCACCAGCGCCACGTCCCGGCCCAGCCAGGCTGCGAACGCATCCGCCGTTCCGCCGGTGGTCCGAACCTCCATCGGCAGGCCCGACGCCCGCATCGTGCCGAGCGCCCGCTCGGTCAGCCGGCGGTGCAGCGCCGCTGCCCTGTCCGCGCCCAATGCCGGGATCAGGCGGGTCTTGGCCAGGCCGGCGGCAGGATAACGGGTGAACAGGACCAGCCGCGGCGGGACCGGCATCATCCCTGCCCTCGCCGCGTCCGGGGCGGACACTTGCGGGCTCATGCCGCTGGCCGCATCTGCAGCATCATGGACCAACCTCCTTCCCGCGGACGCAGGCTGATAACGGCGATGCCGACGCTTCTGGTGGCCGCCGCCGCGGCCGCGACGCTTTCCGGGGAACGGGCGGCCCCGCTGCGGGCGCGCACCCAGCAGGAGCCGCAGCGCATCCTGCGCAACCTCGTGCTCGGCGGGCTGAGCATGGCGACCGTGGCGCTGGCCGAAGGTCCCGCGGTGCGCCCGCTGGCGGCACGCGCGCTCCGGCGGCGGCGCGGCCTGACGCAGCGACTCGGCCTGCCGGACTGGGCGCGCAACCTCGCCGCGTTCCTGCTCATGGACTACACCATGTACGTCTGGCACGTGCTGACGCACAAGGTGCCGGTGCTGTGGCGCCTGCATCTGGTGCACCACGTCGATCTCGACCTGGACGCCTCGACGGCGCTGCGCTTCCACGCCGTCGACATGCTGGTCTCGGTGCCGTGGCGCGCCCTCCAGGTGGCGGTGCTCGGCGTCTCGCCACGGGCCCTGCGCCTGTGGCAGGGGTTCTTCTTCTGCTCGGTGCTGTTCCACCATTCCAACTGGCGGCTGCCGTTCCGCCTCGAGCGCCTCCTTGCCCTCGTGCTGACCACGCCGCGCATGCACGGCATCCACCATTCGGCGGTGCGCGGCGAGACGGATTCGAACTGGTCCAGCGGCCTCAGCCTGTGGGACCACCTGCACCGCACCTTCCGCCTCGACGTTCCGCAGCACCGCATCGCCATCGGCGTGCCCGGCTACCGCGAGCCGGGGATCGGGCTGCGTGCCTTGCTCCGGCTGCCGTTCATTCGCCAGCGCGATGCCTGGGTGCCGCAGCCCGGACACGAGGATGTGCGGCGAACGCCGGCCGGGCCGGCCGTGTTCGACGGCGAAGGAGTGCTGCCCCCATGACATCGCCCGCCCAGCTCAGCGACGAGCTTCGTTCCGCCATCAGCCCGGACATGCGACGCCGCCGCTGGCTGGTCGGACTGTCCCTGCTCGGCAGCGCGATCGGCCAGATCGTCGCCCTTTACCAGGTCGGCATCGTCAAGCACCTGCCCGACCCGCCGGTCGGACCGTTCGACTCCAACCGCGTCAACGCCTCGAGCTATGCCTACAAGCGCCTGCAGGTGCCGGATGCGGTGCTGATGATCGGCACCTACGCCGCGACGGCGGCCCTGGCCGCGGCCGGCGGCAAGGACCGTGCGGAGCGCACCCCCTGGCTGCCTGTCGCGCTGGCCGTGAAGACGCTGTTCGACGTTGGGACCAATCTCAAGCTGGCGCGGGAGGAGTGGCAGGAGAACGGCGCGCTGTGTGCCTACTGCCAGACCGCCTCGGCGCTGTCGCTGGCGTCCGCGGCGCTCGCCGTGCCGGAAGGCGCCCGCGGCGTGCGCGCCCTGCTGCGACGGTCGCGCTAGGCGGTCGGGCTCATTCCCACTCGATCGTGCCGGGCGGCTTGGAGGTGATGTCGTAGGTCACCCGGTTGATCCCGCGCACCTCGTTGACGATCCGTCCCGCCACCCGGTTCAGGAACCCCATGTCGAACGGATACACCTCCGCCGTCATGCCGTCGGTGCTGGTGACGGCGCGCAGCGCGCAGGCCTGGTCGTAGGTGCGGCCGTCGCCCATCACGCCGACCGTGCGCACCGGCAGCAGCACCGCGAACGCCTGCCAGATCGCGTCGTACAGCCCGGCTGTGCGGATCTCCTCCAGGAAGATGGTGTCCACCTTGCGCAGCAGGTCGAGCCTTTCGCGGGTGATGTCGCCGGGGATCCGGATCGCCAGGCCCGGCCCCGGAAACGGGTGCCGTCCGACGATGTGCTCGGGGATGTCGAGCTCGCGCCCCAGCACACGCACCTCGTCCTTGAACAGCTCGCGAAGCGGCTCGACCAGCTGCATGCGCATCCGCTCCGGCAGCCCGCCGACATTGTGGTGGCTCTTGATCGTCACCGACGGGCCGCCGGTGAAGCTCACGCTCTCGATCACGTCCGGATACAACGTTCCCTGGGCCAGGAAGTCGGCACCGCCCAGGCGGCCCGCTTCTTCCTCGAACACCTCGACGAACAGCCGGCCGATGGTCTTGCGCTTGGTTTCCGGGTCCGACACGCCGGCCAGGGCGTCGATGAACAGGTCGCTGGCGTCGCGGTGGATCAACCGGATGTTGAACCGGCCGCGGAAGGTGCGCAGCACCTCCTCCGCCTCGCCGGCGCGCAGCATGCCGTGGTCGACGAAGATGCAGGTGAGCTGGTCGCCGATCGCCTCGTGGATCAGCACCGCCGCCACCGAACTGTCGACGCCGCCGGACAGGCCGCAGATCACGTGCCCGGTGCCGACCTGGGCGCGGATCCGCTCGATCTCCAGCTCGCGGAAGCCGGCCATGGTCCAGTTGCCGCGGCATCCGGCCACGTCGTGGGTGAAGTTGCGCAGCAGGGCGGCGCCGTGCGGGGTGTGTGCCACCTCGGGGTGGAACATCAGCCCGTAGAGGCGGCGACCCTCGTCGGCGATGACGGCGAATGGAGCGCCCTCGCTCGCCGCGACGGCGTGAAATCCTGGCGGCAGGCGGGTGATCCGGTCGCCGTGGCTCATCCACACCTGCTCGCGTCCGCCGCGTGCCCAGGCACCGCGGAACAAGGCACAGTCCTCCAGGATGTCGACGTGAGCCCTGCCGAACTCGCGGTTGTCACCCGCCGCCACCTCGCCGCCGAGCTGCGAACACATCGCCATCTGACCGTAGCATATGCCGAGCACCGGCACGCCCAGGGCGAAAACCTGGTCCGGTGCGCGGGGCGAGTCGGGGTCCGGCACGCTTGCCGGGCCACCGGACAGGATGACGCCGCGCGCGCGGAAGTTCTCGATCCGCGACGGCGCGACGTTGTACGGCCAGATCTCGCAATAGACCCCGCTTTCCCGCACCCGGCGGGCGATGAGCTGGGTCACCTGGCTGCCGAAATCCAGGATCAGGATCCGGTCGTCATGCAGGACGGCGTCGATCTCGCTCATGGTGATACACCCTTCGGGACGGATGCCCCCGCGACAGCGAGACGTGCCGCGCGGGATCGCGGGAGGCGATCGCGGTTGCTATACCGGCGCCTCCCGGCAGGAGCCAGGGTGGAGGTGTGAGCATGACCATGCGCCGGCGCCATGACGGCCGGAGCGGTCCGGCAACGGGCCGGCCTCCGCTCCTCCTGGCCCTGCTCATCCTCGCCGCTGCGGCGACGCCGGGCGATCCGGTCGGCGAATGGGCCGGCACCCTGGCGACCACGCAGGGCACCTGTCCGGACCGCGCCCCGTCCCGCCTGCTGGTGAGCGGCACCGACATCTCGTTCGTGCCGGCCGGCGGCGTCCTGGTGCTGCACGGCCGCCGGCGACCTGGACCACGCCTGCACGCCCAGCTGCTGCTCACCGACATGAACCGCCACCCGTTGCCGATGGTGTTCGAGGGCACCCTGGCGCCGGACGGCAGCCGCATCGACGGCACCTACGGCACCCCGTCCTGCCGCGCCCATGTCGCCCTGCTGCGGCCCGAGAACCATCCCCTGCAGCGCCTGCTGGGCCACTGACCGCAGGGGTTGCGGACCCCCGAGCCTTCCGCTACATCCCGCCCCCATTGGCGGGCACCCGTAGCTCAATTGGATAGAGCACCAGACTACGAATCTGGGGGTTGGAAGTTCGAGTCTTTCCGGGTGCGCCATCTCCAGGAACATCCCCGTTCGACGCGCCGCCGACATGATGAGCCCGACGCAACTTCACCGTGCTCCCGTCGATCAGGTCTCGTTCTTCCCCTGCTGTGAAAGACGGGACATGCGACAGCTGATCCTCGCTGCGGCGGTTCTTGCCGCGGGCGCGCCGACCGTCGCCCGCGGCGACACGCTTGCCACCCTCAACGCGTCCCAAGTGGCGACCGGCAACCTCGACGCCTGCTTCGACAGGAACTTCCAGCCCGGCCGCGACAAGGCGAACGACCACGGCGTGTCGAAGCGGCGGCTGCTGGATGCCTGCTCGACGGAATGGGACACGGCAGCGCAGGCCTGTCACGTCAACACCGGCAACCCCCTCAAGGACTGCCGGAGCCAGACCGGACAGCTCGCCGACGACTACCTGAACCTGAAGAGCGCCAGCATCCGCTAAGGCCTGATCCGGCTTCATGACAGGTGGACACGAGATGCAGACCACGACCGCGTCCGACACCGGCGACCTCCTCGAGACCCTGGACGCGCTGCTGGCCGGCGAGCACGACCTGATCGCCAACGCCGCCAACACCGCGGCGCTGCTGTTCCACACGCTTGGCCGGGTGAACTGGGCCGGCTTCTACTTCCTGCGCGAAGGCGAACTGGTGCTGGGTCCGTTCCAGGGCCGGGTCGCCTGCGTGCGCATCCCGCTCGGCCGCGGCGTCTGCGGCACCGCCGCCGCGCGGCGCGAAACGATCGTGGTGCCGGACGTCCACCTGTTTCCCGGCCACATCGCCTGCGACGCGGCCTCGCGCAGCGAGATCGTGGTGCCGCTGATCCAGGATGGCGTGCTGCTCGGCGTGCTCGACATCGACAGCCCAGTTCCCGACCGCTTCTCCGCCGACGACGCGGCGCTGTGCGAGGCGGCGGCGGCCCTGCTGGTCCGCAGCCTGTCGCCCGCGTGACGCAGGCGCCGGTCCCGGCAGCACTCGCGGTCGTGGTGCGCGGCCGGCAGGTGCTGCTGGTGCGGCGTGCCAACCCGCCGGACCAGGGCTTGTGGGGGTTCCCGGGCGGCCGGATCGAGCGCGGCGAGACCGTGTTTGCGGCCGCCGAGCGCGAGCTTGCCGAGGAGACCGGGCTGGCCGGAACCGCGATCCGCCTGCTGGACGCGCTCGACCTGCTCGACTGCGCGCCGGACGGCACGCTGCGGCACCACTTCATCCTGCTCGCGGTGCTGTGCACGCCCGGCTCCGGGGCCGTGCACGCCGCAGACGACGCGCTGGAAGCGCGGTGGTTCGACCGGGATGTGCTCGGGGACGACGACCGGTTCAGCCGGAACGTCGTCCGCCTCGCCCACGCCGCCCTGGCCTAGCGACCGCACGGGCACGGGCATCGGACCGCCCTCCGGTCAGGCGATCTGCATGCTCTGCACTGCGGTCTCCAGCTCCTGGAAGCTCGGCATGTGCTCGTTCGGGACCATCTTGCGACCGCTCTCGATGCTGATCTGCGGCGGGTTGCCGTGCAGGTGCGCCACCAGCACCGCGCGGATCAGCTCGTAGTACTTGGCCTCCTCCATGACCACGGCGCTCAGGCGCGCCGCGATCGGCGCCACCACGCCGTAGGCCAGCAGGACGCCCAGGAAGGTGCCGACCAGCGCGCCGCCGATCATCTCGCCAAGCACCGCCGGCGGCTCGCTGATCTTGGACATGGTCTTGATCACGCCCAGCACGGCGGCCACGATCCCGAGGGCCGGCAGCGCGTCGGACATGCTCTGCAGCGCGTGACAGGGATGCAGCTCCTCGGCCAGCGTCTTCTTCAGCTCGCGCGCCATGATGTCGTCGAGCTGGTGCGGGTCGTCCACCGTCATGCCGACCATGCGCAGGTAGTCGCAGATCATGGCGCCTGCATGGTGGTTCGCCAGCACCTTCGGAAACGCCGCGAACGCGCTGCTGGTGTCCGGCCGCTCGATGTGCGGCTCGATCGCGGTCGCGCCCTTGCTGCTCGCGAGCTTCACGAAGAAGTACAGCAGGCTCAGCATCTCGACGTAGTCGGCCTTCTTGAACGACGGGCCCTTCAGGACCTTCTTGAACCCGCCGATCGTGTGCTTGATCTCATGCATCGAGTTGGCCATCAGGAAGGTGCCGACCGCGGCACCCAGGATGCTCAGCAGCTCGAACGGCATGGACGCCACCAGCGGCCCGATCGCGCCTCCGGACGCGACGAAGCTGCCGAACACGCAGAGCAGCAGGAACACCAGGCCGCCGATGGTGAACATCGGCTCAGCCCCCCGCCGCGCCGGGCGGCGACACGTGCTGCCGGCGCAGGGTCAGCACCACCCGCCGGTTGGCGCTGGCGAGCGGATCCGCGGGCAGCAGCAGGTGCCGGTCGGCATATCCCGTCACGCCGGCCACCCGGCCATCCGGCAGCCCCGCGTCGACCAGCAGGTCGCGCGCCGCGTTGGCGCGTCCGGACGACAGGGTCCAGTTCGAGACGGCCCCGGCCGACAAGGGTGCCGCGTCGCTGTAGCCCTCGATCGAGATCGGCTCCGGCAGCGTCGCCAGGAACGGCGCCACCTTGCGCAGCAGGGCCTGGGCCCTCCCGTTCAGGGTCGTGGCACCGCGGTCGAACATGGGCTTGCTCTGGCTGTCCATGATCTGGATACGCAATCCGTCGGCGGTGACGTCGACCGCCATCTGGTCGGCGAACGCGGCCAGGCCGGGATCGGCCGCGACCAGGCGCTTCACCGCGCCGACCGCCGCCTTCAGGGACCTGTCCTCGGCCGCCGCCGCCGCGGCTGCGGTGGCCTTGTCCATCTTCGGACCCGCTTCCGACGCGGCGGCGCCTACCCCGCCTGCCGCCTGGCCCAGGGTAACGCCCTGGGGGGCGGCACCCTGGGCAGCCTTGCCCTGGACGAGAGCGGGCCCGGAGGCCGGGCCGGCAGACTCGTCGTCGTTGTCGCTATCCGACGCACCGGACGAGGCGTCGCCATCGTCCGCGACCTGGCCGGGTGCCGTCTGCATCGCCATCGGCTGCGGCGCATCCGCGGTCGGCGGCGCGCCGCTGCCGTTCACCACCAGGTTGGTTCCCTTGTCCAGCGGGCTCATCCCGCCGGGCACCAGGCCGGCCCCGGAGAACCCGTTCTCGACGTTGGCGAGCGGGCTGAAATAAGCGGCGATGCCGCGTCGCTGCTGCTCGCTGGTGGCGTTGATCAGCCACATCAGCAGGAAGAACGCCATCATCGCGGTCACGAAGTCGGCGTACGCGACCTTCCAGGCGCCGCCATGATGGCCGACAGCACCTTCCTCGATCCGGCGGATGACGATCGTCGTTCCGCCCTCGGTCTTGCCACGCCGCTTGGCCATCCGGCTTCCTGCTCCCGCGTCACCCGTCCGGACGCCACCATGCAGGGCATCGCCTTAATCATCGGCTAATGCGGGGTGTTCACTAACGCGTGGGCAGCCGGGCGATATCGGCATCGAGCCCCGGCGGCAGTCCGGAGCGCAGGCGCACGCGGTAGAGCCGGTAGCGTTCCGCCACCCGCCCGCCACGGCTCCGGACCAGCTCGCCCGCCGGCACCAGCGTCGACCAGTAGCGCCCGTCCGGCGCGTCGTGCCGCCGCTCGCTTCGCACCAGCACACCGGTAGTCGCCCCGACCGCGTCGTGCGGCAGCGCGAACAACGCCCAGCGCGGCTGCACACCCAGCACCGTCCGGCCCGGCAAGCCGCGCGCCAGCTCCGCCGCCAGGCCGTACTCGTCGGCGGCGACGAACCCCTGACCAGCCGCGCCGGCGGCGGTGGCCAGCGCCTGCCATCCCGCCAGCCGCTGCAGCGTCACGTCCATCCCGCGCGGCAGCGGGAACGGCGCCGCCACCGCCTGCAGGTACACCGGCGCCGTCAGCGCGAAACCGAGGGCGGCCGCCTGCCGCCACCATCCCGGCGCCACCGCCGCAGCGGCGACCAGCGCGGACGGGTAGAGCAGGCCCGGCCAGTTCGCCTGCACCCGGTCGCCCAGCGCGTGCTGCACGAACACCGCCAGGGGCAGCAGTGTCACCCAGGCGAGCAGCGCAGGACCGGGCAAGCCGCGCCGCGCTCCGTGAACGGCGTTCACGATTCCGGACACGAGCAGGACGAACACCAGCGGCGTCGCCAGCCCGAGCTGCCCGCCCGCCAGCTCGGCGAGATACCGTCCGGCCCGCGCCGGATGCCAGTCCCCGGTGCGTCCACCCTGCCTGGCGAGGCTGACCCAGCCATGCGACGCGTTCCAGAGCAGCACCGGCGCGAACACGGCCAGCGCCAGCAGGGCCGCCAGCCACGGCCAAGGGCTGCGCAGCCAGCGCCGCCCTTCCGCGGTCGCCAGCAGCCAGCCCGCCAGGCCCATCGCGGTCAGCAGCGCCGTATACTTGCTGTCGAGCGCCAGGCCGGTCGCGATCCCGACAACAAGCCACCAGGCGCCCCGCCCGGTCGCCAGCACCCGACCGAGTGCGGCCAGCGCCAGCGTCCAGAAGAACAGCAGCGGCGTGTCCGGGGTCATGGTGACGCTGCCGACGCCGAGCAGCAGGGTGGCGTTCAGCAGCACCGCCGCCACCAGCGCGCGCGGCACCCGGTTCTCCCGATCGCCCAGGTCGGCGGCGGCAGAGGCCAGCAGCAGGGTGCCGAGTGCCGCCGAGACCGGCGCCAGCAGGCGCACGCCGAGCGCTCCGCTGCCGCACAAGGACGTCCCGGCCCTGATCCACAGCGCCACCATCGGCGGGTGGTCGAGATAGCCCGGCGCCAGGGCACGCGACCACACCCAGTAGTAGGACTCGTCCGGCGACAGCGGCGCCAGGCCGCACACCGCGAGCCGGAGCAGGGTCAGCAGCAGGAGGATCGCGAGCCACCACCTCAACGCAGGCGCCAGATCAGGGTCGAGGACACCGCGTAGTTCCACACCACCCCGATCGCCGCACCCGCGGCGCCGGCCGGCTGCCAGCCGTGATGGGCGTCGTGCAGGGTGCGGGCGATGCCCACGTTGGCGACCGCGCCGACGCCGCAGACCAGCATGAACAGCAGCAGGCCGCGCCCCAGCCCGACGCCGCGCAGGCGGCGGTCGCGATAGGTCAGGGTGTTGTTGAGCCAGAAGTTGGCGACCATCGCCGCCACCGTGCCGATCGTCTGCGCCTCGGCGAACGGGGCGCCGGTGCGACGGGCGGCGTCCAGCACCAGGAGGTTCACCAGCACGCCGGCCAGGCCCACGGCGGCGAAGCCGATGAACCGGGTCGGCAGCAGGCCGCGGAACGCCTTGTCCAGGACCATGCTGCCGAACTGTGCCAGCACCAGGGCGTCGAGCTTGCTTTCTCCGGCCAGGCGCGGCCGGAACCGGGCCGGGATCTCGAGCACGCGCGGGATCTCGCCGGTCGCCGCGGGCGCGGACAAGATCAGGTCGAGCAGGATCTTGAACCCCTGCCCGCTCAGGCGGGGCGCCGCCCGCTCGAAGAAGCGCCGCTCGCAGGCGAAGAACCCGCTCATCGGGTCGCCGAGGCGCGCGAAGCCCGGGCGCACCGGCAGGAACGCTTGCGCCAGCCGGATGCCCCCATCCGACAAACGGTGCCGCCACGGCGAGGACAGGCCGTCGGAGTCGCCGCCGAGCACGTGGCGCGAGCCGACCGCGACGTCGCAGAGCCCGTCCGTCACCGCGTCCAGCATGCGCGGCAGGCAGGTCTCGTCGTGCTGCAGGTCGCCATCCATCACCGCGACCAGCGGCGCCGAGGAGGCCAGCACCCCCTCGATCACCGCCGACGACAGGCCGCGCCGGCCGATCCGGCGCAGGCCGCGCACGCGTCCGTCGACGGCGGCGACGGCGCGTATCTCCTCGATGGTGCCGTCCGGGCTGTCGTCGTCGACGAAGATCGCCTCCCAGCTGCGGCCGGCCAGGGCGGCGTCGAGGGCGGCCACCAGCGGGCGCACGTTGGGGCGCTCCCGGTAGCACGGCACCACGATGCTGATAGCGGGGCTGATGGCGGGGCTGGTCGGGAGCTGCATCGACAACGCGGCGGCGGCTGGTTAGATCGGCACGCCGGCGAGGTCGCGGCTGGTGCGTATGGTCTGCAGGGTCTGCAGGCGGCTCACGTGCGCGGTCTCGGTCAGGCGGCGGGTGAGCTGGTTCTCGTGCGCGGTGTCGCGGGCGACCAAGCGCAGCAGGAAGTCGCCGCCGCCGCGGATCATGTGGCACTCGCGCACCTCGGGCCACTCGGCGACCAGCGCCTCGAAGCCGGTCAGCACGCTGTCCTTCTGGCTGTCGAGGCCGACCAGGGCGAAGAACACCACGGTCCAGCCGAGCAGGAGCGGGTCGCTGTCGCCGTGGTAGCCGCGTATCACCCCCAGCTCCTCCAGCCGGCGGACCCGGCGCAGGCAGGGCGGGGCGGAGATGCCGGCACGCCTGGCCAGCTCGACGTTGGTCATCCGGCCGTCCTGCTGCAGCTCGGCGACGATGCGCCGGTCGATGGCATCGAGCTCGACCCCGAGCTGGACACCGAGCTGGTCCGCGATCTGCATGGCGGCATGGTGTATTGCAGCCACGGCCACACGCAAAGGCCGCAGTGGGCGGCGCTGGCGCCCATCTTGCTTGCGCCGCAGCAAACCAGGCTCATATCCTGCGTGGCGCTTGAGAATCGATCATTCATGACACAGACCTTCACCACCGACCTGCTCGTCATCGGTGCCGGCCCGGCCGGCTACACCGCCGCGATCTATGCCGCGCGGGCCAACATGAAGCCGATCCTGGTGTCGGGGCTGCAGCCGGGCGGCCAGCTGACCATCACCACCGACGTCGAGAACTATCCCGGCTTCGCCGAAGCGGTGCAGGGCCCGTGGCTGATGGAGCAGATGGCGGCCCAGGCGGAGCATGTCGGCACGCGGGTGGTGTCCGACCTGATCGTCGAGTGCGACCTGCAGCCGCGGCGGGCGGGCGAGCCGTTCCGGCTGGTCGGCGACGGGGGCGACGTGTTCCTCGCGCGCACGGTGGTGATCGCCACCGGCGCCCAGGCACGCTGGCTCGGCCTGCCGTCGGAGTCCCGGCTGCACGGCGCCGGCGTGTCGGCCTGCGCCACCTGCGACGGCTTCTTCTACCGCGGCAAGCGGGTGGCGGTGATCGGCGGCGGCAACACCGCGGTCGAGGAAGCGCTGTTCCTCACCCACCATGCCGACCACGTGACGCTGATCCACAGGCGGGACCGGCTGCGCGCCGAGCGCATCCTGCAGGACCGGCTGTTCGCCCACCCGAAGGTGTCGGTGGTATGGAACAGCGTGGTCGAGGACATCACCGATGCCGGCACGCCGCCGGTGGTGGACGGGGTGGTGCTACGCGACACGGTCACCGGCCGGACCAGCCGGCTCGGCGTCGACGGGGTATTCGTGGCGATCGGCCACCTGCCCAACACCGCCGTGTTCAAGGGCCAGGTCGAGCTCGACGCTGAGGGCTACGTCGTCACCGAGCCCGGCAGCACCCGCACCTCGGTGCCGGGCGTGTTCGCCGCCGGCGACGTGCAGGACAAGGTGTTCCGCCAGGCGGTGACGGCGGCCGGCACCGGATGCATGGCTGCCCTGGAAGCGGAACGCTACCTCACCGAGCAGGTGGTGCCCCTCCCGGCCGAAGCCGAAGCTGCATGAGGCGCGGGGTCGAGCGCCTGCCAACCCCGAACCGATGAGCCGCGCGCGATGAGCATGGATTGGGACAAGCTCAGGATCTTCCATGCCGTCGCCGAGGCGGGCAGCTTCACCCATGCGGGCGACGTGCTCAACCTGAGCCAGTCCGCGGTCAGCCGGCAGATCTCGGCGCTGGAGGAGGCGCTGCAGGTGCCGCTGTTCCACCGACACGCGCGCGGGCTGATCCTGACCGAGCAGGGCGAGCAGATGAACCGCACGGTGCGGGAGGTGTTCGCCAAGCTCGCCATGACCGAGGCGCTGCTCAGCGAGAGCAAGGAGAAGGCGGCCGGCCGGCTCAAGGTGACCACCACCGCCGGCTTCGGCACCGCCTGGCTGGCGCCACGCCTGCCCCGCTTCCTGACTATGCATCCGGACATCTCCATCACCCTGATCCTGGAGGACAGCGACCTCGATCTCGGCATGCGCGAGGCGGACGTGGCGATCCGCATGCATCCGCCGCGTCAGCCCGACCTGGTGCAGCGGCACCTGACCGACATCCAGATGCCGGTCTGCGCCTCGCCGGACTACCTCCAGCGCAACGGCACCCCGGCCACGGCGGAGGACCTGGACGGGCACAAGCTGCTGCTGTTCGGCTCCTACCGGCCGCCGGTGGCAGATGTGAACTGGCTGGCGGGCCTCGGGCGACCGAACGGGCAGAAGCGGCAGCCGGTGTTCGAGGTGAACAGCCTGACCGCGCTGGCCGACGCGATCGAGGCCGGGCTCGGGATCGGCTCGGTGCCGCACTACATGCTGACCGACCGGCCGGGCCTCCAGCGGATCATGACGGACATCAAGCCGCCGACGATCGAGGCCTACTTCGTGTATCCGGAGGAGCTGCGCACCTCCAAGCGGGTGGCGGTGTTCCGGGACTTCCTGCTGGCCGAGATGCCGTCGCGGCACTGACATGAACCGTGCGATGAACCGGATGCGGCGTCATTCCCGTCTCGCGGCGCTGTCGGTTGCCCTGCTGCCGCTGCTGGCGTCCTGCTCCGGCGCGCCACCGGGCGCCAGGGCGGCGCCGGGCGTGGACACCGACCTGCAGCCGAACGGCAAACCGTATGTCGGGCCAGCGACGGTGACGTCAGCCCCTCCGGCGGACAACACCGACGCACGGCTGTATTGCCATCCCGAAGGTGTCGGGAGCGCCTGCAGCCGGCAGTAATCGGGACCCCGTCGGGCGCCTGGACTACCGGAGCTGGCTGTCCTTGTTGCCCCTGCGGTTGAACCCGCCACCCGCGGCGCCGGGGTCGTGCGTCGACTGGCAGGCGACGCAGAACCGCGCGCCAGGCAACGCCCGGCGTCGCGCCTCGGGGATCTCGTCGCCGCATTCCACGCAATGGGTCGCGCCGGCCCCGTTCGGCACCTGCGCCCGCGCCCGCATCACCCCGTCGCGGATGGTGTCGTCGATCTGGTCCTGCACCGCCCCGTCCGGAGCCCAACCGCTTGCCATCGCAGCCTCCAACGCTTTCTGCACGACTCAGATGGGAAAGCGCAGCACGCGCTCCAAGCACTGCGATCTGAGCATCGCAGACCGCGGGTTCTCGGGTTGGAGATGCGGACCGGACCCGGAGAGCTTTGGGCCGATGACTCACCTGTGGCGGCCGGTCGCGATGTCCGCGAGGGTGCGGCGGCTGTGGCCCCACGTTCCCCTGCCAAACCATGCGACCGTTGCCTGGCGACAGGGCGCACATGACGATCCCGAACGCTCGAGACAACGGCGGCGGCGCCATGGGCGGACTTGCGGCCTTGGGGCGCGGCCGACGATCCGCCCCCCGAACACCTCCAGGCCGGTGCTGTCCGGCACCACCTGAATGGGGTTTGTCGTGCCATTAGCCTGCGTGATCGGGCTCCCGCCGTCACCGCGGCAGAGGCTGCGTTCCTTCCGCCCGGACGGCCTGCAGCTGCGTCCAGTTCAGGCCGAGGGCTTGCAGTATGGTCGGCGCGATCTGCGTCGTCTCGACCGGATTCTCGTTCACGGCGGCGTGGATCGTCGGAGACGACACGATCAGCCCGACGTTCCGGTCATCGTTCGAGAAGCCGCCATGCTCTGCCAGCTTGGTTCCGCCGGTGCAGATCACCCCATGGTCGGTGACGGCGATGAAGTCCGGAACCCGGCTGTTCGTGAACGGGTCGCCGTAGAGCGGGATCAGGGAGCTGCGGTCGAGCAGCGTCTCGATGTGAAGTTCGGCCGCATGATCGAGCAGGTAGGCACGCGCAGCACCATACTGCGTCTTCTGCAAGCTGGGATCGAGCCAGACCAGGCCCTCGTCGTCGCAGATCTCGAACCCATGGGTGCCAAAGCCAGGGGTGGCCTGGAACGGCGCGTCGCTGATGGCGACGCGGTCCCTGACATCGATCGGCGACTGGCCGTGCTTGGCGCTGATGATGATCAGCGTCGACTGGTCGAGCTTCCGGGCCTTCAATTCCGCCTCGAACCGCCCCAATGCCTGGTCGACGAACTGCGCCTGCATGAGCAAGGCGTTGTTGGGGTCACCGTTCCCGTCGGCATAGCCGCCCACGAGGTTCGACATGTCCCTGTCGGCATCCCCCGCCTTCGCCAGCTTCTGACCGACGCTGATCGCCTGGAAGTTCATCCCGAAGATGGCCGGCGGCGCGGCAAGCTTGACAGTTCCTGTGCTGTTGTAGCCATCGATCCAGTTCAGGACCGCCTGCACCTTGATGCTGTCATAGGTGCGAACGCCCTTGTAGCTGGTCGTGTAGTCGTCGCCCGGCTTGGCTCCCGCATCGAGCGTATCCTGCGAATTGATTTCGGGGGCGAACAGCTCGTCTAGCCCCTGTCCCGATGGTCCGCTCAGATCCTCATAGGCTGGATGCTTGTCCGACCAGGCGGTGTAGAGGCCGGACGCGTGCGCGATATCGAAGACGGTATTGGTATGGACGTAGTCGTGCGGATAAAGCGGAACGCAGCGCCCACCGACCATCTTGCGCTGCATGTTGTCCGGATCGAGCTGTGTCAGCACCTTTCCCAACGTGCCGCCGCCGGTCAGGTCGGAAACCAGCCCGGTCGAGAAGTTGTAGCTGCGATCGAGTTCCTCGAAGTTCGTCACCTCGGTGCCCGGTTGTCCCGAGCAACCCGGATCGGCCTTGCCTTGGCTCAGCCAGTAGTTGACCGACGGATATTCCTTGCGATCGTAGCTATCGTCGTAGAACAGGCCGCCGGTCTTCGGAGTAGCGCCGGTGAACTGCGCAAGCATGCCAGGATAGCTGTCGGACGGGGCAGTCGTGAACGCGTTCGGGTAGACGACGCCGTGGCGAGCAAGCTGCGCGAGGTTGCTGTTCGGGTAACCCTGTATGAAGTTCGCGACGTCGATCGCGTGCAGCCCATCGATGCTGATGAGAAGCACGTGCTTGTAGCTTTGTCCTGCGGCCGGCGCTGCCGCAGCTGCCAGGCTTGCGCCGCAGCCACAAGCGACAACTGAAGCAAGAAGACAGGCTTTGAGACTGGGCATACGGACTGCTCCCGAAGCTGGTCCAGAAGTCGAGGGGCGATGAAGTGGGACGCGAACGAGGCGGCATCGTCCGTAGCCACTGATTGCTGCGGATGACGAAGGCATCGACTGTTCCCATCGATCGGGAGCTTGCTAACAGTTGAACCGATGAAGAGGTGTGACCGGATTATGAAGCTTCGAAGACGCTTTGGCGGGATCACGACTTCACCGATCCTGCACCGACGTCGCGTGCACCAGCGGGATCAGCAACAGCTTGTGCGCGCGGCGAAGCAGGACGCCGGTTTGGCATGCCACCTGTCGTTTGATCTCATCGATCATGACGGCGCCTCCGCTATGCCGCGCACAAGTCGCCAATCGGCGCGGGTTTTCCGGCACCCGGCAACGCAGCAACAGGATGACTAGAGGCTGTTACGGACCGCCTTCGGTTGTGCCAAATCCTTGTGGGACCGACATGCGGTAGCGCCCTGGAATTAGAAGATGCGGCTGCCTAACAGACTGCAGCTCCCTACGTCCGGAATGGTCCGACATGCTGCGACCAAAGGTTGTCGTTCACAAGGGCCTCTAGAGCATTCTCCATTCACTTGGGCTCACTCCAGATGCTCTAGCTTGAGTCCTCATCGGACACGTTCGCTACGGCGAACTCATACGCTTCGATCATCGGCATCTCGAGGCCGACGCTCCGCAAGGCGAGGATGGACACTGTCCCGTCGACGGCGGCGAAGGACCATGTTCCATCCTCTTTCTTGCAATAGATGTGCGCCGCCATGTCGTCCTGGCAGATCTCGACGATCTCCTGGATGCCTTCGACGTCCTGCAGGTTGCGGCGCTCGCGGTCCCGGACACGCCACGCGCGAAGCTCGGACGGCGACACGATCTCGAACACGAGGCGCGGCAAGTCGCCGCACCGGATGGTGACGTCCGGGATGCGGGTCGTGCTCCACCGCTGCTTCGAGGTCGCGCCACCGTCGGCTTCCGGTCGGCACCCCCAGCGTTGCCGCGCAGGCGGCTCGCGAGGGCAGCCGTCAGGCTGAAGATGATGCCGCCATGCTCCGGCGTCGGGGCTGCCTGTCCGACGATCCGGCTGTCGATGAGCTCGTAGCGCCAAGCGGAACCGAACTTGTGCTGGTCCGTCGCCAGGAAATCCGTTGCCGTCCGGAAGGGACCTGCACGTTCCGCCATGTCCGCTTCGTGCCCGCGTGCGCAGGTTGGCCGCCCTCGCCGCCTCGCCGCCATCGCGATCTGCCGTGCCGATCTCCGCCAAACAGACAGGCCGTGAAGGGCGGCCGCCCCGTGCACGGGCGACGAAGCCGGATCGCGTGATCGCGCCGGGACGCGTCAGGCGATGCCGGTGCCGCCGGTGGTGAGCGCTGCCGGCATCGGCGGCGAGATGCTTTCCAGCGAACGGCCCTCGCAGTCGATCCCCAGCCGGAGCGCGGTGATGCCGGCCGCCAGCATCAGCAGTCCGGATATGCCATAGCCGGTTGCCAGCGGCACCGGGCCGCCGGTGCCGATCAGCCTGCCGAACAGCCAGGGCGTGCCGGCGGCGAACACCATGCCGAAGGCGTAGAACAGGGCGATCGCGGTGGCGCGCACCTCCAGCGGGAACACCTCGCCCGCGGTCAGGTAGGCAGCCGAGGCGGCGGCGGAAGCGAAGAAGAAGATCGCCGCCCAGCCGATCGTCTGCGTCAGCGCCGTCATCTGCCCGCTCGCGAACAGCGCCGCCACCAGCACCATCAGCACACCCGACACCCCGTAGGTGGCGAAGATCATGCGCCGACGCCCGATCGTGTCGAACAGGGTGCCGAGCAGCAGGGGCCCCAGGAAGTTGCTGGCGGCGATCGGCAGGATGAACAGGCCGACCCGTGTCGGCGACACGTGCTCGTAGTTGGTCAGCACCATGCCATAGGTGAAGAACACGGCGTTGTACAGGCAGGCCTGGGCGACCATCATCACCAGCACCAGCACCGAGCGCATCCGGTACTGGCCGAACATGGCGGCAAGCACGACCTTGTAGCCGAACACCCGTCGCGGATGGATCAGCAGCGACTCGTCCACGGCGCGGAGCGGCCGGCCGGTGCGGCGCACCACCTCGCGCTCGATGCCATCGATCGCGGCGCGACCTTCGGCGTGCCGGCCATGGGTCACCAGCCAGCGCGGGCTTTCCGGCACGAAGCGGCGCAGCAGCAGGATGAGGAGGCCGAGCACGCCGCCGATGCCGAAGCCCAGCCGCCAGCCGAGGTCGATGCCGACCAGGTGGCCGCCGAGCAGGAACAGCGAGGCGCCGGCGCCCGCGCCGGCGCCCAGCCAGAACGAGCCGTTGACGATCAGGTCGACCCGGCCGCGCAGCCGCGCCGGGATCATCTCGTCGATTGCCGAGTTGATCGCGGAATACTCGCCGCCGATGCCGATCCCGGTGACGAGTCGGAACAGCATGAACGACCGCACGTCCCACGAGAACGCCGACAGCAGCACGCCGACGATGTAGACGCCGAGCGTCACGTTGAAGATGCTCTTGCGCCCGAACCGGTCGGTCAGCCAGCCGAACAGCAGCGCGCCGATCACCGCGCCGATCACGTAGGCCGAGGCCGCGCCGCCGATCTGCTCGGCCGACAGCCGCAGCGTCCGCGGGTCCTGCAGGATCGGCCCGATCGAGCCGACGATGGTGACCTCGAGACCGTCCAGGATCCAGGTGATGCCGAGTGCCGCCACCAGCAGGACGTGGAACCGGCACCACGGCAGCCGGTCGAGCCGGGCAGGGATGTCGGTGCGTACCGATGGCAGCGGGCCTTGGCGGGCGGGCAGCAAGCCATGGCGCGGATCGTCAACGGCGTTCGACACGAGCGCGGCCTCCCAGCCTGTCGTTCGGATCGGGGCGGCAGGACTTGGCGCCCGCTTCCTTCCCGATCCGATGGTCGTCTACGGCCTGGCTCCTGGGGTAGCCGACCAGCCGACCGACGGCGGTCTTGTCACGCGGACGCGGCGCGGGTCAAGCACAGCGCCCCGCGGCAGCCGCCGCCGCTGCGGACGGGCACCGCCGATGTCAGTGCCGCGACGGCAGCACGGACGCCATCACCTCCCGCGCCACATTCCTGAGGATGCTGCCCCGCTCCGGGTCACGCGGCACCGACATGGCGAACTTCTTCGCCTGGTCCAGGGTGATGTGCGGCGGCAGCGGCGGCACGTTGGGATCGGTGTAGGCTTCCAGAACCACCGGGCGGTCCGACGCCAGCGCCTCGTCCCAGGCGGCACCCACCTTCTCGGGATCGTCGACGAAGATGCCCTTCAGGCCCAGCAGCTCGGCATACTTGTGGTACGGCATGTCGGGGATCGACTGGGTGGACATGGTCTTCGGGTCGCCGGACTGGATGCGCTCCTCCCAGGTCACCTGGTTGAGATCGCGGTTGTTCAGCACCAGGCAGATCCAGTTCGGGGTCGCCCACTCCTTCCAGTACTTGGCAACATCGATCAGCACGTTGAGGCCGTTCATCTGCATCGCGCCGTCACCCATGCAGGCGATCACCACGCGGTCGGGATAGGCGAACTTCGCCGCCACCGCGTAGGGCGTGCCGGCGCCGAGCGAGGCGAGGCCGCCGGACAGCGAGCCCATCATGCCGCGGCGGAACTTGAGGTCGCGCGCATACCAATTGGCGGCGGACCCGGAGTCGGCGGTGACGATCGCGCGCTCGGGCAGGCGCGACGACAGCTCCCAGAACACGCGCTGCGGGTTAAGCGGCTCGGCCGCGTGCATGGCGCGCGCTTCCAGCAGCTCCCACCACTTGGCGACTTTCTTCTCGATCCCTTCCCGCCAGGAACGGTCCTTCTTGCGGTGGAGCAGCGGGATCAGCGCCTGCAAGGTGAGCGCGGAGTCGCCGTGCAGGTGCACGTCCATCGGATAGCGCAGGCCCAGCATCTCCGGATCGATGTCGATCTGCACCGCCCTCGCCTGCCCTTCCTTGGGCAGGAACTCGGTCCAGGGGAAGCCGGAGCCGACCATCAGCAGGGTGTCGCAGCCGAGCATCATGTCGGACGAGGGCTCGGTGCCGAGCAGGCCGATCGAGCCGGTCACGAACGGCAGGTCGTCCGGCACCACCTGCTTGCCGAGCAGCGCCTTGGCGATGCCGCAGCCGAGCAGGTCGGCCACCTCGATCAGTTCGTCGGTGGCACCCTTGGCGCCGGCGCCGATCAGGATCGAGACCTTCTTGCCCTCGTTCAGGATGTCGGCGGCGCGCTGCAGGTCGGCCTCGTACGGCACCACGCGCGGCTTGCTGTAGCCGATGGAGGAATGCTCGTAGCCGTGCAGGTGCGGCGGCTTCTCGACCGCGGGCATGACCTGGATGTTGGCCGGAAACACCACGCAGGTGACGCGCCGCTCGGCGATGGCGATGCGGAAGGCGCGGTCGATCAGGTGGCGCACCTGGACCGGATCGGACGCCATCTCGCAGTAGGCACCGGCCACGTCCTTGAACAGCGACTTCAGGTCCAGCTCCTGCTGGTCCGAGCCGCCGATCACCGGGGTGCCGTGCTGGCCGACCAGGGCCACCACCGGCTGGTGGTCGAGCCTTGCGTCATACAGCCCGTTCAGCAGGTGCACCGCACCCGGCCCGGAGGTCGCGAGGCACACGCCGACCTCGCCGGTGAACTTGGCGTGCGCCGAGGCCATGAAGGCCGCCATCTCCTCGTGGCGGACCTGCACGAACTTGAGCGTGCCCTCCTTGTCGGCGTTGTCCACCGCGACGTCGAGGCCGGCGATGCCGTCACCGGGATAGCCGAAGATGCGCCGCACGCCCCATTCCTGCATGCGTTCGACAATGAACTCGCTGACGTTCTTGCTCATGGCACGGGCTCCGGCGGGTTGGGGAGACGGTCTGCGTCCGGCAGCAACGTCTGCCCGTTCGGTGCCGTTCCGCACCGGTCCGTTACGGAATCCTTCGCGGCCACCGTCCGGAGCAGCCGGCTCAGCTCCGCTTGTACACGTCCTCGATGCGGACGATGTCGTCCTCGCCCAGATAGGCGCCGGACTGCACCTCGATCAGGGTCAGCGGGATGCGGCCGGGGTTCTCCAGCCGGTGGGTGCAGCCCAGCGGCAGGTAGATGCTCTCGTTCTCGCGCACCATCACCTGCTCGGCGTCGCGCGTGACCAGCGCCACGCCGGCTACCACCACCCAGTGCTCGGCGCGGTGGTGGTGACGCTGCAGCGACAGCTTCTGGCCCTGCATCACCACGATCCGCTTGACCTGGAACCGGTCGCCGTGGATCAGGCTCTCGTAGAAGCCCCAAGGGCGGTAGCAGCGGTTGTGCGCCACCGCCTCGTGCCGTCCGGCGCTGCGCAGGCGCTCCACCACGCGCTTGACGTCCTGCGCCCGGTCGCGATGGGTGACCAGCACCGCGTCCTCGGTCACCACCACCACCGCGTCGGCCAGGCCCGTCACCGCGGTGACGATGCCGTCGGAGCGCACGTAGCAGTTGGTGGTGTGCTCCAGGAACACGTCGCCGATCGACACGTTGCCGGCGCCGTCCTTGGCGCTGATGTCCCACAGCGCGTCCCAGGAGCCGACGTCGGACCAGCCGAGCTCGGCCGGCACCACGGCGGCGCGATGGGTGTGCTCGGCCACCGCGTAGTCGATGCTGATGTCGGGCGCCGATGCGAACGCTTCCGGATCGAGGCGGATGAAGTCGAGGTCGGTGTCGCGCCCGGCGGTGGCGCGGCGCACTGCGGACAGCACCTCCGGCGCGTGCAGCTGCATCTCCTCCAGAAGCGTCTCGGCAGTGAACACGAACATGCCGGAGTTCCACAGGAAGCGTTCGGAGGCCACCAATTCAGCGGCGCGGGCCGCGTCCGGCTTCTCGACGAAGGCGGCGAGCGCGTGGGCCCCGGGCAGCCCTTCCAGCTCCTGACCGACCTCGATGTAGCCGTAGCCGGTCTCCGGCCGGGTCGGCTTCATGCCGAAGGTGACGATCCGTCCGCCGCGGGCGGCCTCCACCGCGGTGGCGACCGCGGCCGCGAGCCGGTCCGGCCGGGCGATGGCGGAGTCGGCCGCCATCATCCACAGCACCGCGTTCGGCGTCTCCTCGGCGACCAGCAGGGCGGCGGCGGCAAGGGCCGGGGCAGAGTTGCGGCCGACCGGCTCCAGCACGATCCGGGCGCCCTGGATGCCGGCCTCGCGCAGCTGCTCGGCGATCAGGAACCGGTGCTCCTGGTTGCACACGATCACCGGCGGCGCGAAGCCGGCGCCGGTGCCGCGCAGCGCGGTCTCCTGTAGCATCGTCCGGTCGGAGATCAGCGGCCAGAGCTGCTTGGGGAAGCTCGCCCGCGACACCGGCCAGAGGCGGCTGCCCGAGCCCCCGGACAGGATCACCGGCACCACCAGGACGGTCTCGACCGCAGACCGGACCGGAGCGGCGTGGGTGTCGAGCATTGGACTACTCCGGATGGATGCGGGGAAGGACAGGAAGTCGGGATCCGGCCATCGGCCGGGCAGCTTCGATCAGATCGGCCGGTGGGCGCGGTCGATCAGCCGGCGCAGCAGACCGGGTTTGGCTGGCTCGGCCTTGCGCCGCACCTGCTCCGCCGCGAGTCCGGCCTCGCGATCCGCTTCCGCGCGCCGCTCCTTCTGCGCCAGCCACTTGTCCAGGGCCATGCCCGCCTTCTCCGCCCGACGCGCCTCGTAGGCCTGCTTGCCGGCAGAGCCCGGCCTCGCCGCCTTCTGCACCGGGCCTGGCGTCGGCGTTCCCGCCGGGGCCTTCTTCCTGTCGAACATCGGTCCACCCTGTCCCGCACGCTATGCGTGACGTTTTCCTCCCTGGACCGGTCGCGGGCAAGTGCTTCGGCGGGACGGGACGTCAGCCCCTGGCGGGGCCGCCGTCGTGCCAGGCGCAGCGGTCGCCGCTGCGGGAAAAGAACACCGCCTGTCGCGTGGGGGCGAACAACCGGGCGGGCTCGACGGCGAGCCCGGTCTCGCCCGCGGCGGAGGCGGCGCGAGCCGGCTGGCGCAGCGGCATGCAGCGCACCACGCCGTCGCCTGGACCTGGGCCCGGGCCTGCCGCCAGCACGGCGGCAAGCAGCAGGAGCGGTGCTGCGAACGATCGAGAATCCATTCCCCGGGCCACCTTGCTTGCGAAGCACCCGGTTAACGCTCGATTAAGAACAAAGCAAGAACATAACCCGTGGTGGCGGATCCGTGGCCGATAGCCGGGTCAGCGCGGGCGTGCCGCCCGCTGGTTCACCCGCTCGCGCAGCTCCTTGCCGGCCTTGAAGAACGGCACGACCTTCTCGTCCACCGCGACCGGCTCGCCGGTGCGCGGGTTGCGTCCGGTGCGGGCGTCGCGCTGCTTGATGGTGAAGGCGCCGAAACCGCGCAGCTCGACCCGCTCGCCGCGGGCGAGTGCTGCCGTGACCTCGTCGAAGATGGTGGACACGATCAGCTCGACATCGCGGCTGGTCAGATGCGGGTTGGCGCCCGCGAGCTCGGCGATCAGTTCCGACCTGGTCATGCCGCTTCTCCGGATCCGAGCCCTCAAGGCTGCCAGAGCGACACCGCACCGTCAAGCGCAAGCCCTTGCATCATAACGGTTTTCGACGCCAATCCGCTTGTCAGCGTATCGAGCGCGCCGGCCATGGCGGCCATGCCCAGCTGGTGCACGAGGCCGAGTGGATGCAGCCCGGGCCAGCGTCCGGACGGAGGACGGTGCAGCGGTTCGACCGGCAGGTCGGAGGCGATGTGCTTGGTCCGCGCCAGCCAGTCGCGGGCGTCCCGCTCGGTGCCGATCTGGTCGATCAGGCCGAGGCCGACCGCCTGGTGCCCGGTATAGGGGCGCCCGTCGGCCAGCGCCCGCACACGGGCCGGGTCCATGTGCCGTCCGGCGGCGACGATGTCGACGAATTGCCCGTACAGGTCGGCGACCACGCCCTGCAGCATCTCCCGCCCTTCCGGGCTCAGCGGTTTGACCACGCTGGGCTGGCCCTTCAACGGGCCGGACACCAGCTCGTCCACGCCGATCCCGAGCTTGCCCAACAGGCCGGACAGGTCCGGGCTCTGCAGGATCACGCCGATCGAGCCGGTCAGGGTGGCGTTGGACGCGAAGATCCGGGCCGCCGGCACCGCGATCATGTAGCCGGCCGAGGCCGCCACCCCGCCCATGGTCACCACCACCGGCTTCTTCGCCGCGAACCGGGCGATCGCGTCGTGCAGCGACTCGCCGCCGGACACCGAGCCGCCCGGGCTGTCGATCGCCAGGATCATGCCCCGGACGCTGGCATCCTTCGCGGCGGCGTCGATCAGGTCCAGCCGGTCGCGGTCCTCGGTGATGATGCCCTCGACCCTGAGCCGGGCCAGATGCGGGCCGGACAGGAACCCAGCCTGGTGCCGGCGCAGGCCCGCGCTCGCCCCCAGCGCCAGCACGAAGCCGAGCACGGCCAGCGCCCGCCACAGCGTCAGGCGCCGCTTCAAGCGCAGCCGGTCCACGACCAGGTCGGCTTCCAGGCTCATCTGCGGCTCCAACCGGTCGGGGATACCGACAAGGGTATGGCGAAGCCGGAGCCGGGAAAAGCCTCCATCACCGCGGCGCGGGGTCCGGCTGCGACGGCGCCATCCCGAGCACCGCGCGCAGCAGCACGTCCGCATCGGCGTGCTTCCCCTGCGACAACACCCGCAGCGTCACGTCGAGCCTGCCGTCGAGCAGCAGCATCGCGTAGCCGTGCACCATCGACCACGCCCGGACGGCGTCCGCGACCTGGGCCAGAGTCGGCTGTTCCCGCCCTGGGACGAAGCCCCCGGCGGTCTGCGTCAGCAGAGCGCTGGCGTGGGCAAGCGCTTCCGCCAGCGCCGGGCGGGCTGGATCGAGCCGCTCGGAGCGGAACATGAGCTGGAACAGGGCCGGGTTGGCGCGGGCGAAGGCGACATAGGCCTCGCCCATCGCGTCCAGCCTGTCCTGTCCGGCGGCCTCGCCCAGTGCGGCGCCGAAGCGCCGGAAGCCGAGCGCCGCCAGCTCGCTCAGCAGGCCGCCCAGGTCGCCGAAATGGTGCGCCGGCGCCATGTGCGAGACCCCGGCACGGCGCGCCACCGCGCGCAGGGTGAGGCCGGCGATGCCGTCCTGCTCAAGGATGGCCAGCGCCGCCTGCAGCAGCGACGCTGGCAGGTCGCCGTGGTGATACGGGCGGGTGCCGTCCCGCCGCGGCCGCTTCGTGGTCAGGCTCGTCATGCTCCCGATGTGCCACCGACGGCTCCATCTTTCCAGTGTAAGTTTTTGCTGGACGGTGCGGGGCGGATGCGCTACCGCTCCGTCTAGACGGTGTAAAGATGGAGCGGAGGATGGCATACCAGAACAGGCGGCCGGTCGGGCAGGAGCAGCGGCTCGAACGGCTTCCGGTCACCGGGACGATCCCGTCGGGCCTGCGCGGCACCCTGTTCCGCAACGGCCCCAACCCGCGCCACCCGGCACCCGACCGGCACTGGTTCGGCGGCGACGGCATGGTGCACGCCTTCACCCTGTCGGAGGACGGCGTCGCCTACCGCAACCGCTGGGTGCGCACCACGCAGTGGCATCGGGAAGATCGGGGCGGCTGCGAGGCCGCGCCGCACGGCGCACCGGACGGCCTGGCCAACACCTCCATCCTGCATCATGCCGGCCGGCTGGCGGCGCTGGAGGAGGCTCACGCCCCGGCCGGCCTCGATCCCGCGACGCTGGACACCCTGCCCGGCCCGGTCTGGCCGGTCGGCGAACAGCCGTTCACCGCCCATCCGAAACGCGATCCCGGCACCGGCGCGCTCTGGTTCTTCGGCGCCGGATCGGACGGCCCGTTCTCCCCGGCGATCCGGATCGGAGCGCTCGGTCCGGACGGGCGAATGCAGGCGGAGGCGCGGATCGAGGCGCCGTACTACGCCTTCCTGCACGACTTCGCGGTGACGGCGCGCCACGTGGTGCTGCCGTTGTTCCCGCTGGTGGGCGACCGGGAGCGGGCGATGGCGGGCGGGCCGGCTTTCGCCTGGGAACCGGGACGCGGTTGCTTCCTGGGCGTGATGCGGCGCGACGATCCGCAGGCGAGCCTGCGCTGGCTGCCGGTGGAAAGCTGCTTCGCATTCCACGTGCTCAACGCCTGGGAGGACGCGGACAGCCTGCTGATCGACCTGATGCAGAGCGACGTGCCGGCGCTGTTCACCGACCCGTCCGGCGGGGCGCTGTCCGGGAACGCCGCCAGCCTGTGGCGCTGGCGCGTCGACCTGTCCCGTCCCGGGACGCCGGTGCAGCGGTGGAGGCTGTCCGGGCTGGCAGCGGAGTTCCCGCAGCTCGACTCCCGGGTCGCCGGCAGCCGGCACCGGCACGGCTTCTTCGCAGCGGACACGCGCGGCGACGGTCGCGATGCGGTCTGCCACCGCGACGAGGCCACCGGGTCGGAGACGCTGTTCCAGGACGAACCGGGCGACGGGCTGTCGGAGCCGGTGTTCGTGCCGCGCGACCCGTCCGCCCGCGAGGGCGAGGGCTGGCTGCTGGCGGTGCGGTATCGCGCGGCCGACGCGCGCAGCGACCTCGTGGTGCTGGATGCGGAGCATGTCGGGGATGGTCCGGTGGCCACTGCCTCCCTGCCCTGCCGGGTGCCGGACGGGTTCCACGGCGCCTTCGTGGGGGCCGGCGCGTGAGCGGCCAGGCTCCCAGCGGGGGCCGCAGCCGGGGCCGGGTGATCCTGGGCGAGATCGCGCTCGGGGTCGGGCTGCCGTGGCTGGCCTATGCCGCCTTGCGCCGGGTCGGGCTGGACCAGACCGGGGCCCTGCTCTGGAGCACGCCGGTGCCGATCGCGGTGGCGCTGAACGGGTTCCGCCGTCGCGGCAGCCCGGACAGCGTCGGCCTGCTGGTGATCGCCGCCACGCTGCTCAGCCTGGGGGTGGCCCTGGCCTCGGGATCGGCCTTCTTCGTCCTGGTGCGCGCCTCGTTCGTGACGTTCGGGATCGGCGTGCTGTTTCTTTCCTCGCTGGCGCTGGAACGGCCGGCGCTGTTCTTCCTCGCCCGCGACACCACCACCGCCACCAGGGCCGAAGCGGCGGAGTTCGCGCAGAACTGGCAGTGGCCGCGGTTCCGCCGCGCCATGCGCCGCCTGACCCTGGTCTGGGCCGGCTTCCTGATCGGCGAGGCGCTGGTCCGGGTGGCGATCGCGGCGATCTGGCCGATCCCGGCGCTGGTCGCGGCGACGCAGCTGGTCTGGGTGGCGGCACCGGTGCTGCTGGTCGGCTGGAGCATGCGCGCCGGCCGGCGCTGGTCCGGCCAGCCGGACGAGGTCGCAGCGGCACGGTGACTTGGCGTGGGCGCCAAATCCTGGTCCTGTCGGCGCAACGCCCGGAGCCCGTCATGCCCGATCATGGTCCTGCAGGCCTGCCGGACGACCTTTCCGCCGGTCCGGACCACGGCCTGCGACGCCTGCTCGACCGGCAGCGCGCAGCCGTCCTGGCGGCGCCGCCGCCGGACGCGCCGCAGCGTCGGGCGTCGCTGCGCCGGCTGGACGCGCTGCTGCACCGGGAGGGCGACCGGCTGCACGCGGCGGTGTCGGCCGATTTCGGCCATCGCGCCTATCCGGAAACCGTGCTGGCCGAGCTGGTGCCGCTGCGCGCCGCGATCCGCTTCGCGCTGCGCCACCTCGGCCACTGGATGCGCCCGCGCCGCCGGCGTGTCGGGTTGTCGTTCCAGCCGGGACAAGCCTGGGTGGTGCACCAGCCGCTCGGCTGCGTCGGCATCGTGTCGCCCTGGAACTACCCGCTGTTCCTGTCGATCGGGCCGCTGATCGACGCGCTGGCCGCCGGCAACCGGGTGATGCTGAAACCGTCCGAGCTGACGCCGCGGTTCTCCGCCCTGCTGGCCGAGCTGCTGGCCACGCAGTTCGGGCCGGAGCAGGTCGCGGTGGCGACCGGCGGCCCGGAGGTGGCGCGAGCGTTCTGCGCGCTGCCGTTCGATCACCTGCTGTTCACCGGCTCGACCACGATCGGCCGGGCGGTGATGCGGGCGGCGGCCGAGACCCTCACCCCGGTCACGCTGGAGCTCGGCGGCAAGAGCCCGGTGATCGTCGCACCGGACGCCGACCCGGCGCGCACTGCACGCAGCCTGATGATCGGCAAGCTGTTCAACGCCGGCCAGACCTGCATCGCCCCGGACTACGCGCTGGTGCCGCAGCACCGGCTGCCCGAGTTCGCCGACGCGCTGCTGGCAGAGGCGGCGCGTCTGTACCCGCGGATCACGGACAACCCGGACTACACCCGCATCATCTCGGACCATCACCTCGACCGGCTCCAGCACCTGGTGGACGAGGCCGCGGAACGCGGGGCAGCGGTATTGCGCGACCCGGCGCACCAGGCGGAAGCAGACCAGCCCAGGCGCTCCGGGCGCATGGTGCCGACCCTGCTGCTGGGAGCACCGGACGACAGCGAGGCGATGCGCGACGAGATCTTCGGCCCGGTGCTGCCGGTGCTGGGCTACCGCACGCTCGACGAGGCGATCGGCTTCGTCAACCGCCGGCCGCGCCCGCTGGCGCTGTACTGCTACACCGACGACCGCGACACGGAGCGGCACGTGCTGCGGCACACCCTGTCCGGAGGTGCGACGGTCAACGGCACGATCCTGCACTGCGCCCAGCCCGACCTGCCGTTCGGCGGCGTCGGGCCCAGCGGCACCGGCGCCTATCACGGCGAGACGGGCTTCCTGCGCTTCTCGCACGCGCGCGGGATCTATCGTCCCGGCCGGATCAGCGGCTTCACCACCCTGGCGCCGCCGCACGGCCACATGGCCGCCCGGCTGCTGCCGCTGATGCTGGGCCGCCGGTCCAGGCGACCGCCCGACGCATGATCGTCTGGTCATGTCCTGCGCCGTCCCGCGACGGAGCAGCCTTGTCAGGCAGGTGAACCGTCGAGGCGGTTCGACCCGACCCGATGCCGTTCTAGGCCTTGTCGGCGCCGGCCTTGCGACGGCGACCGGGACGGGCCGGCTCGGGAGCGGCCTCCTCCTCGACGGGGGGACGGCCGCCATCCTTGCGCCCGAGGCCGATCTGTCGCGCCAGCGCCGAGCGACGCTCCGCGTAGTTCGGCGCCACCATCGGGTAGTCCGGGGGCAGGCCCCAGCGCTCGCGGTAGGCGTCGGGGGTCATGTTGTAGGCGCTCTGCAGATGCCGCTTCAGCATCTTCAGCTTCTTGCCGTCCTCCAGGCAGACGATGTAGTCCGGGAACACCGAGCGCTTGACCGGGACTGCCGGCTGCAGCTTCTCCGGCTCCGGCGCCGCCTGCCCCACGGTGGCCAGCGCCTGGTGCACCTGGCGGATCAACGCCGACAAGTTCTCCGACGCCACCGTATTGTTGGAGACGTGGGCAGAAACGATCTGCGCCGTGAGCGCCAGTATTGCCTGACCGTCTTCTTCCGCCATCACGTGTTCCAGTTGTTCATGTTGCCGGTCTTCTACAGCAGGATGCGCAGCGCGGGAACGGTCATCGCGTTCATGCAAGCCATGTCGCAGGTCGCCGCGTCATGGGTGGCCGAACGCGGCGGTGCCGTCTCCCACCGCGGAGGCCGAGCCGGCCGGTCCGGCATTGGCGGGACCGACGGTGGTCGAGGTCGGCTCCGACGCGGCCAGCGGCGCGCGGGCCAGCGAGCCGGCGCTGGCAGGGGGCGCCGGCTCACCGAGGCCGGCGCAGCCCGACAAGCAGAAGCCGGCGGACAGGAGGAACGGCACGAGGCAACGAGGGGCAGGCAGTGACACGGTTCTTCTCCTGGACGATGCCAGCCAACGGCGGAAGCCCGGCCCGGTTCGGAACCCGCACCCGCCCCCGGCGAGACCTGCGACGTCAGCCGTAGAGCGCCGCCAGCCCGAGCCTGAAGATGCCCAGGATGATCAGCACCAGGACCAGCGCGATCACCCCCGCCACCACCTTGTCCCGGACCGAGAACCGCTCCTCCTCGCCGGGCGGCGGCTCAGCCATGCCCGGAGCCTTCGTATCCGGAGCTTTCATATCCATGGCTTCCATGCCAGTAGCCCAGCAGCAGGCGGCAGTTGGCGAGCGTGACCAGGGCCAGCAGCACGGCGACGACCACGAACACGATCCGGTCGCGCGCCCTCAGCGCGCGCTCCGGCTCCTCGTGCCGGCGCGGCGGGTCGCGCTCCGGGGGCGCCCGCAGGCTGTCGAACGGCACCGGGACGCGTCCCGCGCCCGACGCTCAGGCGCCCGACTTGGGCGGTGGCGGCGACGTGGTGGGGGTGATCGTGCAGGCCTGGCCGGCCGGGACCGGCAGGCTGCCGGTCTGCCCGGCGTTCACCGGGTCCGGAAAGCTCAGCGTCGCCCCGTTGCCGCCGGGTGCGGACATCACGGTGACGGTCGCGGCACCCGCCAGGCTCAGGCTGCCGTTGCAGGTCACCGACAGGGTCGGCGGGCCGGACTCGGAATGGCCGCATCCGGCCACGAGCAGCGGCGACGCGAGAAGCCCGAGCCGAACGAGCCGCATGACTGTGTCTCCGGATGGACCGGGCGCGCGCGACGTCGCCGGATCCGAGGCGGTTGCCTAACGGAGCGCCCGGGCGCTGTCCAGCGGCGACCGTTTCTACCAGCCGCGATAGCGCCTGCGGTTCCACATCGCGAGGCCGCCGATCACCAGCACCGCCAGCAACAGCATCTCGCTGAGGCTGAGATGGCTCAGCAGCCGGAAGATGACGCCGTAGATCAGGCCGTGGATGATCGACGAGACCACCATGTGGCCGACCCAGCCGCCACCGCCGCCGAACCCATGGTGATAGCCGTAGCCCGACGGCGCGTAGCCGTAGGCGTGACGCCAGGCGACGGGCAGCAGCCGGTGCAGGCCGGGCATGACGAGGAGGCTGCGCATGATGACGAAAGGATCTCCATCCCGCCCGCCGATTCCGTATGGAACGCGATGGAACCGCGGCGGCGACCCACGATGTTGGCCGCAGGGACCGGCTTTTCAACGGGTTCCGGCCGGAACGGAAGGCGGACATCCGCCACCATGGAGCGTCGATCAGCTGGCCAGCACGTGCAGGAAGTTGCGCAGCCTGCCCAGGAACATGTCCGGGCGCACCGGCTCGCCGTCCTCGTGCGACACGTCGCGCCGCAGCGCGTCCTGTCCCCGCCTGGCCAGCGCTTCCAGCGCGGTCGCCATCTCCGGCTTCTCCCTGATCGCGGCGGCGATGTCGCTCCGGCCGATCCGGTACGCCTGCAGCGGCGTGGTCGCGGTGGCGGTGGCACCGTAGGGCTGGCCGGTGATCAGGCCGATCGCGCCGAGGCTTTCGCCCGGCCCCATGCGGTTGACCACCTCGATGCCGTGGGCGCGCTGCACCGTGATCTCGGCCGATCCGGACGCGATCAGGAACATCGCTTCCGGCGTGTCGCCCTGCCGGATCAGCGTCTCGTTCGGCTGCAGCCGGTATGGCGAGAAGTAGGCGGCCAGGCGCTCGCGGTCGTCGGCGTCGATGACGCCGAACAGGTCGGAGCCTGCCAGCAGCGCGCTCAGGTTCGGTGCCGGCAGCGGCGGCAGGATCGCGAGCCCGGGCACCGCAAGCGCGATCCCGGCATGGCGCAGGTGGCGGTGCACCTGCCCGAGCAGCTCGGTCCGCGCCGCGTCCAGCACCGTGCTCGACTCGACCGAGAAGTCGATCTCGTAGCGGCCGCCATCGCCGGCGAGCGCGGTGCAGGCGATGGCGGGCGGCGGCGCAGGACGCATCACGCTGCAGGACCGGGTGGCCGCGGTCAGGGTGGCGATGCAGCGCGCCGGCGTCACGGCGGGATCGAGGATGATCGACACGGTGACGCTGCGCACCGCGGTCGGCGTGCTGCGGTTCACCAGCCTGGCCTTGGCGATCACGCTGTTGGGCACCACCGCGACGTTGCCGTCCCCGGTGGCGATCTGCGTCGAGCGCCAGTTGACCTGGATGACGTGGCCCTCGATCCCGCCCTCCACCCAGATCAGGTCGCCGGCCTTGTAGGGGCGCTCCAGCCCCACCGCGATGCCGGAGAACACGTCGGACAGGGTGCTCTGCAGCGCCAGGCCAAGCACGATGGCGATCACGCCGGAGGTGGCGAGCAGGCCGCGTATCGGCACCGCGAAGGCGAAGTTGACGATCGCGAGCCCGGTCGCGACCACCACGGCGCCGGCCAGCAGGTCCGACACGATTCGGGTCTCGCGCGGCCGGTTCTCCAGCACCACGAACAAACGCAGCAGGCCGATCGCGGCACCGGCGCCGGCGATCCACCAGCTCGCCTCCACCAGCTGCGCCCAGAACCGCTCGCTGTTCGGCAGCAGCGCGAAGTGCGGCTGCAGCGGCGAGCCCATGATGGCCTGCACGGCCAGGGTCAGGGCGACAAAGGCCGCGACCCGTGTCAGCAGCCGCGCCCAGAGCGGCCAGCGCCGGATCAGGCGCGGCGCCACCAGGACCACGAGCAGCAGCGCCGTCGCCATCAGGAGCGGCCGGATCGAATGGGCCGGATCGATGCTCATGCGCTGTTCTTCCACCGGTCGCCGTGCCGGATCATCCGGTCGCAGCGCCACGCCGCCGTCGCGGATACTGGCCCAGGCGCCGGCGTTCGACCATCACCGGGCCGGACCCGCGCGTCGCGGCGTCCGCGTCGGAAGCACCGCATGCGGGATGGAGGCCCGGCCGGTCCGCCAGTATGAACGTGCTGAAACGTGATCCGCCCGCACGGCTCACGGATCATCCTCGCGCGTGTCGTCCGCTCGTGTTGTGCTCTCGGGCATCCCCGACCGGTCGACCGGGTGACCTCCTGGCGGGGCAGTGCCTGCCGCCGCGACCGCTCGGGGTTCGAGGATCAGGTGTAACCTTTCGCGCCCAGGGATGAAGATAACCGGATGCGTCCAGCCCCTCCGTTCAACTGCCGCGGGATCGCCGCATATCGTTCTTCCTCGGGCTGCCCCCGCGGCCCTGCACGGTGCTCCATACCGCCGTCCTGGCGGTCGTCGCCACCGGATCCCGGCGTGCCCGTCACCGCGACCAGCGGGACCGGACGGCGCGGCGGGTGCCGATGACGGACCGGTCCACGCGCTGCGCCGTCGCGGTGATGGCGAAGGTGCCGCAGGCCGGCCGGTCGAAGACCCGGCTGGTGCCGGCGGTCCCGCCCGAGGCCGCCGCCGCCCTGAGCGCCGCCTTCCTGCGCGACACCACCGAGAACATCGCCCTGGCGGCCCGCGACGCCCCGCTCGACGGGCACGTCGCCTATGCCCCGGCGGGACTTGAAGGGTTGTTCGACGGCCATCTGGCGGCGGGAACCTCCCTGCTGCTGGCGGATGGCAGCGGCGACATGCCGGAAGCGGTGCACGGCTTCGGCCGCTGCCTGCTGCACGCGACCAGGACGCTGCTGGACGACGGCTATGGCGCCGCCTGCGTGCTCAACTCCGACGGCCCGACCCTGCCCACCGCCTTCCTGGTCCGGGCGGCGGCGCTGCTGGCGCAGCCGGGCGACCGTGCGGTGCTGGGGCCGTCTGAGGATGGCGGCTACTACCTGCTCGGCCTGAAGCGGGCGCACACCTTCATGTTCGCCGACATCGACTGGAGCACCGGGGCAGTGGCGGCGCAGACGCGGGACCGGGCCCTGTCGGCCGGGCTGGAGCTGGTCGAGCTGCCGCCCTGGTTCGACGTCGACGACCGCGCCTCGCTGCGCCACCTGCTGGACGCGCTCGACCGCGACGACGGCGGCTACGAGGCGCCCGCGACCCGCACGGCGGTCGACCGGCTCGGCATCCGCGCCCTTCTCACCTCGGCCTAGGCAGATGGCCGCCCGCCTCCAGCTTCCGGTGCTGGGTCTTCTGCTGCTGCTGCTGGTGCTGGGCGGCCTTGCCCTGCACGTTCCGGGCAGCCCGAGCGTCGGCTCGATCGCCCGTGTCAACCTGTTCGTGGCCCTGCTCGCCGCTGCCGCCGCGTGTTATTTGGCAGCCTGCGCGGTCGTGATCCGGCACGGCGGCGACCGCCGGACGCTCTGGCTGGTGCTCGGCGTGGCGCTGCTGCTGCGCTTGGCCGTGCTGACTGCGCCGCCGTTCCTGTCCAGCGACCTGTACCGCTACGTTTGGGACGGACGGGTGCAGCAGGCCGGCATCAACCCCTACCGCTACATCCCGGCCGATCCGGCGCTGCGGTTCCTGCGCGACGACGCCATCTATCCGCACGTCAACCGGCGCGACTACGCGCCCACCATCTACCCGCCCACCGCCCAGCTGCTGTTCCGCCTGGTGGCGCGGCTTTCGCAGACGCCGCTGGCGATCAGGCTGGCGATGGTCGGCTGCGAGGTGCTGGCGGTGCTGTGCCTCGTGCGCCTGCTCCGCCTGGCCGGGCTGCCGCCGGCGCGTGTGCTGATCTATGCCTGGAACCCGCTGGCGGTGTGGTGCTTCGCCGGCAATGGCCACGTGGACGCCCTGGCGGTCGGGCTGATCGCCCTCACCCTGCTGTGCCGCGGGCTCGGCCGCGACGGTGTGGCGGGTGCGGTGTTCGGGGCGGCGATCCTGGTCAAGTTCCTGCCGGTGGTGATCGCGCCGGCGCTCTGGCGTTGGCGGTGGCGTATGCCGGTGGCGGCGGCGGCCGTGATCCTGGCGCTGTACGCCTGCTATCTCGACGTCGGCACGAAGGTGTTCGGCTTCCTGTCCGCCTATGGGGCGGAGGAAGGGCTGAGCCGCGGCGGCGGCATCTGGATCCTGGCCGGGCTAGGCCGGCTCGGGACGCTGCCGTCCTGGTCGGTCGGCGCCTATGTCGGGCTGTGCGCGGCGGGGCTCGGCGCCTGGGCCCTCGCGATCGCCCTGCTCCGGCGCGGGGGAACGCCGCCGGGGCGCGACGCGATCCGCGTGTGCGGCCAGGCCGGCCTGCTGGCCGCTTCCGTCATGCTGCTGCTGAGCCCGCATTATCCGTGGTACTTTCCTTATCTCGGCGTGTTTGCCGTCTTGGCGCCCTTTTCCTGCGTCATCTGGATGTCGGTGGCCCCGCTCGTTCTTTACCTCAGTCCCTGGCACGAGTTCTTCCTTTGGCCGTCCCTGGTCTATGCGCCGGCTCTGGTGCTGGCGGTGCTGGACCTGCGACGGCGAGCGGATCGCCCCGTGCCGCTGCATCCTGCCCCTGCCGCAAGGAGAAGCCCATGACTGTCGCCCAGACTACGGAGATCGACCCGCGT
>CAXUDP010000010.1:0-63059 GCA_964249735.1 uncultured Acetobacteraceae bacterium | reverse complement strand
TGGCTCGACGGCTTGGTGCCGATGCGGGTGGCGCTGGCGCGCGACGACGAGCCGCTGCTGCCCGGCCGTGTACTGGTGGCGCCCGCGGACCGCCATCTGGGACTGGTCGGCGGCATCGGCGGCGCGCGCGCGCGGCTGCAGGCGGGGCCGCTGGTGTCTGGCCAGCGTCCCTCGGCCAGCGTGCTGTTCGAGCAGATGGCGACCCTCGGCCCGGCCGGGCTCGGCGTGCTGCTGACCGGCATGGGCGAGGACGGTGCCGCCGGCCTCGCCTCCATGCGGCGCAGCGGCGGCTACACCATCACCGAGCACGAAAGTAGCGCGGTGGTCTACGGCATGCCGGGGACGGCGGTGCGCCTGGGCGGCTCCTGCGCCAGCATCCCGCTCGACGGCATCGCCCCGCGCCTCCTGCAGATGCTGCGACCGCGGCCCGGCGATCCGGTGCTGCCGGATGGCCGGGAAGGCCTGTCATGAGCGCCCGGATGCCCGACGCTCCGCACCTGCTGCTGGTGGAGGATTCCGAGACCCAGGCGCTGCAGATCCGGCGCGTGCTGGAGCGGGCGGGCTTCACCGTGTCGCGTGCCGCCAGCGCCGAGGCCGCACTCGACCGGCTGAACCGCGACCTGCCGGACCTGGTGGTGTCGGACTACCACCTGCCGGGCATGAACGGCGGCGAGCTGGCCCGCGCGCTGCGGCTGAACGTGCGCACCCAGGCGATCCCGGTGCTGATGCTGACCGAAGCGTCGGAGCCCGGGCTGGAGCGGGAAGGGCTGGACGCCGGCGCCGACGCCTACGTCCCGAAATCCGCCGAGACCGGGCTGATCGTGCTGCGGATCCGGGCGCTGCTGCGACAGCGCGGCACGCAGCCCGGCAGCCCCGGCCTGCCGCCCGACGCGCCGGCGGGAACCGGCTTCGGCGAGGGGGTCGGCCTGTTCCGCCGTGCGCGGATCCTGCTCGTCCGCGATCCGGACGCGGACGAGGCGCTCGCGACGCTGCTGGCACGCGACGGCCACCAGGTGCACCGCGCGGCCGGACCGGCCGAAGCCTCGCCGCTGCTGGACGCGGCACCCGACGGGTTCGACTGCGTCGTGGTCGACCTGCAGGCGCGGGGCTTCGACGGCATCGACGTCTGCGTCGGGCTCGACCGGACGCGCCAGCAGGCGCTGCAACGGGGGGCCGGCCGGGTGCCTCCCGCCGCGGCAGGAGGCGGCCCCGCCGGCGCCTTCCGCATCCTGGGGCTGGGCGACAGCGACCCGGCCCGTGCCTATGACGCCGGGGTGGACGACGTGGTGTCCGCGGTGGCGGGGACGGAAGCGGTGGCGCTGCGCATCCGCGCGGTGGTGCGGCGCAAGCTGCTGCAGGACGAGACCGCGCGGATCGAGGGCGACCTGCGTCAGCGCCAGGCGGAGATCGACCGCGCCCGCGAGGAGGCGGCCGCCAGCGCCGCCAAGGCCGCGCTGGCCGAGGCGCTGGCGGACGCCAACGACCGGCTGCGCGAGGCGCAAGGCAAGCTGGTGCAGGCGGCCAAGATGGCGTCGCTCGGCGAGCTGGTGGCCGGCATCGCGCACGAGATCAACAACCCGCTCGCCTTCATCCTGGCGCACCAGGGCACGGTGGAGCGGCTGCTGGCCCAGCTCGCCGAGCTTCCCGGGCTGGCGACCGAGCCCGCCGCGGCGAAGCTCGCCCGCAGCCGCGACCGGATCGCCGCCATGAGCCTCGGGCTCGGGCGGATCCAGAACCTGGTGCTGAACCTGCGCAAGTTCTCCCGGCTGGACGAAAGCGAGCAGCAGAGCGTGGACGTGCCGGACTCGATCGACACCGTGCTCGCCCTGTTGACGCACAAGCTCGGAACCGGGATCACGGTGTCGCGGCGCTACGACGCGCCGCGCGAGCTCATGTGCCAGCCGGCGCTGCTGAACCAGGTCATCATGAACATCGTCGGCAACGCCGCCGACGCGCTGAACGCTCAAGGGTCCGGCGACACGGCACCGAGGGAGGGGCGGATCGACATCACCACCACGGCGGCGGACGGCGTCTATGCCATCGCCATCGGCGACAACGGTCCGGGCGTGCCGGACGGCTTGCGCGAGCGCATCTTCGAGCCGTTCTTCACCACCAAGCCGGTCGGCTCCGGCACTGGGCTGGGGCTCGCCATCGCCTACAGCGTGGTGCAGGCGCATGGCGGCACCATCGCCATCGACCACGTGCCGGACGGCGGCGCCCGCTTCACCGTGTCGGTGCCGATCCTGCAGGCGCTCGCGCCGTGAGCCCGGCGCCGTTCCGCCCGCCCGGCCGCACCACCGTGCTGCTGGTGGACGACGAGCCGGACATCCTGGTGGCGCTGGAGGACCTGCTGGAGGACGGATACCGGGTGTTGTCGACCACCTCGCCGGTCCGGGCGCTGGAGCTGCTGTCGGAACATCCCGACGTCGCGGTGATCGTGTCGGACCAGCGCATGCCCGGCATGACCGGCGACGCTTTCCTCGCCCGCGCCCGCGCGGTGACGGACGCGGAGGCGCTGCTGCTCACCGGCTATGCCGACCTCAGCGCCGTGGTGGCCGCACTGAACGACGGGCGCATCTCCGGCTACGCCCACAAGCCGTGGGAGCCGGTGGCGCTCTTGTCGATGATAAGCCGGGCAGCCGAGCGCGCGCGGCTGTCGACCGCCTTGCGCGACGAGCGCATGCTGCTGTCCGGCCTGATGGACAGCATTGACGACGGCCTGTCGTTCAAGGACGGGGAAGGGCGGTTCATCCGCCTGAACCGCGTCGCGGCCGACCGCCTCGGCCATCCGGTCGAGGCATGCCTGGGCCGCACCGAACAGGCGCTGTCCGAGGGGCTGGCCGGCGAGGCAGAGGCCCGCGCGGTCGAGGCCGAGGACCGGCGCGCGCTGGAACCGGACGGCCGGCCCGGCCGGGCGCTGAGCCGGATCGAGCGCGACGGCCACACCCTGTGGATGGAGCGCCTGCGCGGGCCGCTGCGCGATCCGGCCGGACGGGTCCAGGCGCTCGCCACCTTCGAGCGCGACGTCACCGTGGCCAGGCTGATGGAGGACCGGCTGCGACAGGCCGACCGGATGCAGGCGCTCGGCACCATGGCCGGGGGCGTGGCACACGATTTCAACAACCTGCTGACCGCGGTGCTGGGCAGCCTGGAGCTGGCGCAGCGCGCCGCCGGCGACGACGCGCGGCTGGTGCGCCTGATCGAGACCGCGATCGCCGGCGCCGAGCGAGGCGCCGCCCTGACCCAGCGCCTGCTGAGCTTCAGCCGGCAGCGCGACACCGCGAGCGAGGCGGTTGACGTGAACGCGCTGGTGCAGGCGATGGACGACCTGCTGGCGCGCAGCATCGACCGGCCGCAGGTGCGGATCGTCCAGCATCTCGATCCCGACCTGCCGCCCGCGCTGGTCGATCCGGCCCAGCTGGAGCTGGCGCTGCTGAACCTGTGCATCAACGCGCGCGATGCGATGGACGACGCCGGCACCATCACCCTCAGCACGCGGCTGCTCCGCGACGGCGAGGAGGACGGCCACGTGCTCAGGGTCGGCGTGCCACCGGCCGGCGGCTCGGTGGCGGTCAGCGTCGCCGACACCGGCAGCGGCATGCTCGAGGAGGTCGTGGCTCGGATCTTCGAGCCGTTCTTCACCACCAAGGAGATCGGCCGAGGCACCGGGCTCGGCCTGTCGATGGTCTACGGCTTCGTCCAGCAGACCGGCGGCGCGGTGCGCGTCCGCACCGCGCCGGGAGCGGGCACCAGTTTCCAGCTCTGCCTGCCGGCGATGCCGGCAGCAACTGCCTGAGGAGCCGGCTCAGGCCCTGGCGAACAGCCGACGCCAGCGCGGCGCGCGGCGTTGCCGGGCAGCCGACATGTCGTTCTCGATCAAGGGCGCCGGCGGCGGCTGGGTCAGCATCACCTGGTCGAACCAGTTCAGCGATCCCGCCTTCAGGACGTTGGACTGCTCTGGCATCGGCACCGGGATGAAGCGCTCCTGCACGCCGAGCACGGCAGAAGGGTGCAGCCGGCCATTGTTGCGGGCACTCAGATAGCCGTCGCCATTGCGTATGGCGATGCAGTTCGCGCCGTCCTCGACCAGTTGCGGTGCCGCCACCGCGACGACGTCGTTGGAGGCGGCGTCGCCGGTGTTGAGCGAGATCGGGATCTCGTGGTCGTTGGACAGGACGTAGAAGCTCGACGCGCCGTTCGACCAGCGGGCGAAGACCGGGAACAGGTCGCTGCGCCCGAACACCTGCGGCTCCAGCCGGACCGAGCGGCTGGCCATCTCGTAGCCCAGGAAGGTGCCGTGGGTGGACATCAGCAGGCAGCGCTTCTGGCCCAGCACGGTGTCGAGCAGCGGACCGTCGCCGACATCAACCGGCGGCGCGCGCAGCTTCATCACCTCCTTGGCGACCAGGGCGAAGTGCGTCGTCGCCGCAGCCCGATCGCCCCTGGCGAACAGGGTATAGACCAGGAGCATGTTGAAAGGGTCGTTCAGGATGGTCCGGTAGTCGGGGTGCCCGGCGATGCGGCGCGACCGCAGCGCCTTGAGACAGAGCAGCGGCTTGCGCTGCGACGCCTTGCGCAGCGAGCGAACCATGAACTGGGCGTTGCCGCGGCGGATCCGGTTCATCTCCCGCACCACCGCCTGCTTATCCTCCGAGCGCATCGCGCGAACCAGGTCGGACAACATCGTCGCGCGCCAGGACGAGTTGTAGACCGCGTGGTTGGCATGCGGGACGGTAACGAATTCCCCCTCCGGCAGGTGCTTGCGGAGCAGGTCCGCATCGTAGACGTCGACGAACTCGGACGGATCGTAGAACACCACCACCCGCCCCTGGGTGTCGGCGGCGGTGATGCCCATACCCTTGAACTGCGGCCGGTCGACCACGTTGTGGTGTGTCATCGAGTGCTGCAGGATCTTGCGGTGGCGGTCGCTCGGGAACTCCAACTCGTCGGGGTCCATCGAGAAGAACGGCGAGCACGCCAGCACGTAGTCCGCCTTCAACGCCCGCGAATGCTTGATCGCGGCATAGCCGCCCATCGACTGGCCGAACACCACGACCTTCCGGCCGCGCCGCTCCCGCTCGACGAGCCGGAACACCTCGTCCATCTCCGACGACAGGTAGAACCCCTTGAGCGTGTTCATGACCCCGATGCAGGAGATGTTCGCTTCCTCGACGATCGGCTTGAGGAAGTAGTGGGTGTGGGCGAGGTGCTCGTTGTGCAGCTCGCAGAAGGTGACCAGGAGATAGTCCGACGTGCCGTGGTTCTGATGAACGACGATTTCTTCACCGGCTTGGACGATCACGGTCTTCTCCAGGGATTGCTGCAGTGCACTTGCAGAACCGGCGCAGTCACGGCAGAAGGGCGTTTCGGCGTAATCCGCTCAGGGCGGGAGACGCAACGCCTTTGTGCGAGACCGGCCACGGCGTAGCTCATAATTTCAATTTTATGATGCAATTGCAAGTGGTATCGGCCCGGGATGCAACCGCAGGCGGTCGACACGGCTTCATGGTGTCTGCCGCTTCGCGGAGGCTCGACGGTGTGTGACCTGCTGGTGCTCGATGACGACCCGCTGGTGCGCGAGATCCTGGTCGACGCCCTGCGCGAGGAGGGCCTGGACGCAATCGGCGCGGCGGTCGAGGCGGAGGCGCTGACGGTGCTGCGCGACAGCCAGCCGCCGAAGGTGTTCGTGACCGACCTCGACCTGGGCACGCGGCGCAACGGCTTCGTGGTCGCCGGGATCGCCCGGATGTTGTTCCCCACCGTGCCGATCATCTACATCACCGGACGGCCGGACTCGCTGCAGGGCCGGGTGCTGGACCCGTACGAGTCGGTGCTGCACAAGCCGTTCCGTCCGAGCGAACTGGTCGCCGCCGTGCGGGCATTGATGGCACGTCCTGCGCCGCCCTGATGCGTCCCGGTCGCGTCGCGCTTGCGCCGCTGCGCCGCCGCCCTATCTGCTCCACCATGCAGATCCAACACACCGGCAGCCCCAATGGCAGCCACGACCCGATCGGCTGGCACGGAACCACCATTCTGTGCGTTCGCCGCGGCAGCCAGGTGGCGATGGCGGGCGACGGCCAGGTCACGCTCGGCCAGACGGTGATCAAAGGCAACGCCCGCAAGGTGCGCCGCATCGGTCCCGCGGGCAGCATCCTGTCCGGCTTCGCCGGCGCCACCGCAGACGCCTTCACTCTGCTGGAGCGGCTTGAGGCCAAGCTGGAGCGGTATCCGAACCAGCTCGAACGCGCCTGCGTGGAGCTCGCCAAGGATTGGCGCACCGATCGCTACCTGCGCCGGCTCGAGGCGATGATGGCGGTGGCCGACGAGACCCGCGCTTTCACCCTGACCGGCAACGGCGACGTGCTGGAACCGGAAGACGGGGTGATCGCGATCGGATCCGGCGGCAACTACGCCCTGGCCGCCGCGCGCGCGCTTCTCACCGTGGACGGGCTGGACGCCGAGGCGGTCGCGCGTCGGGCGATGCGAATCGCTGCCGACATCTGCGTCTACACCAACCATTCGCTGATCGTGGAAACGCTGGACGCATCCGCCGTGCAGGAAACCCGCTGATGGACGTGCCGACCTACTCCCCGCGCGAGATCGTGTCCGAGCTCAACCGCTACATCGTCGGCCAGGGCGACGCCAAGCGTGCGGTGGCGATCGCGCTGCGCAATCGCTGGCGCCGCGCCCAGCTCCCGGAGGGGATGCGCGACGAAGTGGTGCCGAAGAACATCCTGATGATCGGCCCGACCGGCTGCGGCAAGACCGAGATCGCCCGACGCCTCGCCAAGCTCGCCCAGGCGCCGTTCCTCAAGGTGGAGGCAACCAAGTTCACCGAGGTCGGCTATGTCGGCCGCGACGTCGACAGCATCGTGCGCGACCTGGTCGAGGTCAGCCTGAACATGCTGCGCGAGATCAAGCGACGCGACGTGCAGGCGGGGGCGGAAAAGGCGGCGGAGGATCGCCTGGTCGACGCGCTGGTCGGCGCCACCGCGTCGGCCGACACCAAGTCCAAGTTCCGCCGCATGCTGCGCGACGGCGAACTGGAGGGGAAGGAGGTCGAGGTCCAGGTGGCGGACGCGTCCGGCTCGCCCATCGGCCACATGGACATCCCCGGCGTGCCACAGGGCAGCGTGATCAACCTCGGCGACATGATGAAGGGGATGTTCGGCAAGACCGGACAGCCGCGACGCATGACGGTGGAGGCGGCGCGCATCGCGCTCGTCCGCGAGGAGTCCGACCGTCTGCTGGACAACGACGCCTTGACACGCGAGGCGGTGGCGCACGCGCAGGAGCACGGCATCGTCTTCCTCGACGAGATCGACAAGGTCTGCGCCCGCTCCTCCGAAGGCGGGTTCCGCGGCGGCGACGTGTCGCGCGAGGGCGTGCAGCGCGACCTGCTGCCGCTGATCGAGGGCACCACCGTGTCCACCAAGTACGGGCCGGTGAAGACCGACTACATGCTGTTCATCGCGTCGGGCGCGTTCCACCTGGCCAAGCCGTCCGACCTGCTGCCCGAGCTGCAGGGCCGGCTGCCGATCCGTGTCGAGCTGGCGCCGTTGAGCCGCGACGACCTCCGGCGCATCCTGGTCGAGCCGGAGCATTCCCTGCTCAAGCAGTACAGCGCGCTGATGGGCACCGAGAAGGTGGCGCTGGAGTTCTCCGACGACGCGGTCGACGCGCTGGCCGACCTCGCCGCCGACATCAACGACCGGGTGGAGAACATTGGCGCGCGCCGCCTGGCGACGGTGCTGGAGCGGCTGCTGGAGGACATCTCCTTCACCGCCTCCGACCGTCCCGGCGACAGCGTGCGCCTGGACGCGGGCGCGGTGCGGGAGCGGGTGGCCCCGCTGGCGCAGAAGGGCGACCTGTCCCGTTTCATCCTGTAGCGCCGCCACCATTCCGGGTTCCGTGCGTTGGCATGTCGGAACGACCACCAACGGAGCGGCTCCCATGCGTGACACGCCCTTCATGACGGGGATGGTCGCGGTCGCGGCCATTCTCTGCTTCGGCAGGCCAGCCAGGGCGGCAGATCCGGTCACCCTCACGATCGCCAGCGTCAACAATCCCGACATGATCGTGATGCAGCAGCTGGCGCCTCGGTTCGAGGCGGCGCATCCGGACATCAAGCTGCGCTGGGTCGTGCTGGAGGAGAACATCCTCCGCGCGCGCGTGACCACCGACATCTCGACCCATGGGGGCGCCTTCGACCTCATCACCACGGGGATCTACGAGGTGCCGATCTGGGGCAGGCTCGGCTGGCTGGCGCCGTTCACGACCCTGTCCCCGTCCTACCAGGTGGGCGACCTGCTGCCCTCGCTGCGCAACGGGCTGACGGTGGACGGGCACCTCGACGCGCTGCCGTTCTACGGCGAAAGCACCTTCACCATCTATCGCACCGACCTGTTCCGGAAGGCCGGACTGGTCATGCCGGCCGAGCCGACCTGGGACCAGATCGCGACCTTCGCGAAGCGGATCAACGACCCCGCCCACGGCGTCTACGGCATCTGCCTGCGCGGCAAGCCCGGCTGGGGCGAGAACATGGGCGTGCTCGGCGACATGGCCAACAGCTTCGGCGGCAGCTACTTCGACATGAAGTGGGTGCCGCAATTCACCTCGCCCGCCTGGACCCGGGCGGTCGGCTTCTACGCCGGCCTGCTCAAGGAAGCCGGGCCGCCCGGCGTCGTTGCCGACGGCTACAACGAGACCCTGGTCTCGTTCTCGATCGGCAAGTGCGGGATCTGGGTCGACGCGACGGTCGCGGCCAGCGTCCTGGAGGACCCGAAGCAGAGCAAGGTGGCCGGCAATGTCGGCTTCGTGCAGGCGCCGCACGAGACCACGACCAAGGGCTCGCACTACCTGTGGTCCTGGACCCTGGCGGTGCCGAGCACGTCGCGTCACGTCAAGGAGGCGCAGGAGTTCGCGCAGTGGGCGACCTCGCCCGCCTACATCGATCTGGTCGCGCAGACCCATGGCTGGGGCGCAGTGCCCCCCGGCACGCGCTCCTCCACCTATCGCAATCCCGACTACCTGAAGGCGGCGCCGTACGCGTCGGAGGTGCTGCAGGCGATGAACAGCGCCGACCCCAGCCACCCGACGTCGCAGCCGGTCCCCTATACCGGGATCAGCTACGTTTCCATTCCGGAATGGCAGGGCATCGGCACTCTGGCCGGCCAGGACGTGGCGGCAGTGGTGACCGGCCAGACTACCGTGGAGCAGGCGATGCAGCGGGCGCAGCAATCGACGGCGCGGACGATGAAACAGGCCGGCTATCCGAAATAGCGCGCCCTATGCGCCCCTGCAGGAGCAGCAGATGTATCTCGAGAAGTTCCGGCTCGACGGCCGCACCGCGTTCGTGACCGGCGGCGGCCGCGGCATCGGGCTCGCGGCGGCACACGCCTTTGCCGAGGCGGGAGCACGCGTCGTCGTGTCCGACCGCGACGAGGCGGTGCTGGCGTCCGGCCTGGGGTCGCTGGAACAGGCTGGTCATCCCTCGCGTGGCGAGTTGCTCGACGTCACCCGGTCCGACGAGGTGGAGCGGGTCGCGGCCGAGATCAACCGCGAGCACCCGGTCGATATCCTGTTCGCCAACGCCGGCATCACCGGTCCCGACCAGCCGGGCGAGACCATGGAGGACGCCACGTGGCTCGGGATGATGGACGTTAACCTCAACGGCGTGTTCTGGAGCTGCCGCGCCTTCGGCCGGCACATGCTGGCGCGCGGCCGCGGCAGCGTCGTCACCACCGGCTCGATGTCGGGACTGATCTCGAACCGGCCGCAGCGCCAGGCGCACTACAACGCCGCCAAGGCCGCGGTGCACCACATGACCCGCTCGCTTGCCGGGGAATGGGCGGAGCGTGGCGTGCGCGTGAACGGCATCGCGCCCGGCTACATCGACACCGCGATGTCCGGCGCGGCGCTGCGCATCCCGGCACTCGCCGACATCTGGATGGACAACACGCCGATGCGTCGTGCCGGAACCGCCGAGGAGGTTGCCGCGGTGGCGCTGTTCCTCGCCTCCGACGCGTCCAGCCTGATGACCGGCGCCATCGTGGTGGCCGACGCCGGCTACTCGGTCTGGTGAAGCGAACCGGGCCGACCGCGATCCCCGACAGCCGTCGCTACCTGATCGGGCTGGACTACGGCACCGAGTCGGCGCGTGGCGTGCTCCTCGACGCCGAAACCGGGCGGGAGGAAGCGCACCACGCCCACCCCTACCGCCACGGCGTGATCACCAGCCGCCTGCCGGACGGTACCCGTCTGCCGGCGGGCTTCGCGCTGCAGGACCCGGAAGACTACCTCCAGGCGGCGGAGGCCATTCTGGGTGCGATCGGCGCCGGCCGGGAGATCGCCGCCATCGGCGTCGACTTCACCGCGAGCTCGCCGCTGCCGGCCCGTGCGGACGGCACCGCGCTCGCCGGGCTGCATCCGCACGATCCGCATGCCTACGTGAAGCTGTGGAAGCACGCTGCCGCCCAGCCGTATGCGGATGCAATCAACGCGCGCGGCGGGCGCTTCCTCGACCACTGCGGCGGCAGGCTGTCCGGCGAATGGATGCTGGCGAAGGCGGCCCAGGTCGCCGCGGAAGCGCCCGCGCTGTGGGAGGAAGCCGGGCGGTTCATCGAGGGCGGCGATTGGCTGGTCTGGCAGCTTACCGGCCGGGAGATGCGCAGCCTCGACTTCGCCGCCTACAAGGCCCATTTTGACCACGAGCGTGGCTACCCGCAGGGGGTGACGCCGGGGCTCGACGAGCGCCTGACGCCACCGCATCCGGTCGGCACGCCGGCGGGCCACCTGTCCGACTCGTGGCGCACGCGCACCGGCATCAAGGGCGAGGCGGTCGTCGCCGTGGCGGTGATCGACTCGCACGCGGTGCTGCCGGCGGTGGGCGCCGTGAAGCCCGGCGTGCTGGTCGCAGCCCTCGGCACTTCGGCCGTGTTCCTGCTCCTGGACAACAAGCCGGGCGCGCTGCCGCACGGCCTAGAGGCGGTCGCCGACAACGCGGCGCTGCCGGGCTTGCGCTGCTACGAGGCGGGCCAGGCCGGCTTCGGCGACATGCTGTCCTGGTTCGTGCGCACCTTCCCGCGCGGCCCGGATACCGATGCCGGCTTCGACGCCTACAACGAGGCGGCAGCGCAGCTCCCGCCCGGCGGAGACGGCGTGCTGGCGCTCGACTGGTGGAGCGGCAACCGCGTCCCGTTCGGCGACTCCGGGCTGAGCGGGGTGCTGGCCGGGTTGACCATGGGCACCACCGCCGCGGGCATCTACCGTGCCCTGCTGGAAGCCGCCTGTTTCGGTGCCCGCACCGTGATCGACCACATGGCCGCAGGCGGCCTGGAGATCGGCACCGTCCTGCTGACCAGCGGCCTCGCGCATAACAACCCGCTGCTGGTGCAGCTCATGGCGGACATCACCGGCCGCGAGATCGAGGTGCCGTCGATCCGGAACCCGACGGCGATCGGCGCCGCGATCCACGGCGCTGTCGCCGCCGGCATGGTCGCGGACTACGCCGAGGGCGCCCGACGATACGGCGGCACCGGACGGGTGGCGTTCCATCCGGTTCCGGCCCACGCCCGCACCTATGACCGGCTGTACGACGCCTATCGCCGCCTCGGCGCGTCGGAGGCCACCCGGGACGTGCTGCATACGCTGAACCGGCGGCCCAGAAGCCTGGGCGCGGCCCGACGGCGCCGGGTGGACCGGTCCTGGCCGCTCAGTCCGCGGTGACCGTCGCCGCCCGCGCAGCCAGCTGCACCGCCTTGGCCATCGACGCGATGCCGTTGCCACGGTTGGCGGACAGCGCTTCCAGCAGCCCAAGATCCCTCAGGAATACGGGATCGGTCGCCAGGATCTCCGCGGCACTCCGTCCCGAGTAGACGCGGAGCAGCAGCGCCACCAGGCCGGACACGATCGCGGCGTCGGACGCACCGGCGAAGCGCACCCGGTCGGCCGACACCGCGGACTCCATCCACACCTGGCTCTGGCATCCCGGCACCCGGTGCTGGTCGTCCGCCCACCGCTTCGGGAACGGCGGCAGGGCCCGGCCCAGCTCGATGATGTACTGGTAGCGCTCCATCCAGTCGTCGAACACGGCCAGCTCCTCGCCGATCGCGGCGATGGCTTCCGCGGCACTCGCTTCTTCCGGCACGACGAACGGATCGGGGACAGGGACGGGCTCTGGCATCCAGCGCATGTGCGCAACGCGGTTGGGACAGTCAAGCTGGCGCCGAGACGCGGTTTTGCGACAAGGGTTGATTTACCTGACATTTGGCAGCATATTAAATGCCAGGAGGCACTATGCACGCGATCCAGGACAACCGGCCGACGGTGATCCCCATCCCGGCCAGCAGCGTCAACCTGTCTGACGCGGCCACGCGCCAGCACCTGACGCCGTCGGCGGTCGAGGGCATGATCCGGCTCACCGAGCTGTGGCGGCTGACCACCGAGGAAACCTGCCTGCTGCTGGGCGACATGTCGGAACGCTCCTGGTTCCGGCTGAAAAAGCAGGGGCGTACCGACCGGACGCTGCGGCTGTCGCAGGACATGCTGACCCGGATCAGCGTGATGATCGGCATCTTCAAGGGCCTGCGCCTGTTGTTCTCCGAGCCGCTTGCCGACGACTGGATCCGCCTGCCGAACCGCGGCGCGCTGTTCGGCGGCCGCCCGCCGCTCGTGGTGGCGGTCGAGCGCGGCATCCCCGGCCTGCTGGAGATACGCAACCACGTCGACGCGCTGCGCGGTGGCCTCTAGGCGATGGACATGCTGGAGCCGGAGGCCGGGCCGGATCTGTGCGACGAGCCGACGCCGCCGGTCGCCGACATCGTGCAGCGCGACACGGTCCGGCTGATCCCGAGCGGCCGCCTGAAGCCGCCGGTGCTGGCGCCGCTGGCGGCGACGCCGGAAGCGCTGGACGACCTCGCCGCACTGGAAGGGGTGACCAACGGCCGGATCCAGGCCTCCGGCAGCGGCATGCCGGGACTGGATCCGCGCGAGCTGGTGTTCGGGCGGCCGAACGACAGCTTCGTCAACGCGGCCTTCACCCATGTCCGCCCTGGTGGCAACCGCTTCAACGATGGTCAACGCGGCGCCTGGTACTGCGGCTGGGACACGCCGACCTCCCTGGGCGAGGTCGCCTACCACCTGACCCGCGAGCTCGACGCGATCGGGCGCTACGACACCCATGTCGACTATGCCGAGCTGATCGCCGACTTCATCGGGCCGTTCCACGACCTGCGCGGCGCCGGCGAGGTCGACCGGATGCCCGACGGTGTGCTGGGTGACGACACCCTCACCGCCTATCCGGCCGGCCAGGTGCTGGCGAGGCGCCTGCAGGGGCTCGGCAGCAACGGCCTGATCTACCCCTCGGTGCGCCACCCGGGCGGCATCTGCCTGGTCGCCTTCCGGCCGAGCCTGGTGCAGAACCTGCGGCAGGGCGGGTTGTGGCGGCTGACCTGGGCCGGCAGCCGGGTGCCGGAGACGAGCGCCCTGGTTCGCGATCCCTTCGGCCGAACCGCCTGATGCCGGACCGGGACGAACGGAACTTCCTGCTGCGTGCGACCCTGTTGCGCGACCGGGTTCCGTCGTTCGCCGACTACCCGTTCACCATCCCGGCCATACGCGGCCTCGACGCGATGGAGTTCGAGCAGCCGGTCACCTTCCTGGTCGGCGAAAACGGCGCCGGCAAGTCGACGCTGCTGGAGGCGATCGCGGTCGGGTGCGGCCTGAACGCCGAAGGCGGCAGCCGCAACTTCAGCTTCTCGACCCGCGGCTCGCACTCGCGGCTCGCCGGGTTCCTGCGGCTGAGTCGAAGTCCGCGCCGGGTCCGCGACAGCTTCTTCCTGCGCGCCGAGAGCTTCTTCAACGTGGCGACCGAGATCGAGGCGCTCGACAGCGAGCCCGGTGCCGGCGCCAGGATCATCGACGGCTTCGGCGGCCGGTCGCTGCATGAGCAGTCGCACGGCGAGTCGTTCTTCGCCCTGTTCATGAACCGGCTGCGCGGTGCCGGGCTGTTCCTGCTCGACGAGCCGGAGGCGGCACTGTCGCCGATCAGGCAGCTCTCGTTCCTGTCCCGGCTGCACCAGCTGGTGCAGGATGGCGCCCAGTTCGTGATCGCCACGCACTCGCCGATACTGATGGCCTACCCGCAGGCCGCGATCTTCCTGATGGCGGACGGTGCGCCCAGCCCGATCGCCTACCGCGACACCGAGCACTATCAGGTCACGCGCAACTTCCTCAACCGGACCGAGCAGATGCTCGACCAGTTGCTGGACCGGCGTGGTCCCGCGTGCGGAGACGAATAGCGTCCCGCGGTCCGGACGTCGTCAACCCACCGGGACCTGGTCCCGGGGCAACATTGTCACCGCACCATGCCGCTCCTGTCCGGCCGGGCACAGGTCGAGCAACGGGCACCGATCGCAGGCGGGTCCGCGGAAGAAGCAGCAGCGCTGCCCGTGCAGCATCAGCACCTCGTGGTTGTCGTAGATCTGCTGCGCGTCCCAGTCCGGCGGCAGCTGCGCCGCCAGCACCCGGTGCGACGGGCCGACCGCCAGCGCCGCCGGGATCAGCCCCGTGCGGATCGCCACCCGGTGGTGGTGGCTGTCCACCGGCAGCGCCGGCCGTCGCAGGGTACTGAAGCTGAGCACCGCGGCGCTGGTCTTGGGCCCGATCCCCGGCAGCCGTTCCAGCCAGGCACGCGCTTCCTCCACCGTCATGTCGGCCAGGAAGTCGAGCGACAGCGATCCGCGCTCCGCCTCGATCGCGCGCAGGATCGCCTGGATCCGCGGCGCCTTCTGTTCCGGCCAGGTGCATCGCACGATCGCCGTCTCGATGGCGGCCACCGGTGCCATCGCCACCTCCGCCCAGTCCGGGAACTGGGCCCGCAGCGCCTTGAAGGCGGCGCCGCTGTCGGCGTTGCGCGTGCGGTGCGACAGCAGCGAGCTCACCAGCTCGCTCAGCGGGTCGAGCGCATGGAAGTAGCTGATCGGGCAGCCATAGGCCCGACACAGCCGGTGATGGATCTCCAGCACCTTGTCCCGCACGTCCATCCGAATCACCCGGTTGCGGCACCACCGCCATCCGACCGACAGCGCCGGGATCGGGACCGGGTTCCGGGCCGGGCGGGGGCGAATCCGCTTGCTGTAGCCGGGCACGATCGCCACCTTGGGGGCATGTCGACGACGCTGCAGAAGACCGCCGCCCCGAAGCCCGCGCCGAAGGCCATGCCGAAGTCGGGGCGCCCCTCGCGGCCGACCAACCCCGACACCGACATGTTCCTGCCCAAGCGGCAGGCCGCCAAGCCGAAGACCCGGCAGCTCAAGGTCGTGTCGCCCTATGAGCCCGCCGGCGACCAGCCGACGGCGATCCGGGAGCTGGTGGCGGGCATTGAGTCCGGCGAGCGCGACCAGGTGCTGCTCGGCGTCACCGGCTCTGGCAAGACCTTCACCATGGCCAAGGTGATCGAGGCGGTGCAGAAGCCGACCCTGATCCTGGCGCCGAACAAGACCCTGGCCGCCCAGCTCTACGGCGAGATGAAGCAGTTCTTCCCCGAGAACGCCGTGGAGTATTTCGTCAGCTACTACGACTACTACCAGCCCGAAGCCTACGTGCCGCGCTCCGACACCTACATCGAGAAGGACAGCGCGATCAACGAGCAGATCGACCGCATGCGCCACGCCGCCACGCAGGCGCTGCTGGAGCGCAACGACGTCATCATCGTCGCCAGCGTGTCCTGCATCTACGGCATCGGCTCGGTCGAGACCTATTCACGCATGGTGGTGAAGATGCAGGTGGGCGGCGCCATCGCCCGCGACACCCTGGTCAAGGCGCTGGTCGAGCAGCAGTACCGACGCAACGATGCCGGCTTCGCGCGCGGCACCTTCCGCGTACGCGGCGAAACCGTCGACGTGTTCCCGGTGCAGAACGAGGACCGCGCCTGGCGGGTCACCCTGTTCGGCGACGAGATCGAGGCCATCATCGAGTTCGACCCGCTGACCGGCGAGAAGACCGCCGACCTCGACGAGATCCACATCTACGCCAACAGCCACTACGTCACGCCGCGCCCGACGCTGAACCAGGCCACCGTGCTGATCAAGCAGGAGCTGCGCGGGCGGCTCGACGAGTTCACCGCCGGCGGCAAGCTGCTGGAAGCCGAACGCCTGCAGCAGCGCTGCACCTTCGACCTGGAGATGATCGAGACCACAGGCGCCTGCAAGGGAATCGAGAATTACTCGCGCTACCTGTCGGGCCGGCAGCCCGGCGAGCCGCCGCCGACCCTGTTCGAGTACCTGCCCGAGGACGCGCTGCTGATCGTGGACGAGAGCCACGTCACCGTGCCGCAGATCGGCGGCATGGAACGCGGCGACTACGCCCGCAAGTCGATCCTGAGCGAGTTCGGCTTCCGCCTGCCGTCCTGCCTCGACAACCGCCCGCTGAAGTTCGAGGAGTGGGAGCGCTTCCGCCCGCAGACCATCCACGTCAGCGCCACGCCCGGCCCCTGGGAGCTGGACCGGGTGCAGGGCGTATTCGCCGAGCAGGTGATCCGCCCCACGGGTTTGATCGACCCGGTGACCGAGATCCGCCCGGTGGAGCGGCAGGTCGACGACCTGCTGGCCGAGTGCCGCGTGGTGATCGGCCGCGGCGGCCGCATCCTGGTCACCACGCTCACCAAGCGCATGGCCGAGGACCTCACCGAGTACATGACCGAGAGCGGCATCAAGGTCCGCTATCTGCATTCCGACGTCGACACGCTGGAGCGCATCGAGATCATACGCGACCTGCGCCTCGGCGCGTTCGACGTGCTGATCGGCATCAACCTGCTGCGCGAGGGCCTGGACATCCCCGAATGCCAGCTGGTCGCGATCCTGGACGCCGACAAGGAAGGCTTCCTGCGCTCACGCACCTCGCTGGTGCAGACCATCGGCCGCGCCGCGCGCAACGTCGACGGCCGCGTGCTGCTGTATGCCGACCGCATGACGGACAGCCTGCGCTACGCCATCGAGGAGACCGACCGCCGCCGCGGCCGCCAGACCGACTGGAACACCGCGCACGGCATCACCCCGCAATCGGTGCGCACGCATATCGGCGAGGCGATCTCCTCGGTGTTCGAGCAGGACTACGTCACCGTGGCGCCGGTCAAGGATGCGGGCCTCACCGACATGGTCGGCAAGGACCTGAAGGCCTCGATCGCCGAGATCGAGCGCCGCATGCGCGCCGCCGCCGCCGACCTGGAGTTCGAGACCGCCGCCCGCCTGCGCGACGAGCTCAAACGGCTGGAGGCACTCGACCTCGGCCTGGAGCCGCCGCCGCCGACGCCGAGCTCCCGCGGCGGCCGCACCGCCAAGTCGCGCACCCCGGAGCCGCTCGGCCCCGGCGGAGGCGGCTACGACCCGGCGCAGCGGCGTGGCGGCCGCCGGCGCGGCTGACGTCGGCCGTCCTCAGGCGGCCTTCTTCATCCAGTCGCCGTTCTGGTTGACCACGAAAACGCCGCCGCCGTGATACTCGGCGCTGCCGTGGAAATGGTTGATTAGGCCCTGCGTGTTGATGCCGACTACGGGGAAGATCTGTTCCTGCTTCTGCGTCCCGCCGCCTGCCTCTGCGTCAACCGCAGTCGTCATCGACGCCACGGCGATGCCGAGCTGGTAGTTGCGGAACGGCAGGCCGGCGGCAACGTGCTGCTCGATCGCGTAGCGCAGAAGGTAGGACGTGATCTTCCTGATGCTGTCGGGCGGCATCGTCGTCGAGGTAAAATCCCGCGCGGCGTTTCCCGAACGTGCGGCTGCGATCTTCGCCGATGCCGACTTCGACATCACCCCAAGATGCTTCGACTGGAACGTGCCGCCGAGCAGGGCGTCCCCCGGTTGTCCTGCGTGCTCCTTCCAGTATGGCAGCAGATAGCGCCTGCCGTAGTCGGTCCGGTCTTCCTGCTCGAACGCCTCGAGCAGTTCCTTCTTGTTCATGACGCGCTCCTGTCTCAGGGCAGCGGAGACTGCCGCCGTCGCAGCTGCCAGTCCAGATGCGAGCGCACCGCCGGCCAGTCCGGCGCGATGATGCTGTACACGCAGGTGTCGCGCAGCGTGCCGTCGCGGGCGCGCTGGTGGTGGCGCAGGATGCCGTCGAGCTTCGCGCCGATCCGCTCGATCGCGCGCCGGCTCTGCGCGTTCAGCACGTGGGTGCGCAGCTCGACCGCCACGCAGTCCAGCGTCTCGAAGGCGTGGCCGAGCAGCAGCCGCTTCGCCTCGGTGTTGACCGCGGTGCGCTGCGCCCGCGACGCGTACCACGTCCAGCCGATCTCCAGACGTCGCACCGCCGCGTCGATGTGCCCGTAGCTGGTCATGCCGAGAATCGTGCCGGTCGCGGCCTCCGTCACGGTGAACGGCAGCATGCTGCCCTCTTCCTGGAAGGCGAGCCGCCTGTCGATGTCGGCTTCCATGCCATCCGGCGTGGGCACGCTGGTATACCACAGCTCCCACAGCGCGCCGTCCGAGGCGGCCTCGACCAGCCCGTCGCGGTGCCCGCGCTGCAACGGGACCAGCGTGACGTGCCGGCCCTCGAGCCGCAGCGGCGCGATCCAGCTCAACTCCATCTCCTCCTCCCGGCGTTCAGGCAGCGTCGTCCGCGAGCCGGGTCGTCGGCAAGCCCGGGCAGGGCGCCTCGAACGCGAACAGGTTGCCTTCCAGCGGCCGGCCCGCCCGCTCCTCGGGGTCGACCGGCCAGCACGCCGAGGTGACGTACACCGTCGACAGCTCCGGCCCGCCCAGCGCCGGCATGGTCGGATACTGCACCGGCATGACCACCGTGCGCTCGACCCGACCCTCCGGATCCAGCCGGATCAGCCGTCCGCCGCCGAACACCGCGCACCACAGGAAGCCGTCGCGGTCGACCGCCACCCCGTCCGGACCACCTTGCGGCACCTCGACGGTCGCGAACGGCCGGGTGTTCGACGGCAGGCCCGCCTCGGTGTCGTAGTCGGAAATCCAGATCGTCTTCCGCTCGGTGTCGCTGTGATACATGCGCCGGCCGTCCACGCTCCAGGCCAGGCTGTTGGCGGTCTGCACCGGCACGGTTCCCGGGATCCACCGTCCCGAGTCGTAGCGCCAGAACGGCAGCGAGCGCGGCGCGTCCGGCACCTGGTCGCCCGGCGACAGCGACAGGTACATCGGCCCGGCCCAGAACCGGCCCTGCCGGTCGCAGTCGCCCTCGTTGAACAGGAACCGCCTCGGGTCGAACGGCGGCGGCGCACGGAACTCGAGGTGCCCGTGCTCGAAGTCGAGCGCGTACAGCCCGGTGCGCAGCGCGACGTAGGCGCCGCGGGCGGTCAGGGCGTAGCTGCCGATCCAGGCCGGCATCTCCCAGTGCCGGTCCTCGCCCTTCGCCGGATCGAACGCGTGCAGCGCCGGCTGCCGCAGGTCGACCCAGAACAGGAGCCGCCGCTCCGCATCCCAGGCCGGACGCTCACCGTTGAGCGCTCCCGGCCGCAGCACGCAGGCTATATCGGGGGTGCTCATGGCGCGGCCTCCGGCGCGATTCGAGATCCGTCATCCTGGACGTGTCCAGCCGCTTGCATCAACGACCGGCTTCCAGGACCGTGGGAGCCGGAGGGGAGTGCGGCATGGAACGGCGCTTCGTCACGGTGGACGTGTTCACCGACAAGATGTTCGGCGGCAACCCGCTGGCGGTGGTGCTGGACGGCGCTGGCCTGTCGACCGCGCAGATGCAGGCGGTCGCGCGCGAGTTCAACTATTCCGAGACCACCTTTGTCCTGCCGCCGGCGGACCCCGCGCACCATGCGCGGGTGCGCATCTTCACCCCGGTGCAGGAGCTGCCGTTCGCCGGCCATCCCAACGTCGGCACCGCCTACGTGCTGGCGCAGGAGTGCCGCGACCAGCCGCGCCCGGACCGGTTCCTGTTCGAGGAAGCCGCCGGCCTGGTGCCGGTCCGGCTGCTGCGGCAGGACGGGCAGGTGGTCGGCGCGGAACTGACTGCGCCGGCGCCGCTGGCCCGCGGCAGTTGTCACGATGCCGCGGCGGTGGCGGCGACCCTCTCGCTGCACCCCGGCGACATCCTGACCAGCCGCCACGAGCCCGAGATCGTGTCGGTCGGCCTGCCGTTCCTTGCGGTGGAGCTCGCCACGCGGGCGGCGCTGCGTCGGGCCTCCGCCGACCCGGCGGCGATGGCGTCGCTGCTGTCCGGGCACGACGTCGCCGGCCTGTACGCCTACACCCGCGCCGTGGCCGCCGACGAGGGTCCGGCCCAGCTCCAGGCGCGCATGTTCGCACCCGCCGACGGCATCGCCGAGGACCCGGCCACCGGCAGCGCCACCGCGGCCGTCGGCGCCCTGCAGGCCGCACTGCTGGAGCAGCCGGATGCGCGGCTGGAGCTTCTGGTGGGGCAGGGGATGGACATGGGCCGGCCGAGCCTGCTGTCGGTGGTGGCGCTCAAGGAACGTGGCCGGGTGCACGAGGTGCGGGTCGGCGGCGCCTGCGTCCCGGTCATGCAGGGCAGGTTCAACCTGTCCGGAGCCGGCGCGGACTGAGAACGCCCCGCCGGTCGAACGGGACGCGGCGCCGCCCGTTGCAGCTCCGTGATCGCGACGCGCAAGGAGTTCGGTGCATGATCGAGTTGAAGGCGGGGCCCTGCACGGTGGTGTTGCGGCCGGAGCTTGGCGGTGCGGTCGGCGCCTGGACCCGGGAACACCAGGCGATCTTCCACCCCGTGGCCGATCCCAAGCTGGCGGCGCAGCGCGGCGAGGCGGTCGCCGCCTACCCGCTGATCCCGTTCTCCAACCGCGTCGCCGACGGCCGGTTCTCGTTCGGCGGCGAGAGCTTCCAGCTCGACCGCAACTTCGGCGGCGAGCCGCACGCCATCCACGGCAACGCCTGGGAGCGTCCCTGGGCGGTGCTGGAACAGACCCCGGGACGTGCCGTGCTGGCACTCGACCACGCGCCCCCGCGCGACCCGCCCGGACAGTGGCCGTTCTGCTACCGTGCCGAGATCGAGTACGCGCTGCGCGAGGACGGGCTGTCGGTGCACATCACCGTCCGCAACACCGACCGCCGCCCGCAGCCGGTCGGCCTCGGCTTCCACCCGTTCTTCCCGCGCGACGCTGACCTGGAGCTCGGCTTCTCGGCCAGGGACGTTTGGGAGGTGGGACCGGACGCGCTCCCGCGGTCGCGGGTGCCGGTGGCAGGCGACCGGCGGTTCTCGCCGATGCGCGCGGTCTCAGGGCCGCCGCTCGACAACTGCTTCAGCGGCTGGAACCATTCTGCCTTCCTGCGCTGGCCGTCCCGCGGCCTGGCGCTGACGGTGACGGCGATGGCGCCGTTCGACCACCTGGTGGTGTTCACGCCGCCCGGACGGCCCTACGTCGCGGTCGAGCCGGCCAGCAACATGACCGACGCGATCAACCATCCCGAGATCGAGGATCGCGGGCTCGTGGTCCTCCAGCCGGACGCGGTGCTGGACGCGCGGGTGGAGTTCGCCCTGATGCGGCTCTGAGCCGCATCAGGGACGCCCGACGCCTAGTAGTACAGGATCGGCTGGCTCAGGAGCGGCACCGCGTTCCAGCCGCCGCTGCATGTGCTGGGCTCGGGATACTGCAGGTCGAACACGACCTTGTTCAGGTTGCCGATGCCCTGAATGTCCACCAGCGTGTCGTTGTTGGCAGTTGCGTAGTCGACCAGGAAGTTCCCGGGCGCCGCCTCGTAGGCACTGCTGCAGAAGGAGGCGTAGAGCGAGGGCGACCGGTCGTAGCTGAATACTTCGGTCGCGGTCATCGCCGCCGTGTTGATCGCGTAGCTGTCCACCTCGCTGTAGGTGCGGGAGATCCCGGCCGGAACCTGGAAGTCGCTGCCCAGGCCGTCGTTGAACAGCAGCAGGTTGCCGTGGCTGTCGATCGAAGGTGCGTGCTGCCCGATCGGCACCAGCGTGCCGGTCGGCGTCGTCAGCGCGAACTTGCGCAGTGACGGGAACTGGTACCACTTCTTGGTGGTGTCGCCCAGGATCCAGTGGATCTTCTTCACCCCGTCCGCCGGCGTGTCGTAGTCCACCGCGATCACGAAGTTCTCGCGACTGGACACGATCAGGGTGTTGTCTGCCGGGTTGTAGGTCGTGGCGTTCATGTGGAACCAATCGGCCGGGGTCGCCGCCACGAACTGGCTCGGATCGTCGCCGCCGGCGGTCATCGCGGCACCGATGATCTTGTCCATGTCCCAGCGGTTCAGCACTGCCCCGCTGGTGCCGTCGATCTCGAGGGCCGTCGACTCCGCATAAGCGGTGGTGTTCACGTTGAGCACGATGCCGTTGCGGCCGATGTCGAAGTTGTGCGGCCCCGTGGACGACACCCCCTGGCTGGCGGCGTAGTCGCCGATCTTGGTCAGGCCGCCATACAGCTCAAGCCGTTCGACGCCGGTGGCGCCGTCGGAGATGTAGATGCCGTTGTTGTAGAACACCGCCGGCAGGGTGTTATTCATGCCGGTGCCGGTCCAACGCAGGTTGCCATCTGTGTCGTAGATCTGCGGCGAGTTAGTGCTGCAATAGTCCTTGAGCAGGAAGTAGTCGAAGTTCAGGTCGCTGGTGGACGCACGGTTCTGGGTGAATTTTGGGACGTTCAGGTCGCCGCACGGATCGGTGTAGCCGGGCGTGCTGATCGGCACCACCGACTGGGTGCTCGACCCGTCGGTGAAGAAGAAGGTCAGGGTCACCAGGTTGGTGCTGCCGGCGTAGAGCCCGAACACGGGCACCACTACGGTGCTGCCGTTCAGCGCCCCGTGCGCGGCGAGGAAGCCCGCCGAGGCGGCGGCCGTGATCGGGCGGGTGAAGGAGCCCGCCTTCGGCTGGATGCTGAACTCCACGCTCGCCAGCGGTGCGCCGCCGAAGGTCGCGCTGACGTACTCGATGAACTGCGTCGGTCCCTGCATCTGCCCGCCGATCGTCACCGTGCCCGCGGCGCTCGCTTCCTGCGCCAGAAGTCCGGACACGCAGGCGGCGGCACCCAGGCTCAAGGCCGCCCGCCGCGTGAGATCCCTCATGCGCATCGAAAACCTACCTTTTGTAACAGCTTGTTCAGGAAATCGTGATGACGGTATGGGTGGGAGATTGCAGGGTCAATCGGGAAACGAATCTGAAATGTCACATAAACGGGAAAATGCCTGACTGATATTGTATCGTATCGAACCGCTCGGGGACGCGCCGGCCCGGGCTGGCGCGGCTTGACGCTGCCGCCGGGACCGGGCGATCAGCAAGCCATGGACCTCGATGACGACGACGACGCGACCACGCCGGGCCTGCCCCCGGGCGTGGGACGCTACGTCACGCCAGCCGGCCTCGCCCGCATGGAAGCCGAGCTGCGCCAGCTCCTGCGCGAGGAGCGGCCGGGCATCGTCGAGATCGTGTCCTGGGCCGCCGGCAACGGCGACCGCTCCGAGAACGGCGACTACCTGTATGGCAAGAAGCGGCTGCGCGAGATCGACCGGCGCATCCGCTTTCTGACCAGGCGGATCGACAAGGCAGAACCGGTCGATCCCGCCGCGCAGACCCGGCGCGACCGCGTGTTCTTCGGCGCCACCGTGACCTATCTCGACGAGAACGACGACGCCCACACCGTCACCGTGGTCGGCGTCGACGAGGCCGAGCGCGACCGGGGACAGGTGAGCCTCGCGGCACCCGTGGCGCGCGCTCTCATGGGAGCCCGGGTCGGCGACGAGGTGCGCCTTCTGACGCCGCGCGGCCCGGTGCTGCTGGAGGTGACTGCCATCGCCTATCCGTGACATAGAGCGGACCCATGACCGCGCCCTCTTCCTGCTGTCGCAGCGCCGCCCTGCTGCTCGGCACCGTCCTGTCCGCCGCAGCACCCGCCGCCCTGGCCCGTCCCTTCACCGCCCAGGACCTGGTCGGGCTGGACCGGCTGTCCGACCCGCAGGTGTCCCCAGACGGCACCACCGTCGCCTTCGCGCAGCGCGCCACCGATCTTGGCGGCAACAAGGGCATCAACTCGGTGCGGCTGCTGTCGCTGACCGGCTCCGGCGCGGAGCCTTCCGTGCTGGCGGGCGCCGACCGCGACGCCACCCAGATGCGCTGGTCCGCCGACGGTCGCGCGCTGTATGTCATTTCCGGCCGCGGCGGCTCGGACCAGGTGTGGCGCCTGCCCGTCGCCGGCGGGCCGCCGGTGCAGGTGACGCACCTCGCGGCCGACGTGTCCAGATTCCGGATCTCGTCCGACAACACGCACCTGGTGGTGTCGCTGGCGGTGTATCCGGACACGGACTCTGCCGACGACACCAGGGCGCGGCAGGACCGCCAGAAGGCGGGCCGCGCTGACGGCATGGTGTTCGACCACCTGTTCGTCCGGCACTGGGACCAGTGGGCGGACGGCACGCGCAACCACCTGTTCGCGCTGGCGCTGGACGGGACCGGGGTCGCCACCGGGCAGCCGGTGCCGCTGATGAAGGGCGTCGACGGCGACACGCCCGCCAAGCCGTTCGGCGACGACGCCGACTACGCCATCAGCCCGGACGGCGGCAGCGTGTTCTTCTCCGTCCGCATCGCCGGCCGTTCCGAGCCGTGGAGCACCAACTTCGACATCTTTCGCAGCCCGACCGACGGCTCCGCGCCGCCGCGCAACCTGACCGCCGCCAACAAGGCCACGGACGCGGGGCCGGTGGTCTCGCCGGACGGCACCCGGCTCGCCTACCGGGCGATGAAGCGCCCCGGCTTCGAGGCCGACCGCTTCGGCGTGATGGTGATGGACCTTCGCACCGGCGCCACCCGTGAGATCGACCCGCACTGGGACCGCTCGGCGGAAACGCTGCTGTGGTCGAGGGATGGCCGCACCCTGTTCGTCACCGCGGAGGAGCTGGGACAGTCGAAGCTGTTCGCGCTCGACGCTGCCTCTGGCCACGTCACCGCCCTGACCGATCAGGGCCACGTGTCCGACGCCGTGCTGGCCGGCGACGCCCTCGTGATCCAGCGCGACGCGCTCGACAGCCCGGCGCAGCTCTGGCGCCTGCCCGTCACCGGCGGGCAGGCGGTGCAGCTGACCCATGTCGACGCCGACCGGCTGTCAGGCGTGGAGATGGCGCCGGCCGAGCAGTTCACCTTCAAGGGCTGGAACGACGAGACCGTGCACGGCTACGTGGTCCACCCGGACGGCTACCGTCCCGGGCAGCGCTACCCGGTGGCGTTCCTGATCCATGGCGGCCCGCAGGGCTCGTTCGGCAACGACTGGTCCTACCGCTGGAACCCGCAATTCTATGCCGGCCTCGGCTACGCCGCGGTGATGATCGACTTCCACGGCTCCACCGGCTACGGCCAGGCCTTCACGGACTCGATCTCCGGCCACTGGGGCGACCGGCCGCTGGAGGATTTCCGGAAGGGCTGGGCCGCGGCCCTCGCCCGCTACCCGTTCCTCGATGACGGCCGCGCCTGCGCGCTCGGCGCCTCCTATGGCGGGTTCATGGTGAACTGGATCGCCGGCAACTGGACCGCGCCCTGGAAGTGCCTGGTCACCCATGACGGCGTGTTCGACGACCGCATGATGGGCTTCAGCACCGAGGAGCTGTGGTTCGCCGAGTGGGAGCACGGCGGTCCAGGCCACACCCCCTGGAGCGATCCCGCCGCCTATGAGCGCTTCAACCCTGCTGCCCACGTCGCGTCGTGGCGGGTGCCGCAACTGATTATCCATGGCGGCCACGACTACCGCATTCCGCTCGAGCAGGGGCTCGGCGCGTTCGACGCGCTGCAGCGTCGCGGGATCGACAGCCGCCTGCTGGTGTTCCCGGACGAGAACCACTGGGTTCTGAAGCCCGCCAATTCGCTGCAGTGGCACGCCACCGTCGCCGACTGGCTGCGCGCCCACCTCGGCCCCTGAAGGACCGCCACCATGGCCACCTCCCTGAAGATCGCGGTGCAGATGGACCCGATCCACGGCATCGACATCAACGGCGACTCCACCTTCGCGCTGATGCTGGAGGCGCAGGCGCGTGGGCACCGGCTCTGGCTCTACGACGTGCGCGCGATGAGCCTGCGCGAGGGCAAGGCGGCTGTCGGAACCGCGCGCACCGAGCGCCTGACCGCGCGCGCCAGGCCCGTCACGGTGCAGCGCGTCGCAGGCGCGCACGCGACCCTGGGCGACGAGCAGGTGCTCGACCTGTCGATGGTCGACGTGGTGCTGATGCGACAGGATCCGCCCTTCGACATGGCCTACATCACCGCCACCCACATGCTGGAGCACGTCCACAAGCCAGACGGCAGCGGCACGCTGGTGGTGAACGATCCCCGCTCGGTGCGCGACGCGCCGGAGAAGCTGCTGGTGACGCACTTCCCCGACCTGATGCCGCCCACCCTGGTGTCCTGGGACCTCCAGGCGATCCGCGACTTCCGCGCCGAGCACCGCGACATCATCGTCAAGCCGCTGTTCGGCAACGGCGGCGCCGGCGTGTTCCGCATACGCGAGGACGACGAGAACCTCGCCTCGCTGCTGGAGATGTTCTTCTCCCGCTCGCGCGAGCCGCTGATGATCCAGCGCTACGAGAAGGCGGTCCGGGCTGGCGACAAGCGCATCATCCTGGCCGACGGCGAGCCGATCGGCGCCATCAACCGGGTCCCGGCGGAGGGCGAGGCGCGCTCCAACATGCACGTCGGCGGCGTGGCTGGACAGTCTCGGCTGACCGCGCGGGAGCAGGAGATCTGCCGGCGCATCGGCCCGATGCTGCGCGACCGCGGCCTGACCTTCGTCGGCATCGACGTGATCGGCGACTGGCTCACCGAGATCAACGTCACCTCGCCCACCGGCCTGCAGGAGATCGACCGCTTCGACGGCATCAACACCGCCGGCCTGATCTGGGATCGGATCGAGGCCCGGCTGCACCGTCCCGGCTGAACGGGCTCCGTGCCTACTCGTACATCTTCGGGCGGTTCATCTTGACCTGCTTCTTCTCGCGGTCAGGCCCGAAGCGGTTGTCGTACCACTCATACAGTTCCACGCGGAAGTAGTAGAGCCAGATCGACGGCCACACCACCACCGATATGATGATCATGCTCCAGACCAGCATCGGCACGATCTCCTTCGGAAGGTGGTCTCAGAATAGCCGGGATCGCCCTCCGGCGGCAAACTCTCGGTCCCGTGCGGGGCGCCGCAAGCGCGCACTCTTGATGGCGGCGCCGGGGCAGGGCACAGATGTGCTCCCATGAGGCACGCGCCCCGATGAGAACCAGATCGACTCCGCCCGCTGCGCGGCACCCGGGTCTTGGCGTCCGCAGACACCGGTGCTCCCGGTGAGCGGTCCGGGCACCCTGTCGGAGCCGCCGGATTGCGCGCCGGTCGTCCCGTCGCCGCGGTCGGCGCTCGATGCGGACGCGGTGAGGGCAGCCTACCAGCGCTGGGCCGGGGTCTATGACGGCGTGTTCGGCGGCATCTCCGCCTTCGGTCGCAGGCGGGCGGTCGCCTCGGTGAACCGGCTGCCCGGCAACCGCGTGTTGGAGGTCGGCGTCGGCACCGGCCTTGCCTTGCCGCACTACGAGCCCGCCAAGCGGATCACCGGGATCGACCTGTCCGGCGCCATGCTGGCCCGTGCCCGGCACCGGGTGGCGTCGGATGGCCTGCCGCATGTCGAGGCGCTGCTCGAGATGGACGCCGAGGCGACCGACTTCGCCGATGCAGCGTTCGACATCGCGGTCGCCATGTTCGTGGCCTCTGTGGTGCCGAATCCGCGCCGGCTACTGGCGGAGCTGAAGCGGGTGGTGCGTCCCGGTGGCCACATCCTATTCGTGAACCATTTCCTCGCTCCCGGCGGCTTGCGCCTCGCGGTGGAGCGCGGCATGGCGCGCGCCTCGCATTCGCTGGGCTGGCATCCGGATTTCGCCATGGAATCCCTGCTGCCCGAACCCGATCTCCAGTCGGCGCGGCTCGAGCCGGTGCCGCCGTTCGGCCTGTTCACCCTGGTGACCCTGCAGAACACCGGCGGGCAGCACGGCACGGGGCAGCACGATCCAGGGCGGGACGCGCTCGCGCAGCTATGATGCCCGCGGCTCGCGCAGACCAGTAGGGTGCCGCAGCGGGACCGGATCCCGCACGGGCCAACTCCCAAGGAGCAGCATGTCGCGTTTGTCGGGCCGCCTGGGCCATCTCCGGACCGGGACCGGGTTCATCCTGCTGGCGATCCTGGCCGGAATGGTCGGCGCCGTCCTGTCCTTGTGCCTGCACGTGCCATCGTTGATGCAGGAGCCGCATGCTGGCGCCTGGCGCATCGTCGCCCTGCAGCATGGCCCGATCATGGTCGCCTTCGCGGCGATCCCGGCGCTGCTCGGCGGATACGGCACCTCCATCGTGCCGCTCCAGATCGGCGCACCCGACACCGCCTTCCCGCGCCTGGCCGCGTTGTCGCTGCTGCTCACCGCAGCCGGGTTCGTGATGGTGCTGTGCGGGCTGCTGCCGGGGCAGCAGGCCGTCCTGCCGCTCGCGGCACTTTACGTGTCCGGCCTCGCGATGTTGCTTTATTCGGCCAACCTGGTTGCCACGATGCTGAACATGCGCGCGCTCGGCATGAGCCTCGGCGCGATGCCGATGTTCGCCTGGTCGCAGATGATCGCGGCCCTCCTGGTGCTGTTCACGGTGCCGCTGCTGCTGGCGGCGCTGACCCTGTCGGCTTCCGGCGGCATGACGCCGTCCTCCCCGGTGCAGCACCTGTTCCGGTTCCTTGGCGCGCCCGGCGACGCGATCATGATCCTGCCCGGGCTCGGCCTGGTGAGCGAGATCGTGTCCGGTCTCGGCGGCCGTCCCCTGGTCGGGCGACGGGTCGTGCTCGCCTCCATGGCGCTGCTCGCTGGCGTCGGCGCGCTCGACTGGGCCAACCGGCTGCTGTCCGGCACGACCGGCACCGGCGACCTCGTGTCGCGCGCGGCGATGCTCCTGCCTGCCCTGGCGATCCTCGGCTGCTGGGCCGCCACGCTATGGCGGGCGCCGCGTGCGCGGGCGCTGGCAGGGCAGGTTCCGGGCCTCTACGCTCTGGGCTTCATGGTCCTCCTGCTGGGCACCACCCTGGCCGGGATGCGGGCCTCGGCGCCCCTGCATGACGGGCCGGCGCTGGCTGCCGTGTTCGCGATGTTCGCCGGCGCCTACTGGTGGATCGGCACCGTGACCGGCCGCATCTATCCGCAGTTCCCGGGACGGCTGCAGTTCTGGCTGTTGTCGGCGGGTGCCGGCCTCGCGCTGCTGCCGCAGGCGACGCTCGCCGCCTTTGGCGCCGCGCTGACCAGCCTGTCGGTGCTGGTGTTCGCTCTCGTGGTCGCCGCCGTGCTGCGCGGTCGCACGGTGCCGGCCGTGTCCCGTGACGTCGCCGGCCGCGACTGGCCCCTGCCATCTCCGGTCGGTGCGGGAACGGTTCGATGAGCGGCCTGCTCGCCGCGCCGGTTGCCGGCGGCCTTGGCACCGAGACCCGTGACTGGTTCGCGCTGCTCAAGCCGCGCGTCATGACCCTGGTGGTGTTCACCGGCGCGATCGGGCTGTTCATTGCACCCGTGCACGTCCATCCCCTGGTCGCCCTCGTCGCCATCCTGTGCATCGCCATCGCCACCGGCGGGGCAGGGGCGATCAACATGTGGTACGACCGCGACATCGACGCCCTGATGCAGCGAACCGTCAGGCGCCCGGTGCCGGCCGGACGCATCGCGCCCGACGATGCGCTCGCCTACGGCATCGGGCTCAGCGTGTTCTCGGTGCTGCTGATGGGCCTCGCCACCAACCGGGTCGCCGCCGCCTCGCTCGCGTTCTCCATCCTGTTCTACGTCGTGGTCTACACGATGTGGCTGAAGCGCTCGACGCCGCAGAACATCGTCATCGGCGGTGCCGCCGGCGCGTTCCCGCCGATCATCGGCTGGGCCGCCGCGACCGGACAGATCGGCCTGCTGCCGGTGCTGCTGTTCCTGATCGTGTTCTTCTGGACCCCGCCGCATTTCTGGGCGCTGTCCCTTTATGCCTGCAAGGACTACGGCAACGCCGGCGTACCGATGCTTCCGGTGGTGAAGGGGCCCCGTCACACGCGCTGGCAGATCCTGCTCTACACCGTGCTGCTGACCGCAACCTCGCTCGCCCCTGCGCTGCTCGGGCTGACCGGACGGATCTACCTCCTTTCAACCGTGCTGCTCGATGCCGGGTTCCTCCTTTGTGCCGTTCGCGTGCTGCGCGACCGGCAGGACGCGACCGGCACCAGCTTGACAAACGACAAGCCGGCCCGGCAGGCGTTCCGCTACTCGCTGCTCTACCTGGCGCTGCTGTTCGTGGCCGTGTGCGTGGACCGGCTGCTTGCCTGAACCGGCGGAGCTCGACGACACCGCGCGGGGCGCCGAGATCGAGCGTCGGCGTCGCGGCCGCAACCGCGCCGTGCTGGTGGTGCTGCTCCTGTTCGCCTTGCTGCTCTACGGCCTGGCGATGGTCAGGCTCGGCAACTGACCCGGCCGCTCGCGGTGGGCACCAGTCGACCCGGAGCGGACGAGATCGGTTCGGCCGGCTCGGCAGCGAGCGTCCTGTCGAGCAGCGTGCGCAGCACCGGCCGGTAGCGTGGATCCGCGCTCGCACGGCCTGTCAGCGCCCGCAGCAGGGCGACCTGCCCGGCCTGCTCGAGCCGCATCGCCATGATCGCCAGCCGGGCGCGCTGCTCGACCAGGGGCCGGGCCAGCTGGTCATCGAGCAGGCGCTGCCGTGCCGACGCAGCGCTCCACCCGATCCGGCCGACCATTCCCATGAGCACCGTCCGCAACCGTTTGCATGCCGTTGCGACAACGTATCGAGGCGGTCGTCGGCACGCAATGCCGCAGGCGCGACCCGAGCCGGCTCAGTGCAGGATGATCTCGACGCGACGGTTCTGCGGCTCGCGCGTGTTCGGGCCGGTGGCGACGAGCGGGTGGGTCTCGCCGTAGCCGTGGATGTCGATCGCCGTGCCCGGCACGCCGTCGCGGATCAGCTCGGCCTTGACCGAGGTGGCGCGACGGATCGACAGGCCCTGGTTGTAGCGTGCGCCGCGTGCGCCGCCGTGGATGGACGAGGTGTCGGTGTAGCCGTCGACCTCGACGCGCGTGGTCTGCACATGTGTGGAGGCCTGGGCCGCCTGGGCGACGATCTCGCGAGCCCGCGCGGTCAATACCGAACGGTCCCAGTCGAAGAACACGAGGTAGGTGCGCGCCTCGGCCGGTGGGGCGGCGGGAGCGACCGGCGGCGGGAACGGGGGCGGCGGGGGCGCGGTATCGAAGGCATAGCGCAGGCCGAACAGAATCGAATGGTGGAACACGTTGCCGAACTGTTCCCGGCCCTCGCCCTTCAACTCGCCGGTCCGGGCGCTGAAGACCTCGAAGGGGATCGAGTCCGACGGATCGGGCAGGCCGACGAACCGGTACTCCGCCGTCAGCGCCAGTCCGCGCACATAGGGAACCGGCAGCGACACGCCGGCGATCGCCTGGTAGGCGAAGCTCCCGATCTCGCTGGCGCCTCCCTTGCAGGGGAAGCGGAACCCTGGCGTGGACGAGTTGAGGTTGTCGAACTCCATGATCTGGCCGCCGATGCCGACGCCGACATAAGGCGTGACCGGGAGGGCGACCGAGATGTCGTACAGCACGTTGGCAAAACCGCCATACTGCTGCTGGTAGCCGCCGGCGCGACGGATCTCGTCGCCCGGGAACGAGATCTTGCGGACGTGGTCGTTGAAGTAGTTGCCTTCGAGCTCGACGCGCAGCCCGTTGCCGAAGCCGTAGCCAGCACTGGCGTCGCCGGCGAAGCCGGGCAGGTCCAGATGCACTTCGCGCCTCGGCTCCAGACCCTGGATCGGCTTCAGCGTCTCGTCTTGCTGCAGGTCGATCCCGGCGCCGAGGCTCACATAGGGCCCAGTCACCGGGACGCCTGCCACCGCCGCGCGCAGACCGGCGCCGATCAGGCCGCCCGCAAGAAGCAGGATCGCCAAGTTGCGGCTGGACGATACGGCTGACGACATCGGTTGGCACTCCAAGAATGGAGCGCCTATAGCCGGTCAGCCCTTTCCCGGTCGATAGGCAATCGCAACGAATTGCGACGAGCCTCCGCGTTCCTTAGAACTCCAGTGTCTCCGCCGCTTGTGCCAGCGTCTTTGCGGCACCGGCCTCGTACAGGCCGGCAAGCCAGTGCCCCACCGTCCGCACCAGGATCTCGTTCTCGCCCAGTTCGCCGAACAGCGCGGTGATGCCGAGCAGGGGACGCGGGTCGGGACCGCCCTCGATCGCCTTCTCCCGCAGGGTCGCCGCCAGCGGGTGCCGGATCTCGATCGGGTTGCCGCCTTCGTCCTCGCCGCGGATCCGGCGCATCCAGGCCGCCAGCGCCAGCGCCAGCAGGTCGATGCTCCCGTTCTGCGCCAGCCGGTCGCGGATCGGGTCCACCAGCACGTTGAGCGGCGCGTCGGTGTTGACCCGCTCGACCGTGTCCTTCACCCGCGGATTGGCGAAGCGCTCGATCAGCGTTCGCTTGTAGTCGTCGAGGTCGATCCCCGGCACCGGCGACAGGGTCGGCTCGGTTTCCCGCTCCATCAGCGCCGCCATGTAGCGGGTAATCAGCGGGTCGTGCATCGACTCGTCGATGAAGGTGTAGCCGATCAGCCGCCCCAGCCCGGACACCGCCAGATGGCTGCCGTTGAGCAGGCGCAGCTTCATGAACTCGTATGGGGTCACGTCGTCGACGAACTGCGCGCCCACCTCCTCCCAAGCCGGGCGGCCGTCGACGAAGCGGTCCTCGATCACCCACTGGGTGAAGCGCTCGCAGAACACCGGCCAGCGGTCGGCGATGCCGTAGTCCCGTGCGAGTGCCGCCACGTCGTCCGCCTGGGTCACCGGGGTGATGCGGTCGACCATGGTGTTGGGAAACGAGGCGTTCCGCTCGATCCACTCCGCCAGCGCCGGGTCGCGCAGCCGCGCCAGCGTCAGCACCGCCTCGCGCAGCACGTTGCCGTTGTGCTGGATGTTGTCGCAGGTCATGGCGGTGAAGGCCGCAGCACCCGCCGCCATCCGGCGCCTGTATGCCTCGACGATGATGCCCGGCGCGCTGTGCGGATGCTTCGGGTCGGCGAGGTCCTTCGCGACCTGCGGATGCTCCGGGTCGAGCCGCTTGGTGGAGCGGTTCAAGCAATAGCCGTGCTCCGTCACCGTCAGGCTGACGATGCGTATCTCCGGCCGGTCGATCGCATCGAGCAGGGCCGTGGAGTCCTCGGCGGTGAACAGCACGCCGACGAGCGAGCCGATGATCGTGACGGTTTCCTCCTCCGCCGACCGCTCCACCAGGCTATACAGCCCGTCCTGCGGCGCCAGCGCGTCCAGCATCCGCCGGTCGCCCGGCAGCAGCCCGGCGCCGATGATGCCGAAGCCGCGCTGGTCGGTCCGGCGCTGGATCAGCTCCTGGGTGTAGCGGGCCATGTGCGCGCGGTGGAAATTGCCGAGCCCGAGATGCACGATCCCGGCGGACAGCACGGCCGGATCGAAGCCGGGGCGGCGCACCGATGCGTGAACGCTGTTCAAGGTTTGCCGGTTGAGCGGCTGGGTTTCCATGACCGGACGGTCTCCTCGCTACCGCGGGCTTGATCCTCCCGCGCCGGAGGCATGCGGCCTCCTGTATGGGGTGCAGCCTAGGCCGGGATCGCGCCGGCTAGAAGAGCGCCACCGGCGGGAGCGCCTTGCTCACGCGGTGTAGATCGGGCTGCCGTCCGGCGCGGTCCGTGTCGGCACGATCACGTCGCCCTGTGTGTTCCCGGCGCCGAGCAGCGCCTTGGCCTTGACCAGGTAGGCGGTGCGCTCCTTGAGCCCCAGCATGCGCTTGCCGTTGACCCGCCTGGTGATCGCCTGGATGTCGTCCAGGTCGGCGAACTTGTTCAGGTGGTGGTCGGTCCAGTAGAGGCAGGCGGTGTCCACCGCGATCGAGGCGCTCTCCGCCAGCCCCGGGTCGTCCACGAGGTTGAGGTCCAGCTCGCGGCCGGCCTTGGTGTAGTTCGCGCGTCCGGTCAACTGCACCAGGCCGCGGCCCTTGTAGCGGATCCCGTCGCCCGGCCGGGTGTTGCCCAGATCCTTGCGGCCCTCGTACTCCTTCCCGCTCGCCTCCTCCTTGAGGTCGGACAAGCCCCAGCTTTCCTCGCACACCTGGGCCAGGAAATGCGCCTGACGCAGCGCGGTGTTGATGGAGAACCGGGTCAGCGCCGCCGGGAGGTGCAACCCGACCTGCCGGATGTTGCCCTGCTGTCGGATCCCCCGCGCGCCGTGGTAGGTTGGAACCAGCTGGGACAGCAGGGTCGCATCCACCAGGCGCATGAGACACTCCATGACGAAGTCGGACAGATGAACAGTCGGGTGCGCGGGATCGTGACGGGAGCGATCCTAGGTCTCGGGGGTGCCGGATGCCAGGCGGTTCGCGCGCACGCCGCGGACTGCAATGCTCCCGCATCGATCCGGTTCCGTCACGACGGCACCGCCGCCTCCGTGGGCGGCGGGATCGTTCGTGCCGAAGAGGTCTGCTGGGTACTGGCCGCGCGGGCTGGCCAGACCATCCAGGCCGACGTCACCAGCCCTGACGAGAACGTGGTGTTCTCACTCTACCGGCCCGGCTACAGCGTCAAGCCGGCGAGCGACGGCCCGGACATCAGCGGCCCGACCGTGCCGGGGGCCGGCGAGCAGGACGATGCCACCACTGTCAAGGCGACGCTTCCGGCCTCGGGCCGCTACCTGTTCGTGCTCGGCACCACCCGCGGCGGCGGCGGCGAGTACACGCTCCGGGTGTCCGTGAAGTAGCGGGAACCGCTACCGCGCCTGCTGGATCGCCGACAGCAGCCAGGAGCCGCCGCGGGCGCGCACGAAGGTCCACAGCTCGGTCACCTGCTGCCGCTCGTTCGGACTGCCATCCACCACGCGCCCGGTCAGGTCGGTGGTGACATCGATCATCGAGTAGCGCATGGCGACGGTGGCGAAGTCGCGGTTGTTCTCGCTCCACGCCTCCGACAGGTCGCCGTGCTCCATGCGCACCGCGCTCACCGCGTTGCGCAGGTTGCGGCTCGACAGGTCGGTGAGCTGTTCGGAGAAATAGCTGACCATCTCCGGAGTGGCGAAGCGGCCCAGGCTGCGCAGGTCCTGCATCGACCAGGCCTGCTGGATGTCCAGCAGGGCCTGCTCGAACTGCCCGTAGTCGGCCGGGGTGATCGGGATGGCGCCGCCACCCGACCCGCCGCGGGCGACGCCGCCGGCGGCGGCGAACGGCGCGGCACCCGGACCAGCCATCGCCCGTGTGCCCGCGAACCGGCGGAACAGCCAGCGGCCGACGAAGAACAGGATGGCGAGCTGGATCAGCAGCCCGAACAATCCTGCGGAGTGGAACCCGCCGCCATAGCCGTAGCCACCGCCGAAGAAGCCGTGGCCGAACAGCATCCCGGCCAGGCCGACGCCCAGCAGGCCGCCGGCGAGGCCGGCGCCGAACGGGTGCGATCGCACGGCGCCGCCGTAGCCGCCATAGCTGCTGCCATAGCCGTTCTGCTGCGGGGTCAACGTGCGCGCGAATGGCGTGGCACCACCCGGATTGGTGGCGGTGGACGGCGGTGCACCGAAGGTGCGGCTGCCGCGGCTGCCGAACGAGCCGCCGAAGCCGGGCCGGGCTTCCGCCGCGGTCGGGAACAGGCTCGCCAGCACGGGTGCCGCGGCCGGGGCCAGACCGAGCGCCAGAGCCAGCGAGACCGTCCGCATCCGCTGCGACAGGCTGGGTCGTGTCATGGGATTACGTCCTTGGGGTTTCATCACGCGCCGGCCACGGTGAGGGTGTCGATCCGGATCGTCGGCGCGTCGCTGCCGCGCCGGAACACGAGGTCGTCCGCCGGCACCAGGGAGGCGAACATGTCCAGCAGGTTGCCGGCCACCGTGAACTCGGCGATCGGCTCGGCCAACGCGCCGTCGCGTATCATGTATCCGGCAGCGCCTCGGCTGTAGTCGCCGGTCAGGCCGTTGATCGCGTTGCCCATCATCTCGTTGACGTAGATGCCCTCGGCGATGTCGGCCATCAGCGCCGCCGGCGTCACCGTGCCGCCGGCGAGGTAGAGATTGGTGGTCGAGGGCGAGGGCGGGGAGGACGGGCCGCGCGAGGCGTGGCCGGTGGACGGGAGACCGAGCTGCCGCCCGCTTCGTCCGTCCAGCACCCAGGAGCGGATCTCGCCGTCCTCGACCAGCACCAGCGGCGCGGTCGGCACGCCCTCGCCGTCGAACGGCTTGGAGCGCAGGCCGCGCAGGCGGGTCGGATCGTCGGTCACCGATATCCCGGGCGGCAACAGGCGCGTACCCATGCGCTCCTTCAGGAACGATGTCCCGCGCGACACCGACGCCCCGTTCAGCGCGCCGGCCAAATGCCCGACCAGGCTGTTCGACACGCGCGGGTCGTAGACCACCGGCATCCGTCCGGTGCACGGCTTGACCGGGTTCAGCCGGGTCACCGCACGCTCTCCTGCCTGCCGGCCGATCCGCGCCGGATCGTCCAGGTCGGAAAGATGCACGGTGGAATGGTAGTCGTAGTCGCGCTGCATGGCGGTGCCGTGGCCGGCCAGCACGCTTGCCGAGACCGAGTGGCTGGTGCGGGCGTACTGCCCGGCGAAGCCGCCGGAGGTGGCGAGCGCGATGCTGGTGCGGCCGTAGCCGGCGGAGCCGCCCTGGCTGTTGGTGACGCCACCGACCGCCAGCGCCGCCGCCTCGGCGGTGCGTGCCCGCTCGGTCAGCGCCTCGATTCCCGGCTCGGCGTCGTCGGCGAGCTCGAGTCCGGAGGGAGCAGCGATCCCGGTGCCGGCCCGGTCGCACAAGGCGGCGAACCGGTCTTCCGGCACCACACGTGCCATCGCCAGCGCCTGCTCCACCAGGCGTCCGAAACCGGCCGGGTCGATGCTGGTCGCCGACACGATGGCGCTCCGCCTGCCGCTGAACACGCGCAGGCCGACGTCGTTATGTTCGGAGCGCTCCAGCTCCTCGCTGCGGCCCTGACGCACCTGCACGCCGAGCGAGGTGCCGGACACCAGGATCGCCTCCGCCGCATCGGCGCCGGCGTGGGTGGCCTGCGCGACCAGCGCCTGGAGCAGGTCCAGCCGATCGGTGTGAACGACGTTCATGCCGCCAGCCTGTCCGCGACCTCGCCGAGGCGGGGGATGTGCGTCACCGGGCCGAGCGCGGCCAGCGTCGGCGCGCCGCGGAACACCCGCGCCGCCGCACGGCGCACGTCCTCCAGGGTGACGGCGTTGATCTTCGCCACCGTTTCGGCGGTGGGGACGATGCGGCCGAACACCTGCAGCTGCCGGGCCAGCTGCTCGCAGCGGCTGCCGGTGGATTCCAGCGACATCAGCAGGCTGGATTTGAGCTGCGCCCGGGCGCGGTCGAGCTCGTCCTGGCGCACGATGTCGGGACCGCTCGCGCGCTGCACCTTCTGCAGTTCCTCCAGCGTCACCGGGACCAGCTCCTTGGCCTCGTCCTCGCCTGTGCCGGCATAGATGCCGAACAGCCCGCCATCCAGGAACGGGGCGCTGAAGGAGTAGATCGAGTACACCAGGCCGCGCTTCTCGCGGATTTCCTGGAACAGGCGAGACGACATGCCGCCGCCGAGCAGGGTCGAGAGCAGCAGCACCGCGTAGTAGTCGCGGTCGCCGTAGCCGACCGACGGGAAGCCCAGCACGACGTGCACCTGGTCAAGCTCCTTCTCGCGACGGAACTCGCCGCCGCCGTAGCGGCCGGGCTCCGGGTGCTCCAGCACCGCACTCGGCAGGTCGCCGAAATGTTGCCGCGCCAGCTCGACCACCTGCTCGTGATGCAGGTTGCCGGCGGCCGCGATCACCACGTTGCCGGTGGTGTAGTGCGCCCGCATGTAGTCGGTCAGGGTGTCGCGCTTCATCCCGCGTATCAGCGCCTCGGTGCCGAGCGTCGGGCGGCCCATCGGCTGGGCCGGGAACGCGGTCTCCTGGAAGTGGTCGAATACGATGTCGTCGGGGGTGTCGTTGGCCTGGCCGATCTCCTGCAGGATCACGCCGCGCTCGCGCTCCATCTCGTCAGGCGCGAAGGTCGAGTGGGTCAGGATGTCGCCGATGATGTCGGCGCCCAGCGCCAGGTCCTCCTTGAGCAGCTTGACGTAGTAGGCGGTCTGCTCGCGGGCGGTGTAGGCGTTGATGTGTCCGCCGACGTTCTCGACCTCCTCGGCGATCCGTGCCGCGGTGCGGCGCTCGGTGCCCTTGAACGCCATGTGCTCGAGGAAGTGCGACACCCCGTTCTCGTCCGCGCGCTCGTTGCGCGTGCCGCTGGCGACGTAGGCGCCGAAGGAGACGGTCTCGACCCGGTCCATGCGCTCGGTCACGACCGTGAGGCCGTTGGGCAGTCGGGTGGTGCTGATCGGGTCGGTCGGGTGTCGGTCGGTCATGAGGTTCCTGATGCCGGGCCCGGTCGGACCCGAGTCGTGGAGCGGATGGAGAGGGATATGGGTGGTCAGGCGGCGTTTCTCAGCACCGCCGAACGCACCGCGTCCTGGACGGCGTCCAGGCGGTTCGGCACCACCCGGAGGCGCTCCTCGCGCTGGTACAGGTCGGACAGGTGCGGCGGCAGGGCAGGGACCAGGCCGGTCGCCAGCCGCAGGGCGTCCGGAAACTTGGCGGGATGGGCGGTGGCCATCGCCACGCACGGCACGCCGGGCAGGGCGCCGGCGCGGGCGGCGGCGATGCCGATCGCGGTGTGCGGGTCGGCCAGGTAGCCGGCCTCGCCGTGCAGGCGGCGGATCTCCGCCTCGGTCGTCGGGTCGTCCAGGTGGGAGCCGTGGAACAAGGCGGCCGCCTGCCGCCATGCCGGGTCCGGCACCGCCATGCGGCCGTCACGCCGGAACCCGCCCATGATGGCGGCGCAGGCGTCGGCGTCACGGCCGAGCAGCTCGAACAGCAGCCGCTCGAAGTTCGAGCTGACCTGGATGTCCATGCTGGGCGACAGGGTCGGCAGCACCGGGCGCACGCTCATGTCGTTGGCGGCAAGGAAGCGCGGCAGGATGTCGTTGCTGTTGGCGCCGATCGACAGCCGCGCCACCGGCAGGCCCATGCGGCGCGCCGCCCAGGCGGCCAGCACGTTGCCGAAGTTGCCGGTCGGCACCGCGAAGGCGACCTCGCGGTCCGGCGCGCCGAGCGCCAGGGCGGCAGCGGCGTAGTACGGGATCTGCGCCGCGATCCTGGCCCAGTTGATGGAGTTCACGGCACCCAGCCGCAGGCCGGTGCGGAACGGCGCGTCGGCGAACATCGCCTTCACCAGGTCCTGGCAGTCGTCGAAAGTGCCCTCGACGGCGAGGTTGGTGATGTTGGGCGACAGCACGGTGGTCATCTGCCGACGCTGCACCTCGCTGGTACGGCCGTGCGGATGCAGGATCACCATTTCCACCCGGTCGCGGTCGCGGCAGGCCTCGATCGCCGCGGAGCCGGTGTCGCCGGAGGTGGCGCCGACGATGGTCACCCGCTGGTCGTGTTCCCGCAGCACGTGGTCGAACAGCCGGCCCAGCAGCTGCATCGCCACGTCCTTGAAGGCGAGCGTCGGGCCGTGGAACAGCTCCATCACGAACAGGTCGTGGTCGAGCTGCACCAGCGGCACCACCGCCGGGTGGCCGAAGGCGGCATAAGCGTCCCGGCACAGACGGAGCAGGGTGTCGACGTCGATCGCACCAGCCATAAAGGGTGCCATCACCCGTGCCGCCAGCTCCGGGTAGGGCAGGCCGCGCATCGCCCGCCACTCGGCGGGCGAGAACTCCGGCCAGGATTGCGGCACGTACAGCCCGCCATCCTCGGCCAGGCCCGCGAGCAGGACGCCGGCGAAGTCGTGCGTCGGCGCCCGGCCGCGTGTGGAGATGTAGCGCATCGACCGGATCATACGGAACCCGCCGCCCGGCGCGAAGGCCCGGTCATCGCCCTGCCGGCGTGGCGGCGCCGTCGGCGGGCGCGGCCTGCGTCGGCGCCGCCCGGGCGCGGGCAGCGTCCAGAAGCGCCCGTGGGTCCAGCGCGTAGAGCGAAACCGGGAACTGGATCTGGGCGTGGCCGTGGTGGAAGAACGCCGCCCGGTCGAGCTGCGGCACCGGGACGAGCAGGGTCCCGGATGGCGACAGGAACGGCGCGTCCGCCCAATGCAGGCGCGGGTCGCGGACCACCTGCGTCAGCACCCGGTCCGGCGACAAGGCCAGGATGCTGTCGTTCTCCACGTCGTCCAGGTAGAGCGTGCCGTCCGGCGCGATCGCGGTGCCGCCGAGTGCCGGGGTGTCATACCAGAACGAGATCCCGGCCGAGACAGTCCTCGGCAGGGTCTGCGGATCGTTCAAAAGTGCGGTGTCGATCCGCGACATCGGCCCGCATAACGGCTGCACGTAGAGGTGCCGGCCATCCGGCGTCACCTCCAGCTGGTCGGCATGGATCATGACCGGCTTGTTGTCGGGGCCTTTCAGCACCTCGCCATCCACGGTGACCGGCCGCTGTGCAGTCAGCGCCGGGTCGTGGTCGAGCACGCGGCGCATCGTCCCGTCGCGCAGGTCGACCACCAGCAGTCCAGGCACCCCCGCATCGGTGACATAGGCGTGGTCGCCGTTGAAGCGGATGTCGTCGATCATGCTTTTCGGCCGCAGCGCGTCCGCCGGCACGGGGAGGATCCGGGTGACCCGGTTGGTCGCGAGGTCGATCCGGATCAAGCGTGCCCCGCCTGCGACCGGGGCCCTGCCGGAACCGGGCACGCCGGTGTCGACCGCCCACATCGACCCGTCGGGTGCCAGGTGGATCGCGTTCAGCCCGATGAACATCGGACCGGGCCCGTCCGGCGGCGCCGCCGCGGGGGGAGGCTGCGTGGCCGCCGGTTGCGGTCCAACCGGAGGCGGCTGTGCCGGGCGGGGCGCGGGCGGGGCGGTGCCGTTCCACGAGGCGTCGGGATAGGGGATCAGCCGGTCGGCTTCCACCAGCGCCAGGGAGGGACCGGAAGGATTGGCCAGGCGCGGCAGCACCACGAATAGCCGGTCGTCCGGCGCCAGCACCACGCCGTTCCAGACCGCCTGCGACGAGCTGGCCCGCTCGACCAGGAGAGCAGCCGGCGGCGGCGCGGGCGCGGGTCCGGCCGCTCCCGCCGGCCGCATCCCGACCAGGCAGAGCAGCATGAGCGGGGCCGTGTGCCTTGACCAAAACGTGAGACCGGCGCTTGCCGTCCGGCGCCGTCGCCGCGGCGTTGCAGGGTTCATCACGCGCAGACCGGGGTTCTCGACATGGCCAAGGTGATACTTCTGACCGGTGTCCTCATGACCTTCGCGTTCGGCACCGTGGCAGCCACCGAAAACGGGCTGCTGATGCCGATGCCGGCATCGCTGACACAGAACGGCTGACCCGGCCCATTCAGCCGGCCTCCGTTCCGAGGTAGCGACGGCGCAGGTGGGCCTGGTAGATCGACGCATCCAGCGAGCGGCCGGTCGCGTCCGCGACCAGCTCGGCGGTGGATTTCAGGCTGCCCTGCCTGTGGACGTTTTCGGCGAGCCAGCCGACCAGCGGCGCGAAATCGCCGCGTGACAGGCCGTCCTCCAGGTCTGCTACGGCGACGGAGGCGCTGTGGAACAATTGTGCTGCCGTCATCGCGCCAAGCGTGTAGGTCGGGAAATAGCCCCACAACCCGGCCGGCCAGTGGATGTCCTGCAGGCAGCCGCGCCGGTCGTCTGGCACCGTGATGCCGAGCAGGTCCCGGATCCCGTCGTTGAACGCGCCCGGCAGCTCCCGGAGCGACAGGTCGCCGGCGAACAGGGCGCGCTCGATCTCGTAGCGGACCAGCACGTGGGCCGGATAGGTGACCTCGTCGGCATCGACCCGGATCAGCCCGGGTCGCACACGCCGGTAGTGGGCCTGGAGGTTGGCGGGCTCCCACGCCGGATCATCGCCGAACGCGTCGCGCAGCAGGGGGGCGAGGAACCGCAGGAAGGCGTCGCTGCGGCAGGCCTGCATCTCGATCAGCAGCGACTGGCTTTCGTGCAAGGTCATGCCGCGCGCCTGCCCGACCGGCTGCGACAGCCAGTCGGCCGGGCGGTTCTGCTCGTAGATCGCGTGCCCGGTCTCGTGCAGCACCCCCATCAAGGCGCCGGAGAAGTCCGCCTCGTCGTAGCGGGTGGTGATGCGGACGTCGGCGTTGGCGCCGCCGCAGAACGGGTGGGTGCTGACGTCGAGCCGGCCGCGGCTGCGGTCGAAGCCGACCGCCTGCATCAGCCGCTCGGCCAGGCGGCGCTGTGCCTCGACCGGGAACGGTCCGGGCATCGGCAAGGCGGTCCGGTCGGCCTGGTGCGCCATCACCTCGGCCAGCAGGGCGGACAGGCCGTCGCGCAGGCTGCCGAAGATCGGGTCGATCACGGACTGGCGCAGCCCGGGATCATACTGGTCGAGCAGGGCGTCGTAGGGTTCCAGGCCGAGCACGGCGCCCTTGGCGGCGCCGATCGCCCGCTGCGTCGCCAGCACCTGCTCCAGAAGCGGCAGCAGGGCGGGGTAGTCGCTGTCTGCGCGCGCCTGCCGCCACGCCATCTCGCAGGCGGTGGCGGCGCGCGAGGCGGCTTCCACCAGGTCGGCGGGAACCGCAGTGGCGTGGACGTGGGCGCGACGCATCTCGCGCAGGTTGGCCGACTGCCAGGGCCCGAGCGCTGCGGGATCCGCCTCGGCCTCGTGCAGCAGCGCGTCGGTTTCCGGCCCGGTCAGCAGCTCGTGCCGGATCACCGACAAGGTGGCGATCTGCTCGCCGCGCTCGACCGCGGCACCGGCCGGCATGATGGTCTCCTTGTCCCAGCCGAGGATGCCCAGCGCGCCGTCAAGGCGGCTGAGCCGGGCGAAGCGTCGCTCAAGCGTGTGGTAGGCCTGCATGGTGCGTCCCCGGTCCCGACCAGGCCATGACAGACCGGGTGCGGGCGGAAGATCAAGCCGCGCGGGTGCATCTGCCCGATGACGGCGGCATGATCGCGTCGCGACCAGCGGAGGAAGAACCCCCATGCCGTCACAGCACCGCCACGCCGATGCGGCGGCGGAACAAGCGACGCGCCTGCACCGGGCCGGCGATCTTCCGGGTGCGGAGCGAGGGTATCGTGCGGCGCTGGCGCTGCAGCCGGACCACGCCGACGGGCTGCACGGGCTCGGCGTGCTGGCGCTCGGCCGCGGGCAGAGCGGGCAGGCGATCGCCTTCATCGGCCGTGCGGTGGCGGCACGACCGGAGGTGGCGGTGTACTACCTCAACCTCGGGCTGGCGCTGCGCGACCAGGGTCATGTCGAGCAGGCGCGGGCAGCGCTCCAGGTGGCCGTGTTGCGCGATCCGGACGACCCGCGGGCGCATGCCGCACTCGCCGCGGTGCTGGAGCAACTGGACCGTCCTGCGGAGGCGGACGCGGCGGCCGCGGCGGCGGTGCGGCACGATCCCAGACACGGCACGCCGTCCACCAGCATCCCCGGCACCAGCGCAGCGCTCGGACGGCTCAGGATCGCGGCCGGCCGGCTGGAGGAGGCGCTGCCGGCCCTGCGTGCGGCGATATCGGAAGCGCCGGACGACGCCTCGTCCTGGCATCGTCTGGGCGAGGCGGGCGGACAGCTCGGGCAGCCGGAGCAGGCCGAGGCCGCCTTCCGCCGGGTGGTGGCGCTTCGGCCGGACGACCCGGCGGCGCTGGCCAACCTGGGCGGGCTGCTGTTCGAGCGTGGCCGGCTCGACGAGGCGGAGGCGCTGCTTCGTCGTGCCGCCGCGGGCGCGCTGCCCACGGCGGAAACCGCGAGCAACCTCGGGCTGGTGCTGATGGCGACGGGCTACCTGCCGGAAGCGGAACGCGCGCTGTCACAGGCATCGGCGCTGGCGCCCGGCTCGGACGGTATCCTGAACAACCGCGGCAGCATCCTGGCGGAGCTGGGACGGCAGGCGGAAGCGGAAGCCTGCTTCGCCCTGGTCGAGGCGCGCGCGCCGGCCGGTTCACCCGACATGGCGCGAGCGCAATTCAACCGGGCTACGGTGCTGCTGGCGACCGGGCGGCATGCCGAAGGCTGGGACGCGTTCGAGGCACGGCGGACCTTGGTGCCGCCGGCGCCGTCGTCGCTGCCGGACTGGGACGGCGGGGCGCTGCCGGACGGTGCCGCAGTGCTGCTCCATGCCGAGCAGGGCCTGGGCGACGCGATCCAGTTCCTGCGCTACGTGCGCCCGGCTGCAGAGCGGGCGGCCTTGCGTCTCCTGCTGCCGGAACCGCTGCAGCCGCTGGCGGCCGGCCTTCTCCCGTCCCGCTGCCGACTGGCGGCGCCGGGCGCGGTCGCCGAGGGCTGCGTGGTCCAGGCAAGCCTGCTGAGCCTGCCGTTCCTGCTCCGACACGCCGCACCGGCCTGGGACGCGCCCTACCTAACGGTGCCCGATGCTGCGCGTCGGACGGCGGACTGGCTCGACGAGGGTCCGGGCCGCCTGACGGTAGGCCTGAGCTGGGCCGGCAACCCAGGATATCGGTTCGACCGCCGCCGTTCGCTGCGGCTGGAGCAGCTCGGCCCGCTCGGCGGACTGCCCGGCATCCGGTTCGTGTCGCTGCAGCAGGGCGAGGCAGCGCGGCAGCCGGCGCCGGCGGGGCTGGAACTCGACCGCCCGCCCGAACTGCCCGACCTTGCCGGCACCGCGGCGCTGATCGCGCGGCTCGACCTGGTGGTCACGGTGGACACCGCGATCGGCCACCTCGCCGGGGCGCTCGGCCGTCCGGTGTGGCTGCTGAACCGGTATGGCGGCGACTGGCGCTGGCAGGACGGCAACCTGGCGCCGGACGGCAGCAGCGCCTGGTATCCGACGCTGCGCCAGTTCCGCCAGGCCGAGCCGCTGCCGCCGGAGCAGGCCTGGCGGGAACCGCTGGCGGCGCTGGCGGAGGCGCTGCGGCAGGCCGTCGCCAGGGCGTCCTCGGCCATTTCTACAGGATGATCCGGAACGCGAGGTGGGGTGATCGCTGTCCCGGAACACGTGCCTGGTTCGGATCGGCGCGGACGGTGGCGCTGGGACTTGGCAGCACCGGCGTAGCAAAGCGTGGCGGCGTTGCTGAAGCCGTAGCGTGATGGCTACGCCACCACGTCCTGCAGCGGGTAGGGGTCGGACCGGATGATCCCGATCCCCTTCTTCCGCTTCGCTGTGGTGCCCCCGCCGCGTCGTCGAACAGTGCCTGCACCGGCACACCAGCCACGGACGAGCCGGCCGGATGCATCGTTCGCTTCGGCGTCAGCTTCCCGTAAGGGTCCGCCTGCGGGCGGGAATGGCGGCCGGCGGAACCGCCATAGCCTCCTCGGCACGGGTGAGCACGCCGAGCAGCGCGTCGCGCAGCTCCTCGAGCTTGTGCTCGTTGGACACCTTCAGCCCGAACACGTCCTTGACGTAGAACACGTCGACCGCGCGCACGCCGTAGGTGGTGACGTGGGCGGACGCGATCTGCAGGCCCTGCTGGCTGATGGCGGCGGTGACGTCGTGCAGCAGGCCGGGCCGGTCGCGGCCGTTCACCTCGATCACCGTGTGGGCATTGGAAGCGCGGTTGTCGATCACCACGCGCGGCGGCACGTGGATGGCGCGCATCCGCCGCCCCATCAGGCCGACGGAGGACCGGGCGATCTCGCCGGACAGGTCGAGCCGCCCGGACAGCGCCTGTTCCACCAGCACCGACAGGCGGGCGATGCGGTGCGGGGCGTCGAACGTGTCCTCGGCCGCGTCCTGGACCCAGAAGGTGTCGAGCGCCATGCCGTCGGTCATGGTGTGGATGCGCGCGTCGACGATGGAGGCGCCGGCCACCGCCAGCGCGCCGGCGATGCGGGAGAACAGGCCGGAATGGTCGCCGGTGTAGACCGTGACTTCCGTGACGGCACGGGCCGGCAGCGGCTGGGTTTCCACCGTGAGCGGCGCGCCGCGTGCGTGGCTGTCGCGGATCATGCGGGCGTGGCGGGCCTGGGTCTCGGGGTCGAAGGACAGCCAGTAGCCGCCATAGCCGAGCTGCAGGAAGGCGGCAATCTCGGGTGGGGTGAAGCCTTCCTCCTCCAGCAGCACGGTCACCGCCTCCTTGGCGCGGGCGACGCGCACGTCGCGCTCGGTGGTGGCGAGGCCGCCGGCCAGCACCTCGGCGACGCGGGTGTACAGCTCGCGCAGCAGCGTCGCCTTCCAGGCGTTCCAGACCTTGGCGCTGACCGCGCGCATGTCCACCACGGTCAGGATCAGCAGCAGGCGCAGGCGCTCAGGCGATTGGATGGTGTCGGCGAGGTCGAGAATGGTCTTGGGATCGTCGATGTCGCGTCGGAACGCGGTCTGGCTCAGCAGCAGGTGGTGCAGGATCAGCCAGGAAACGGTCTCGGTTTCCTCCGCCGACAGGCCGAGCGCCGGGCACAGCTCCAGCGCCATCTCCGAGCCGAGCTCGGAATGGTCGCCGCCGCTGCCCTTGGCGATGTCGTGCAGCAGGGTGGCGACGTAGAGCGCGCGACGCGACTGCAGGTCCTCGACCAGCTCGTTGGCGACGGGAGTTTCCTCGTGCAGGTGGCCGGCCTCCAGGGTGCCCAGGATGCGCACCGCCTCGATGGTGTGCTCGTCCACGGTGAACACGTGGTAGGTGTCGAACTGCATCTGGCCGACGATGCGCGACCAGGCCGGGATCATCCGGCCGAGCAGTCCGGTCTCGTTCAGCACGTGCAGCCAGCGTGCGCCGGAATGCCACGGCTCGCCGTGCCGGATCTCGTCGCGCAGCGCGGACGAGTCGCGTTCGACCGCCGCGCGGCGGTTCGGCCGCTCGCCGCAGGCCAGGTCCAGCAGGATTCGGTTGGCCTCCCCGTCGCCCCGGAGCGAGGCGGCGCACCGCTCCCAGCGGATCAGCGCGTGCATCGCCAGCGGGTGGATCGCGAGCTTGCGGGCCCGCGCCAGCGCCAGCAGGCGCAGCATCATGATCGGCTGCTCGTCGAACGAGACGCCGGGGGCGGGCATGATCCGGCCGTCGGCGAGCACGAACCCGGCCTCGCGCAGCGCCGCGTCGGTGGCTGGCACGATGGCGGGCGGTCCAAGCGCCTCGCGCAGCACCTGCGGCTCCAGCACGTGGGTCAGCCGCATCACCTCGCGGGCGGTCAGGAAGTAGTGCCGCATGAACCGCTCGACGCCGACCTGACGGCCGTGCCGGGTGTAGCCCATGCGGGCGCCCACCACCGGCTGCATGTCGAAGGTGAGCCGCTCCTCTGCCCGTCCGGCGACGTAGTGCAGGTGGAAGCGCACCGTCCACAGGAAGTCCCAGGAGCGGCGCGCGCGCTTGGCTTCCTGCTCGGTCAGCAGCGGGGCGACGCCGCCCACCGGCCGCGACAGGTCGGACAGCGAGCGGATTCCCAGCACGTAGCGGCTGAGCCAGTACAGCGTCTGCAGGTCGCGCAAGGCCCCGCGGCCTTCCTTGATGTTCGGCTCGACCAGGAATGGGCTTTCCCCGTAGCGGGCATGCCGGACGGCGCGCTCGCGCTGCTTGTCGGCGATGAAGCCGGACGGGCCGGCCTCGACGCAGGCGACGATGCTGCGCGCCTGGAACATGGAGAACAGGGCGTCGTCGCCGGCGATGCGCCTGGCGTCGAGCAGGGTGGTGCGGACCGTGGTGTCCTCGGCCGCCTCGGCGAGGCACTGGCTCACCGAGCGGGTGGCGTGGCCGACCTTCAGGCCCAGGTCCCACAGGAAGTAGAGCATGAACTCCACCGCCGACAGGATCGACGGCGCCGGCGTCTCGTCGGTGAGGAACAGCAGGTCGATGTCGCTGAACGGCGCCAGCGTGCCGCGGCCGTAGCCGCCGGTGGCGGCGATGGCCAGGGTGGTGCCGCCGGAACCCGATCCCTCTGCGGCGATCCCGTCGTGCAGCGCGTCGCCAAGGGTGAAGTCGTGCAGGGCGCGGATCAGCCCGTCGGTCAGGGCGGCGAGCGCGTGCGCCGCCCCTTCGCCGTCGAGCTGGTGCTGCTCGAAGGCGTCGCGCACGCTGCCCTGGATCCGCGTCAGGTGGCGCCGGAATACGGCCAGCGCCATCGCGCGCGGTGTCGGTCCTGCATCCGCCGGCCTGGCGAGTGCCGAGGCGAGGGTGCGGGCGGCCTCCTCCGGGTCCTGGAACAGCGCGGCATTGTTCAGCATGAATGCCTAATCTAGCGCGTCGGGATCCTGTGTGACAGCATCATCCTGCAACGCAGCAAAGATCGTCCGCAGTCGGTAGAGCGCGTCGAGCGCCTCGCGCGGGCTGAGCCGGTCGGGATCGAGGACCGCCATGGCCTCGACCAGCGCGGGCGGCAGAACCGCTGCCGCCGGTGGAGCCGGATCGTCGGCAGCGGCGAACAGCGGCAGCTTGGGTGCGGCGGCGGCCCGTGCCTGCTCCAGGCTGGCCAGCAGGCGGCCGGCTCGGCGCACCACCGGTTCCGGCACGCCGGCCAGGCGCGCCACGTGTACGCCCCAGCTGCGGCCTGCCACACCGGGGATCACCTCGTGCCGGAACACCACCTGCCCCTTCCATTCGCGCACGCTCATGGTGTGCGGACAAAGACCGGGCAGGGTCTCGGCGAGCTGGCCCAGCTCGTGGAAGTGGGTGGCGAAGATGGTGCGGCAGCGCTGCGCGCCGTGCAGTGACTCCAGCACCGCCCAGGCGATCGCCAGCCCGTCCAGGGTCGAGGTGCCGCGGCCGATCTCGTCCACCACCACCAGCGAGCGTGGTCCGGCGCCGGCCAGGATGGCGGCGGTCTCGGTCATCTCGACCATGAAGGTGGAACGGCCGCGCGCCAGGTCATCGGCGGCGCCGACGCGGGAGAACAGCCGGTCCACCAGGCCGATCCGGGCCGCGTCCGCCGGCACCGGCAGCCCGGCCTGCGCCAGCACCACCGCGAGCGCCGCCTGCCGCAGGAAGGTGGACTTGCCAGCCATGTTGGGGCCGGTCAGCAGCATCACCCGCCGCTCCGGCGACAGGTCGCAGTCGTTGGGGGTGTAGCGCTCGATGCGAGCGAGTGCCGCTTCCACCACCGGGTGGCGCGCGTTGCGTAGACAGAACGCGTTGTCCTCGGTCAGCACCGGGCGGCACCAGCGTCCGCCGAGCGCCACCTGGGCTGCCGACTGCAGGACGTCGAGCAGCGCCAGCCCGCCCGCGATCGCCGGCAGGGAGGGGTGACGCAGCGCGTCGGACACCAGGGTCGCGAACACCAAGCGTTCGCGCTCTGCAGTGCGGTCCGCGGCCTCGGTGATGCGCCGGTCGAGCTCGGCCAGCGCGTCGGTCGAGTAGCGCGCCAGGCTGGCGGTGCCCTGGCGCAGCACCAGCGTCTGCTTGTCGCGCAGCCCGGCCACGGCCGAGACCGGCAGCTCGATCACGTAGCCGAGCTGGGCGTGGTGGCGGATCTTCAGGCTGGCGACGCCGTAGTGCTGCGCGTAGTCGAGCTGCAGCGTGGCGATCACCTTGCGGCTGTCGTCGCGCAGGGAGCGTTCGGCATCCAGCTCGCCGTCGAAGCCGGGCGCGATGACGCCGCCCTCGTCCAGCCGCGCCGGCAGGTCCAGGGCCAGGGCGCGGCCCAGCTTGGAGCCGAGCGTGGTGCCACGCCCCAGCGCGTCACGGGCATCCGCCAGCAGGCGCGGCAGCGGGGCCGGCAGGCGGTCCAGCACGGTGGCGGCCTCGGCGGCGGCGAACAGGCCATCGCGCACGGCGGCGAGGTCGCGCGGCTGCCCGCGCCCGAGCGACAGGCGGCCGAGCGCGCGAGCGATGTCGGGTGCGCCGCGCAGTGCGGTACGAAGCGCGGCGGCGCAGGCGGGCTCGCCGCACAGGAACTGCCACGCGTCCTGCCGCCCGGTGATCGGGCCGAGAAAAGCGAGCGGGGCCGCGATCCAGCCGGCCAGCAGGCGGCTGCCCGGCGCGGTCACGGTGCGGCAGACGCAGGCAAACAGGGTATGCGCGGTGCCGCCGTCCCGCGAGCGCAGCAGCTCCAGGCTGGCGCGGGTGGCAGGATCGAGTCCGAGCAGGCCGCGCTCGCCCTGCGAGGACGGGCGCGACAGGCGCGGCAGCCGGCCGGCCTGGCTGTCGCGGACATAGTCCAGCACCGCGAGCCCGGCCACCGCCTCCTCGGGGGAGAAGCTGCCGAAGGCCTCGAGGCTGGCGGCGCCGAACGGTTCCGCAAGCCGGGCGCGGGCAAGGTCCGGCGAGGCGGCTGCCGGCTCGGGGCCGCGCCGCTGCTCCATTTCGCCCAGCGGAAGTGCTGCCGGCGCCAGGATCTCGGCGGGGTCGAGCCGTCCGAGCAGCTCCGGCAGCGCGGCGAGGCTGGACACCGGCTCGGTCTCGAACGATCCGGTGGACACGTCGATCCAGGCGGCGCCGATCGGCCCCGGCGTGCGGTCGCGCGGTCCCGGGAGTTGGACCAGGGCCAGCAGCAGGCTGGAGCGGCCGGCATCGAGCAGCTCGTCCTCGGTCAGGGTGCCGGCGGTCACCAGGCGCACGATGTCGCGTGCCAGCGGCCCCTTCGGCACGCCGGGGCCGGGTTTGCGCGGCAACTCCATCTGCTCGGCCACCGCGACGCGGTAGCCGCGCCGGATCAGCCGGGCCAGGTAGGACTGCGCGGCGGCCACCGGCACGCCGCACATCGCGATCGGCTTGCCGTCATGGGTGCCGCGTGCGGTCAGCGCGATGTCGAGGGTGGCGGCGGCGGCCTCGGCGTCGGCGAAGAACAGTTCAAAGAAGTCGCCCATGCGGAAGAACAGCAGGGCGTCCGGATGACGGGCCTTGAGCGAGAACCATTGCGCCATGGCCGGCGAGGCGCCGTCCGCGTTCGGCGGGGCAGGAAGGGCGTCGGTCATGTGCCCGTCTGTAGAACACACCGGACCCGGCACTCCAGCGGGCCCGGGGTGGTCACGGAGCGGGTCGCGGCGGCTCCGTCGCAGGTGCGTGGCCGATGACGGCCCAAAGCGGATCGCCGCGGCGCGGCAGCTCCTGCTCGAAGGCGACCGCCTCGAACCCGGCGCGCTGCATCGCAGCGGCGACGTACCGCTGCTGGTCCGGTCCGTCCAGCGACTGCCAGATCGCCACCGCCTTGGTGGGGAAGCAGCGGTTGGAAAAGCTGACCACCAACGGCGCTCCTGGCCGCAGCACGCGCCCGATTTCGCGGAACACCGCGACCGGGCGCTGGAGGTACTGCACCGACACGCAGATGGTGGCGGCGTCGAAGGAGCGGTCCGGCAGCGGCAGCGTTGGCTCGGCGTTCAGGTCCTGCACGAAGCGCTCATCGAGCCGCGGGTTGGCGGCGAGCTCGGCGGCGTTCATGCCGTGCCCGGTGACGTGGCCGTAGCGCACGTCGTCGGGCAGGTGGCTGACCCAGCTGCTCATCAGGTCCAGCACCCGGCCGCCAGGCGGCAGGTGCCGGCGGTAGGACGCGGTGACGCCGGCGATCGCGCCATCGTCGATATGCGTCACCAGCCGCGGCTGGACGTAGAACAGAGCGTCGGGGGTGGGGTCGCGCTTGTCGAAGGCGCGGGCGGGCAGGCCGAGGTCGTTGGGCATGGAGCAGATCTGGGTGGTCGTCCGGCCGGACCTAAGGCCCGGCCGTCGCGGTCACTTCCTGACGTAGACCATGGTGTACTGCGTGACCGGCCTGCCGTGGTCGAGCGGGACGTCGGTCCAGGAGCGGTCGTCTGCCGCCAGGGTCATCCTGCCTTCGCCCTGTGGCCTGCCGTGCTCCGCCACTTGATAGCGCAGCACGCGCGGGCCCTCCGGCCAGACGCTGAGGGTGAGGCCGGGCGTCACCCCGGGCCGGTCGATCGGGAACGGCCTGCCATCCAAGCGACCGGTGTTGTTCTCCTTCAGGGAGGGGATCTCCCAGCGCAGCCGGCCGCCGGACGTGATCGAGAAGGTGTAGTCCTTCGCGGCCCCGTCGGGCTCGGGCCTGCTCGGGTCGAGGGTCCAGGCGCCATTCCACGGGTTGGGCGCAGCCAGGCAGGCGGAGCCAAAGCCGGCGCAGGCGATGACGGACATGAACAACGTTCGCATTCGGGTCGGTCCTCGTGCTGTCCGGCGCTCAGGCCGGGATCGCCATGCCGCGCCCGACCGCCGGCCGGGCGCCGATCGTTTGCAGCCAGGCGGCGGTGGCCGGAAGCGCGCGGGCATCCTCCGGCAGGGCCTGCTGCAGCATGGAAACGGCGGCGGCGGTCCAGGGGTAGGCGGCGATGTCGGCGATGGAATACGCGTCGCCGGCAAGGAACGGCGCCTTCGACAGGCGGTCCTCGAGCACGTGCAACAGCCGGCCGGACTCGGCCGAGTACCGCTCGATCGCCGCCGGGTTGGGCTCGGTCTGCCTGGAAAAGTAGCCAAGCTGGCCCAGCATCGGGCCGAGGCCGCCGACCTGCCAGTAGGTCCAGCTCAGCGCCAGGTAGCGGGCGGCGCCGGACGGGGCCAGGAAGAGGCCGCTCCGCTCGGCGAGGTAGGTCAGGATCGCGCCGCTCTCGAACAGCGCGAGCGGACCGCCTTCCGCGTCGTGGTCGACGATGCCGGGGATCTTGCCGTTAGGCGACACGGCGAGGAACTCCGGCGTCTTCTGCTCGCCCTTGCCGATGTCGACCGGCTTGAGGCTGTAGGGCAGGCCGGTCTCCTCCAGCATGATCGAGATCTTGCGGCCGTTCGGGGTCTTCCAGGTGTAGAGGTCGATCACGGGTGGCTCCTTTCGGGGGTGCCCTGGTTCGGCAGTGTGGCCGGCCGGGGGCGACGCCGGCGCAGGCGGTCGCCGATCCTGGCCGGCAGGACGCGGAGGTCGACGACGCCCAGCAGCTGCAGCAGCACGGCGTAGACCGCCATCCCGGAGAGCACCAGGACGCCGAGCCCGGCGATGCGCGCGAGGCCGTGCCAACGCGGAAGGTCGGCGAATGGTCCGTGCGACAGCAGGGCCAGCAGCGCCGCCATACCGGCGGCGGCGACGCCCATGCGCGCGAGGCGGGACAGCATCGGCCGGTCGGGCCTGAGGTAGCCGCGACGCAGCAGCAGCAGCAGCAGGATGGCGGCGTTGATCGCCGAGGCGAGGCTGGTGGCGAGCGGCGGCCCAACGTGCTGCAGCGGTCGCATGAGCAGGAGGTTCAGGCACAGGTTGAGCCCGAGCGTCGCCATGCCGACGCGGACCGGCGTCACCGTGTCGCCGCGGGCGAAGAAGCCCGGCGCCAGCACCTTGATCAGCACGAAGAACGGCAGACCGAACGCGTAGGCGGTGAGCGACTGCGACGACAGGTGCACCGCGCGCGGCGTGAAGGCGCCATAGCCGAACAGGGCGGACAGGATCGGTTCCGCCAGCACCATCAGCGCCAGGGTGGACGGGATGGTCAGGATCAGCGCGTAGCCGATCGCGTCGTTCTGGGTGCGGCGGGCCTCGGCGGCATTGCCGCCCTGCACGTGGCGGGCCAGCACCGGCAGCAGGGTGGTTCCGGCCGCGGCACCCAGCACGCCGAGCGGCAGCTGGTTCACCCGGTCGGCGAAGTACATCAGCGACACGCTGCCGGCAGGCAGCAGGGTGCCGATCACGGTGTCGACGCCGAGGTTGAGCTGGGTGATGCCGCTGCCGACCAGGCCCGGCAGCATGCGTCGCATCAGCAGGCGCATGCGGGGCGTGAGGCGCGGCCGAGGCAGGCCGAGCGGCATTCCGGCGCGTGCGGCGGCGATCATCAGAACGCCAAGCTGCACCACGCCGGACGCGGTGATGCCCCAGGCGGCGGCGTAGGCCACGCTCCGGACGTGCGGCGTCAGCCACACGATGGCGGCGATGCCGACCACGTTGAACAGCACGTAGGCGGCCGCGGCGACGCCGAAGCGTTCCAGCCCGTTCAGCACCCCCGACACCAGGGCGGCGGCGCAGATCAGCAGCACGTAGGGAAAGGTGATGCGCGCCAGCGACACCGCGAGCGGGTAGTTGGCGCCGAAGCCGGGGGCGATCACCCGGATCAGCTGCGGCATGAACAGCTCGCCGGCGAGCGTCAGGCACAGCAGCCAGAACAGCAGCACGCCCAGCGCCTCGCGGGCGAAGCCGCGCGCCACGGCCGCGCCCTCGTTGGCGAGCAGGCCGGAGAACAGCGGCACGAAGGCAGAGTTGAAGGCGCCCTCGCCGAACAGCCGTCGGAACAGGTTGGGCAGCCGGAACGCCACCTGGTAGGCGTCCTGCATCGGGCCGGCGCCCATCAGGGCGGCGAGCAGCTGGTCGCGCACCAGGCCCAGGATGCGGCTGGCCATGGTCCAGCCGCCGACGGTGAGGAAGCCTCTCAGCATGGGGCTTTCGTAGGGTGAAAACCCGGTCGCGAACAGCCGGCGTTGCGCACGCGTCGGCGCCGGGCGACGATCGTTAGGCTGCCGTCGCCGACGTCCCGAAGATGCCGTGCCGGAGGGCAGGAGGAAGCCACGGGCGCCGCCATGGCACCGCTCGAAAAGCAGCCCTGCTGGAGATCGTTAGCCAAGCGGTCAGCCAACAGCTCCAGGCCGATCGCAGCCGAGGCGCCGGGCCGATCTATGCGTGGCTCGACGGTTCGCCCGCCAAAGGCTGGTCCTGGATAAACGTGGCGATCGTGGCGCGGAAAGGGGTGGTCGGTCGCCCGATCAGCCGGGCAAGCTCGCCGCCATCATCGAACAGCGCCCCCTTCGCCGTGCCCGCGTCGGTATCCGACAGGATCATGGCGAACATCTCCGGCATGCCGGCTGTCACCGCCGCCGCTCGGAAATCCTCGGCTGTCATGTTCTGGTAGGCGATCGGCTTGCCCGAGGCATCCGCCACCGCGTCGACCAGCTCGGCCAGGGTGAAGGCGGCGTCGCCCGCCAGCTCGTAGATCCGACCGGCATGGTCACCCCCCACCATCACGGCTGCCGCAGCCTTGGCATAGTCGGCGCGGGCAGCGGAGGAAATGCGTCCCTCCTCGGCCGCGCCGATGAACGTGCCGTGCTTCAAGGCCTGCGGCAGCCGCCACGTGTAGACCTCCGTGTACCAGCCGTTCCGCAGCAGCACGAACGGCACGCCGGACTCCGCCAGGGCCGCTTCCGTGTCGCGATGCTCGCCCGCGAGGAACAGCGGCGACGTGTCCGCATGGAGGATGCTGGTGTAGGCTATCAGGCCGACGTCGGCGTCCTTCGCCGCGGCGATGACGTTACGGTGCTGCGGCGAGCGTTGGCCCAGCTCGCTGCCGGACACCAGAAGAAGCCGATCCACGCCCGCAAGCGCGCTGGCCAGTGTCTCGGGCCGAGAATAATCGGCAATGCGGACCTGCACGCCCTTGTCGCGGATCGCGATCGCAGCCTCCTTGGCGGGATCGCGCACACCCGCCACGATGGCGTTGGCGGGTACCGTCTCGAGGAGCGCATCGATGACCAGGCGTCCGAGGTGGCCGGTGGCGCCAGTGACGAAGAGCGTGGGCGTGTTGGTCATGGCCGTTAATCCTTGTGGTTTACAACTGACACAAGGTAACTAGGTGAGACCGAACGCGTCGTGAAGGAGGCAGGATTTTGGGACATAGTGAGGCAGAAGTAACCGTCCCGGCTTTCGGTGCCGCCGGCCAGTTCTTTGCCGGACGGCAGCCCGATCGGTTGGCCGATGCACAATGCCCGGTCCGGGACGTTCTCGATCGCATCGGGGACAAGTGGTCGACACTGATACTCGGCACCCTTGCAGCGGGCCCGCACCGGTTCAGTGCCGTCCGGCGCGCGATCCCGGACATCTCCAAGCGGATGCTGACGCAGACCTTCCGCGATCTGGAGCGTGACGGCCTGATCGCGCGCACGGTGTTCCCGACCAAGCCGCCCAGCGTCGAGTACCGGCTGACCTCGCTCGGCACGACGATTCTCGAGCCGCTGGCCTTCCTCATCCGATGGGCCGACAGCAGTCATGCCGCAATCAGGGACGCCCGCCTGGCGTTCGACAAGGCTGCCTGAAGCGACGCGGTTCGTGTCGGTTCTGGGACGGCAGTCCTGACACCCGTCGGACGGTCCCGATCGAGAAAGCGGGCGGCAACGGTGCCGCGGGCGTCTCTCACCGCAGCCGACAGGGCAGCTTATCCATCCTCCGCCATGTTCATCGGATCGTCACCAAGGGAAGCGGCCTTCGGGTCCGCACGATCACATGGGTGAACACCGGCAGCTTCGGACCATGGCGAGCAGGATGACCTTCGGCGGTGTCCCGGCTGCCACCATCCACTGGGCGAAGCCGCCCGAGGCCGGATCTCGGCGTCTGCTGCTCAACGAGCGCATGTAGAGCACCCGGCGCAGACGCTCTCACCCACTCGGCCGATGCGCCCGGCCGGCGGATCGTGGATCCCGGGCTGTATCCCTGCGGCCAAAGCTGCCAGTCAGGCAGGAACACCATCGCAACAAGGCGGAAGTGGCAGAGCGCGTTCGACTGCAACCAGGGCTTGCCGTGGCGGTCCGCGCCGATGTTAGGGTGGCGGGCATGATGACCGACCACGGCCTGACCCGGTTCTCCGTTCCGCCGCTGCACCAGGTGACGCGTGACCTGGCCGCGGTGGCGTCCGGGCGGCTCGCGCCGGAGCTGGTGCTGACCGGCGCCCGCATGTTGTCGACCTATTCCGGGCGCATCCTGTCCGAGCGCGAGCTGTGGGTGCATCACGGACGGATCGCGGCGATGAAGCCGGCAGGCAGCGCACGCGCCGCCGGGCTGGTGCCGGGGCGGGTGACGGACCTGGAGGGCGGGATCCTGGCGCCGGGCCTGGTCGACCCGCACGTGCACATCGAGAGCAGCACCATGACCGCCTGCGCCTATGCGGAGGCGGCGCTGCTGAACGGCACCACCACCGTGTTCTGCGACAGCCACGAGATCGCCAACGTTCTCGACGTGGCCGGCGTGGAGTGGATGCTGGAGGATGCCAGGCGGGCGCCGCTCAACGTGTTCCTGACCGTGCCGAGCACTGTGCCCGCCACCTCCGCCCGGTTCGAGACCGCGGGCGGCGACCTGACGCCGGAGCGGATCGGCGAGCTGTTCGACCGCTGGCCGGAAGCGGTGGCGCTCGGCGAGAAGATGGACTTCGTCCAGGTCTGCGCCGGCGATGAGCGCAGCCACGCTGTGATCGGCGAGGCGCTACGTCGCGGGCGTCCGGTCAGCGGGCACGTGTATGGCCGGCCGTTCGTTGCCGCTTACGCCGCCAGCGGCATCACCGACACGCACGAGGCGGTGACGCCCGAGATCGCGGAGGACCTGCTGGAGGCCGGGATGTGGGTGTTCCTGCGCGGCGGGCCGCCGACGACGCCGTGGCACAGCCTGCCGGCGGCGATCCGTGCGGTGACGGAGCTCGGCTGCGACCCGAAGCGGGTCTGCGTCTGCACCGACGACCGCGACGCCGACGACCTGTTCGCCTTCGGCCTGGACTGGGTGGTGCGGCAGGCGATCGCGGCGGGGCTGTCGCCTGAGCGGGCCTGGAGCCTCGGCTCGCTGCATCCGGCGACGCGCTACGGCCTGGACGGCGAGATCGGCGGACTCGGCGGCGGTCGGCGGGCGGACTTGGTGCTGCTGGACGACTCGATGGCGGTGCAGCACACCTGGTATGGCGGGGCGCTGATGGTCGAGAACCGCCGCGTCACCTCGCTGCTGGACCGGCAGCTGGAGGGGGCGCGTCACCGTTATCCGGAGGCGGCCAGCCGCACCGTGCGGCTGCCGACGAGGATCCCGTCCCTGGTGCCGCCGCTGCCGAAGCGGGCCTGTCGCGTCAACGCCATGCGCGTCGAGGCGCCGTCCGACATCGCGCTGGCGCACGCGGTGGTCGCGCTCAAGGCGGAAGCGAACTGGCGGGCGCATCTGGACGCGCACGGGCTGTGCTTCGTCGCGGTGATCGAGCGTCACGGCCGGTCGGGCGGGGTGGCGCACGGGCTGCTTCAGGGGTTCGGGCTGATCGAGGGCGCGGTCGCCAGCTCGGTCGGCCACGACGCGCACAACATCGTCGTCGCGGGGCGGGACGAGGCGTCGATGCGCCTGGCGGTGGAGGCGATCCGGCGAAGCAACGGCGGCGTGGTGGTGGTGGGCGGCGACGAGGTGCGGGCGCATCTGGCGCTGCCGATCGCGGGCCTGCTGTCGGATGCGCGCGCCACGGTCGTGGCGGAGGACACGCGGCGCCTGAAGCGGGCCTGGGCCGCACAGGGCTGCACGCTGCCGTTCATGGGTTTCAACCTGCTGCCGTTGTCGGTGATCCCTGACATCCGGATCACCGACAAGGGGCTGGTCACCGTGCCCGGGATGGAGCAGCTGCCGCTGGTGGTTCCTGCCTGAGCCGGGCGTGCCTGAGCTGGGCGTGCCTAAGCTGGGCGTGCTTGAGCCGGACCTACCCGGGCCGGACGACGTGACCGGGTCCGTCACCCGGCTGCGGGTCGGCGACGAGAGCTTCCTGGTCGCCAGCATGATCGAGCGCTGCCCGAGAATCATGATGTTGCGCGAGCTGGTACGCAACGCACTCGAGGCCGCCGCCACCGCGCCGGACGGGCAGCGGCTGGTGCGTTTGTCGGCGGTGCCGATCGACGGCGTGCCGAAGCTGGCGATCTGGAACAGCGGGAGGGGAATGGATGCGGACGAGCTGTTCCGCATGTGCGACATCGCCTCCTCGATCCGCAAGGAGCACAGGCTGGACCAGAACTTCGGCATGGGCGCCAAGGTGGCGTCACTGCCGTCGAACCGGCTGGGCCTGCGCTACCGCTCCTGCCACGGCGGCCGCGTGCACGAGGTGGTGCTGGGCTGTCGCGACGGCGTCTACGGGCGGCTGCGCCGGCACGGTCCGGAGGGCTGGGCGGAGGTGGTGGACGTGACGGCAGCGGCACTGGCGGAAGGGCACGACACCGACGATTGGACCGAGGTGGTGTTGTTCGGCAACGCGTCCGGCCAGGACACGCTGCGCGATCCCTATGCCGGTGCGCCGGCGATGCCCGCGCACTGGCTGGCCGAGGAGCTTTGCTACCGGTTCTTCCGGATCGATGGTGGCGTCGAACTGCTCCTGGAACAGCAGGGGCGCCGCTTCGAGCCGCTGGCGGAGCGGATCCCCCGTCACTACAGCCGACACGCGTCGGTGACGCTGCCGGACGGGGTGAGGCTGCACTACGTTCATGACGCACCCCTGGCGGAGGAAGCCGGCGGCAGCGCCGCCGGGCGGGGTGCGCTGCATCCGCTGCACGGAGCCTGCGGCCTGGTCTACAAGGACGAGCTCTACGACGTGCACCGGTGGCACGACTGGCTGCACGTGGCGCCCGTGTTCGGCATCCCGTTCGGTGCGCGCTCGATCACCGTGCTGATCGAGCTGCCGGACGGGTTCGGCGTGGTGCCGGACGGCTACCGGCAGTTCCTCCGCTACGGCGGCGACCGTCAGGACGAGGTGTCGTGCCGCCACTTCGCACCGGCTGTGCACCGCAACCGGCCGGACTGGCTCAGGACCCTGATCGACGAGCAGGCGCCGTCGGCCCGGGTGTCGGCGCGTATTTACGACGAGCTCAACCGGCTGCTGCGCGACCTGAAGGTGCCGCGCCGCCGGCGGTCGGTGCCGGACGCGGTTCCAGACCATCCCGCCGAGCCGGAGGATGCGGCCGTGGCGGGAACCGGACCCGAGGGCGATCCGGAGACCGCGGACCTGTCCGTGGGGGAGGTCGCGAGTTCCAAGCCCGCGGACGACCTGGACGTCGAGCCGGCGCCGGAGATCCTGATCCTGCGCGAGCCGCACGACATTGCCGCCCGCGGCGTGCACGAGCGTGCGGCGCGCTACTACCCGGAAACGCACCAGCTGTTCCTGAACGGGCTGTACCCGGCCGTGACGGAGATGCAGCAGAGCCTTGTCGCCGAGTTCGCGTGGGCACTGGACCAGGCGCTGGTGCACGCGCAAGCGCTGGTGCTGTCGGAACAGTCGATGGCGTCACGAGTTGGCCGGATGCTCGTGTTCGCGCTGTCCAAGCAGGGACGGTGGCGGGATCACGAGATCGCCGACGCGTGCTCGGTGCTGGCCCTGTCGCTGGTCGCCGACGACTTCGGCCAGAGCCTGGCTGCGGCCCAGACCAGCATGCGGGCGACGCTGACGGCGACAGATCGGCCGTAGCGTGAACCGTGTTCAGCGAGGAACCGGCGCGGCTCCTCCCGGCCTGGAAGGGGCGACCGGTCCCGGCTGCAGCACCAGCAGCGAGACCGGCAGGGCCATCGCCGACACGGCATAGGCTGCCAGGAGCGGCAGGCGCCAGGGCTGGGGCAGGGAGTCCAGCAGGCGGCGAAGGATGGCGCCGAGGCGCCGGATCAGCAGCATGGCCGCCGCGGCAGCCAGAAGCACTGCGACGGTCCGGTCGGTTCCGGGCCGGGTGCGGACGTAGGCCAGCACCGGCAAGGTGAAGCCGAGGCCGACCACCAGGCCGAGGCCGAGGACGGCCAGCGCCCGTGTTCTCACTTGTGACTGCGAGAGCCCGATCGGCGCCTGATGGTGCTGGCCGCTGCCGCTCATGCCGCGCGGAGCGGCTGCGCGCGCGCGCGTCGTCCGCGTGCGGCGTCCTCGTCGAACAGCTCGGACAGCTTGGCCAGCATGGTGCCGCCCAGCTCCTCGGCGTCGGTGATGGTCACCGCACGCCGGTAGTAGCGGGTGACGTCGTGGCCGATGCCGATCGCGATCAGCTCGACCGCGTGCGCGCGCTCGATCTCGGCGATCACCTCGCGCAGGTGGCGCTCCAGGTAGGAGCCGGAGTTGACCGACAGCGTGCTGTCGTCCACCGGGGCGCCGTCGCTGATCACCATCAGGATGCGACGGCTTTCGCGGCGGGCCAGCAAGCGGCGGTTGGCCCAGGCCAGGGCCTCGCCGTCGATGTTCTCCTTGAGCAGGCCCTCGCGCAGCATCAGGCCGAGGTTGCGTCGCGCCCGACGCCAGGGCATGTCGGCGGCCTTGTAGACGATGTGGCGCAGGTCGTTCAGGCGGCCGGGGTCGCGCGGCTTTCCGGCGGCGATCCAGCGTTCGCGGCTCTGGCCACCCTTCCAGGCGCGGGTGGTGAAGCCCAGGATCTCCACCTTGACGCCGCAGCGCTCCAGGGTGCGGGCCAGGATGTCGCCGCACATGGCGGCGACCGTGATCGGCCGGCCGCGCATGGAGCCAGAGTTGTCGATCAGCAGGGTGACCACGGTGTCGCGGAAGTCGGTGTCGCGCTCGTGCTTGTAGGACAGGGACAGCATCGGGTTGACCACCACCCGGGCAAGGCGGCCGGCGTCGAGGATGCCTTCCTCCTGGTCGAATTCCCAGGCACGTGTCTGTTGCGCCATCAGCCGGCGCTGCAGCCGGTTGGCGAGCCGGGACACCACGCCCTGGAGGTTCAGCAGCTGCTGGTCGAGCTGCTGGCGCAGACGGGACAGCTCGTCGGCATCGCACAGCGCTTCCGCGGCGATCTCCTCGTCGAACTGGCGGGAGAACACGCGGTACTGGGTGCCGGGCTCGGCCTGGGTGGGCTCGCGTTGCTGCTGCGGGCCGCCGGCCCGGTCCTCGCCCTCTGCGGCGGCGGTTTCCTGCTCGGATGCTTCCTCCTCCGGCTCGCCGGCGCTGGCGGCGTCGGATTCCGCGCCCATGGTCTGCTCGGGTGCACCGTGTCCCTGTTCCTGCTGAGGCGCGGGAGGCTGCTCGGACGGCTGCTCCTGGTCTCCGGACGCGTCGGAACCGGCTTCCTCCTCCTCCTGCTCGGTCTCGGCGTCCATTTCCGCCAGGTCATAGGCGGCGAGCAGCCGGCGGGCGGCGCGGGTGTAGGCGGTCTGGTCGTCCTGGGCAGCGGCGAGTTCGTCGAGCGCGCGGTCGGCGCCGGCTGCCAGGGTGCTGCGCCAGTGCTGCAGCACCGCGGCCACGGCCGACGGTGGCGCCTCGCCCGACAGCCGCTCGCGGGCGAGCAGGGCGAGTGCCGCCGCCATCGGCAGCTGCTCGCGCCGGGTCATGCGTTCGTAGCCCGCCTGCTCGCACTCGGAGTCGAGCTTCTGGCGCAGGTTGGCCGCCACGCCGCCCATGTGACGGGCACCGACCACCTCGATCCGCGCCTGCTCCAGGGCGTCGTAGGCCTCGCGCGCCTCACGTGGGTCGGGCGTGCGGGCTGCGTGCACCGCGGTGTCGTGGTGGCGCAGGCGGAGTGCTGCGGCGTCGGCGGCGCCGCGCAGGCGGGCGATCTCGGCGGCCGGCAGGGAGCGGCTCGGCTGCGGCAGGCGGACGCGGGTTTCCGTCACCTGCGAGGGGCCGGCCTGGAACGTGACCTGGACGTCCTTCTGGCCGCCGATCGCGCGCAGCGTCCCGGCGGTGGCGCGCTTGAAGGCCTCGCTGCGCGTGTTCTCGCCGGAACCGCTCATCGGGCGCCGCTCACCGGGACTTGGCGCCGGTACCGGGCAGGAGCTCCTCGTTGAAGCAGCGCTGGTAGTACTCGGCGACGGTCTGCCGCTCGGCCTCGTCGCACTTGTTGAGGAAGGTGAGCCGGAACGCGAAGCCGAGATCGCCGAAGATGCGGGCGTTCTCTGCCCAGGTCAGCACCGTGCGCGGCGACATTACGGTGGAGATGTCGCCGTGGATGAAGCCGGCACGCGTAAGGTCGGCAAGCGCCACCATGCTTTCGACCCGCCGCTTCTGCGCGGTGTCGCGGCCGTCCCAGCCGGTCTTGGCCAGCACGATCGCGGTCTCCTGCGCGTGCGGCAGGTAGTTCAGGGTGGTGACGATGTTCCAGCGGTCCATCTGGCCCTGATTGATCTGCTGGGTGCCGTGATAAAGCCCCGTCGTGTCGCCGAGGCCCACGGTGTTGGCGGTGGCGAACAGGCGAAAGGCGGGGTGCGGCCGGATCACCCGGTTCTGGTCGAGCAGGGTGAGGCGGCCTTCGACCTCCAGCACGCGCTGGATCACGAACATCACGTCGGGACGGCCGGCGTCGTACTCGTCGAACACTAGGGCGCAGGGGTGCTGCAGCGCCCAGGGCAGCAGGCCTTCCCGGAATTCGGTGACTTGGCGGCCGTCCTTCAGGACGATCGCGTCCTTGCCGATCAGGTCGATGCGGCTGATGTGGCTGTCGAGGTTGATGCGTATGCAGGGCCAGTTGAGCCGTGCCGCCACCTGCTCGATGTGAC
>CAXUDP010000009.1:62499-66523 GCA_964249735.1 uncultured Acetobacteraceae bacterium | reverse complement strand
CGAGCCGGTCCAGATCTGCGAATGGCAGGTCATGCAGGTCCAGGTCGGCGGGATGCCGGCGGTGGACGCCGTCTCGACGGTGGTGTGGCAGTAGCGGCAGTCGATCCCGAGCTCGCCGACATGGTGCTTGTGACTGAACGGCACCGGCTGGGTCGGCGCCACGCCCACGCCATACACCCAGTTCGACCGCGACACTCCGCCCGCCACCACCAGGCCGCCGACCACGAGCACGACCGCCACCAGCAGGACCAGGCGCAGGATGGCATCGGCGCCCGGTGCGAACAGCTGGCGCATCGGTCAGCCGCGCACGGCGCGCGTGCGTGTCCGGCCGGTCGCGAAGCCTCCGCTGCCGTGGGGACGCCTATGACAGCCCGATCGCTGCATCCCGCCTCCCGCGCCGCACCGCATGGATCACGCTCGCATGCAGCACCGTCGCGGCCAACCCCGCTTCAAGGGGTTTGTGCGATTTCGTGATCGGGCTGCACCGCCTCCGGCCGCGCTCACTCCTCGGCGGGGTCGACCAGGTCGAAGAATGGCTGCCGGTCCACGGTGAAGTGCTTGGAGTAGAACGGGTCGCGCCGGTAGCGCGGTTTGTCCCCCCAGCGATCCTGCATGGTGCGGGTCTCGGCGAAGAACCGCGCCTCGTGCTCCGGCCGGTCGTCGCTGCCGCGCGACAGGCTTTCGTGGTGATAGGCGGTGAACTCCGCGCACCACACGATGCGCCAGCCGGCCTCGCCCACCTTCAGGCACAGGTCGACGTCGTTGTAGGCGACCTTGAGGTGCTGCTCGTCGAACCCGCCGACCTCGTGGAACACCGACGCCTTGATCAGCATGCCCGCCGCCGTCACCGCCGACACCTCGTGGCTCAGCAGGGCCCGGCCGATATAGCCGTAGTCGGTGAGGGGCGCTCCGCGATGCACGTGCGCCGCGACTCCGGCGGGCCCCACCACCACGCCGGCGTGCTGAATCGTGTCGTTGGGATACAGGAACTTGCCGCCCACCACCGCAATGTCGGGTGCCGCCAGCGCCTCGCCCACGATCGTCCTTAGCCAGTCCCTGGTCTCGACGAACACGTCGTTGTTCATGAAGAAGTAGTACTCGGCGTCGTTGTCGCGTGCGGCGAGGTTGTTCAGGCGGGAATAGTTGAACTCCTCCTCGACCGTCAGCACACGCACCCGGTTCAGCCGCGACACGCGCTTGACGAAGTCCGCCGCCTCGCGCGTGACCGACCAGTTGTTCACCAGCACGATCTCGAACGCCCTGTAGTCGGTGACGGCCAGCAGCGCCTCGATGCAGCGCTTGGTGGTGTCCACCTGGTCCTTGAACGGGATGATGATCGAGACCTTCGGCTGCGCCTGCTGCAGCCACCTGATTCCGTAGAGCGTGAGGCCGCGTATCGCGCTCACCTCCGCGTCGACGCCGATGCGCTTGAGGTGGTCCCCGACCGCCTTCACCCCGGCATCGATCGCATAGGTCTTGTTGCCGATGTTCACCGCGGTCGAGTTCGGCGTCTTGCGCCAGTGGTACAGAACCTCCGGCACGTGGTGGATCTCGGCGCGCGGGATCTCCTCCACCAGGCGCAGGATCAGGTCGTGGTCCTGCGCGCCGTCATAGGCCGCGCGCAGCTCGCCGACCCGGGCCAGCGTCTTCGCCTCGACGAACAGCAGGTGGCAGATGTAGTTGCAGCCGAGCAGGTAGCGGTGGTTGTAGTCCGGCTTCAGGTTCGGCTCCAGGAAGTAGCCGGCCTGGTCGATCTTGTCCTCGTCCGAGAACAGCATGCGCGCCCCGGTCTCGCGTGCCGCGCGCACCATCATCTCGATCGCCACGTCGACCAGCAGGTCGTCGTGGTCGAAGAACGCGACGTACTCGCCGCGCACCTCCTTCAGCCCGGCGTTCGTGGCGCCGCTGATGCCGAGGTTCTTCTTCAGCGTCACCGCGCGTATGCGCGGGTCGGCGTTGCAGTACTGCCTGATCCGCGCCGCCACCTCCGGCGATTTTGCGCCGTCGTCGACGATGATCAGCTCCCAGTTGCGGTAGGTCTGCGACAGCACCGAATCCACCGCCGCGGTGAAGTCCGACATCATCGGCTTGTAGGTCGGCACCAGGATGCTCACCAGCGGCTGCGGCACCGTTTCCCCGGGTGCCGCCGCTGCCGCCTCGCGCGCCCGTTCCGCCGACACCCGCGCCCGCAGCCGGTCGTAGTAGCGGCGCGCCCAGCGGTCGTAGTCGCCCAGGTTGTACGTGGGCTTCGGCACCACGTCCGCCACCTCGGTGCGCAGCCGGCCGATCTCGCCGTACAGCCGGTCCACCGTCGCCTGGATCTCGAGCAGCCGCGCTTCCAGCCGGTCGTCGACCAGGCTGGTGGTGAGCGGGCTGCCGGCCAGCTCGACGTCGTCGGGCGTCACCACGAAGCGGAAGGTCTGCTGGCCGCCGCGGCGGAACGCGTTCGGCAGGATGATCTCGAAGCCGCAGTTCGGGTCGCCGCCGAGTGCCGCCGCCACGTCGCCGCGATAACGGTCGGCCTTGACCTGCGCCACGCGAACGCCGTTCGCGGTCAGCAGGATATGGCAGCCGCCGCTGCGCTCGGCGGTCAGCGGGTCGACCCGCTGCACCCAGCCGCGCAGCGCGCCCCCCTTCATGCCGTCGATGAAGCTCTGCACCTCGTAGCGGCGGTGCAGGGTGAACCCGTACTCCTCGTGCACCACCTCCGAGTTGGCGGCATCGAGATGCGGTACCACCGTGCGGTCGCCATACCGGAACGACAAGGTGTGCGGGTTGCCGTCCACCAGCCCGGCCGGCAGCTGGAAGCTGAAGCCGAGCCGGCCGTTGGGATGGCCGAGTGCCGCCTGCACGTCCTCGCGCGGCTGGTCGCACACCACCTGCGCCACCTCCTGGCGGTCCACCAGCACGTGCAGCCGGGTCGGCCGCTCCGGGCTGCGCGTGTCCACCGCCCAGCCCTTCGCGAGCCCGTCGGAGAAGCTGTCGACGTAGCCCAGGAACGGCGAAGGAGCCCGTCGCGGCGCCTGGGCTGCCGGCGGAGCCGCCGCGGCGGCGGGCGGTGCTGGACGGGCGGCCCGAACGAGGGCCGGCTGCGACGGCGGCCCATCCTGCAGGGACCTGGTGACGGACGGCTTGGTCACGGACGCCTTCGGCATGGCTGGCCTGGTCGTTGGGGGTGAGTCGGCTCCGATCTTGAGCGCCCGTGCCCGCGCCTGCCGGGTCGGCGCAGGCCTGGACGTAGCCTCCGCCGCCTCCGTTGCCCGATGCCGTGCGCGTGGTCCAGCCTGTCGCATTCCGTGCCTGCCCCCGACGACCCGCCGTTGTCCCGCAGGCAACCGTTACACATTCGTCAAGAGCTTGGCGAGGGCGTTAATGCGGCGTAACAGCGTCCGCCTGGCCAACCCGGCGTCACGTCCCAGTGCCAGCAGCAGCGGCAGCTGGGAAGGCTGGTGCAGGATCGAGGCCGCGACGGCGCCGGCGCTCACCCGCCCGCCCGGACGCAGCGGGATCCGCGCCGCCGGAGGCAGCGTGCGCCCTGCCGGGTCGCACACCGCGCGCAGCACCGCGAACGGCAGCCCCGCCATCCTGGCCGCACGCGCCACGGCACCGCTTTCCATGTCCAGCGCGGCGCATCCGGTGGCGACGAACAGATGCCGCTTCTCCGCCGCATCCGACACCAGCGCGTCGCTGTGCAGCAGGCTCGACAATGGGCCGCTCCCAAGCCTGCCGCGCAGGCCGGGGTCGCAGGCGAAGGCGTCGCTGCCGGCCAGCACGCGGTCGGGAACCAATGCCGCGCCCGGCGGCAGCGCCGGATCGAGGCCGCCGGCCAGGCCGAAGCTGAGCAGGTGGGTGGCGCCACCGGAAACAAGCGCGTTCGCCGCGCGCCCGGCACCGGACGCGGTGGCGCCGCCGACCTCCACCCGCGCCAGGGCCCCCAGCCTGCGCGCCAGCACCGCTTCCGCTTCCAGCCCGACCACGATGCCCAGGATCACGCGCCAGCCTTTCCCGACAGCGCCGGACCGGA
>CAXUDP010000009.1:10920-62399 GCA_964249735.1 uncultured Acetobacteraceae bacterium | reverse complement strand
GAAACCGCCCGATCAGAAACCGCCCGATCAGAAACCGCCCGATCAGAAACCGAACGACACCCGGCTGCTGTTGCTGCGGCCGAGCAGGCGGTAGCGCGACAGCGCCAGCAGCGGGAAGAACAGCCGGTAGCCGTGGTAGCGCAGGTAGAACACGCGCGGGAAGCCGACCGCGTTGTACGGCTGCTCCTGCCACTCGCCGCCCTCGTCCTGGGTCGCAACGAGGTGGGCGATGCCGCGCGCCACCGCCGGGTGGTCCCGCCGCCCCGCTGCCATCAGCCCGAGCAGCGCCCAGCCGGTCTGCGACGGCAGGCTGCGGTGGTAGCGTCCCGCCGGGGCATCCTCGAAGGTCGCGCAGTCCTCGCCCCAGCCGCCGTCCGGACGCTGCACCGACATGAGCCAGTCCACCGCCCGCACCACCGCCGGATCTTCCGGCGGCACGCCCACCGCGTTCAGCGCGCACAGCACCGACCAGGTGCCGTAAACGTAGTTGGTGCCCCAGCGTCCGAACCAGGACCCGTCCGCCTCCTGCTCGCGTCGCAGGAAGGCGATCCCGCGCGCCACCACCGGCCGGTCCGCTTCCAGGCCGAGCTGGCCCAGGAACGACAGGCAGCGCGCGGTGACGTCGGCGGTCGGCGGGTCCAGCAGCGCGCCGTGGTCTGAGAAGGGCAGGTGGTTGAGGATGTCGGTGTCGTTGTCGATGTCGAACGCGCCCCAGCCGCCGTTCGTGCTCTGCATGCCGTTGATCCAGGTGCGCGCCCGCGCCAGCGCCTCGGCGTTGCCGGACGGGTCGTGCCGGTGCAGCAGCATGCCGACCACCGCGGTGTCGTCCACGTCCGGGTAGTGCGGGTTGTTGTACTGGAACGCCCAGCCGCCGGGCGGCAGGCTCGGGTTGCGCAACGCCCAATCGCCCTTGATGTCCAGCACCTGCAGCGGGCGCAGCCATCCGGCCGCCCCGTCCAGACGCGCCGCCGTCGCCTCGGAGGCAATCCCCTCCACCGCCGAGGCCGCCTCGGCCAGGGCGTGGCCGGCGAGTGCCGTATCCCAGACCGGCGACATGCAGGGCTGGCAGAACGCTTCCCCGTCCTGCTCGACCAGCAGCCGGCGCACCGACGCCCAGGCGGTGGCCGCCGCCGGGTCCGCGTCCGGCCCGTCGAGCCTGGCCCCCAGCGCGTCGAACATCATCACGCTGTTGGCCATCGCCGGATAGATCGCGCCGAGCCCGTCGCCCCCGTTCAGGCGCGGGGCGATGAACTGCTGCGCCGCCCTTATCGCGCGCCTGCGCACCGGAGGCGGCATCATCCGCTCGACCGGGCGGAGCAGCTGGTCCACCAGCTTGAACACCGGGCCCCAGGCGGAGCGGTATGGCCCGCGGGTCCAGTCGCGCACCCGCTCCGGGTCCTGCCGGAACAGCTCGCGGACGTGCACGCCGCGCGGGTTGCGCGCCCGCGGCCGCAGGGCCGCCAGCACCACCAGCGGCACCACCACGGTGCGCGACCAGTACGACATGTTCCAGATGTTGAAGAAGAACCAGCGTGGCAGCAGCACGATCTCGACCGGCATGACCGGCGTGCCGCGCCACGGGATCTCGCCGTACAGGGCGAGCTGGAACCGGGTGAACACGTTGGCTCGCTCGGCCCCTCCGGCGGCGAGGATCGCGTCGCGCGCCCGTCGCATGTGCGGCGCCTCCGGGTCGTCGCCGACCGCCTTGAGCGCGAAATACGCCTTGACGCTGGCGGACAGGTCGAACCGGCCCTCGTGATACAGCGGCCAGCCGCCATGCGCGCCCTGGATCCGGCGCAGGTAGATCCCGAGCCTTTCCTCCAGCGCCGGGTCGATGCGGTCCAGGTAGTGCTCGAGCAGGATGAACTCGGCCGGGATGGTGGCGTCGGCTTCCAGGTCGAACACCCAGTGCCCGTCCGGACGCTGCCGCCCCGACAGCGCGTCCTGAGCCCGCACGATCGCGTCGGCCAGCACGTCGTCGTCGGCCTCGGCCACCGGGGCGGGCTTCTCCAGGGTGCTCAGCATGGGATGCTCCGGCCGGCTGGTGGCCGGAGCGGGGAAGGATGGGTCATCCTGCGCTCGCTCGGGTCAGTGGCGGCTACCGGAAGCCGGCGGCCCGGATAGGAATGACAGCGCGTTCGCGGCTGCCACGCCGGACCTCATTGCACCTTCGATGGTGGCGGGCAAGCCTGTGGCGGTCCAGTCGCCGGCCAGCACGAGGTTCGCTACCGCGGTGCGACATTCCGGCCGCAGCCGTTCCTGCGCCGGGGTGGCGGCGAAGGTGGCGCGCTTCTCCCGCACCACGCGGTAGGGCGGCAGCGCCTCCGGCAACACGTCCGGGGATACGCCCGGCCGCAGGAACGGTCCGACCACCGCGCGCAGCTCGCGCCAGATCCTGCCCGCGAGCGCCTCCGGCGCGTCGCCGGCCAGATGGTTGGCCGCACTCACCGTCACCGACAGGATGCCGGGCTTGACGAACACCCACTCGGCGACGCCGCCGACCACGCCGGCGAAGCGCGCCCGCGCCAGGTCGCCGCACAGATGCCCGTCCACGTCGGCGCGGTAATGCAGGTTCAGGATGCTCTCGAACGCGTCCGGCACCACCAGCCCAGGCAGCGCCTCCGCCGCCACGTCGCGCACCGTCTGCGCCGGCAGCGCCAGCACCACCGCGTCGTCGCCGTCCAGCGCGACCTCCCCGCCAGGCAGGCGCAGGCGGTCGACCCGGCCATCCGCCAGCCCGAGTCCCGTCACCCGGCTCCCGGTGCGGATCACCGCGCCCAGCGCTCCCAGCCGGACCAGCGCCGGATCCACCAGGCTTTCGGACAGCCCTTCCCGCGGGAACCACGGCACGCAGGCCGATCCCCCCTTGGCCATGCTTTCCCGCATCACCCGCCCCATCAGCGCGGCACTTCCCTGCTCCGGCCGCGTGTTCAGCACCGACACCGCCAGCGGCACCATCAGCCGGTCCGCCAGGGCGCCCGGCCGCAGGCAGTCGGCCACCACCGCGTCCGGTCCTGCCCGCAGGAGCCGCAGGAGGCCGCCGAGCTCGCCGAGCCGCATCCCCGGCACCCGCCGCCCACGCGCCAGCACCCACCACGGCACCCGGCCGGCCGACAGCCGCAGCGTCCAGCCGAGCCCCGACGACAGGTCGTGGAACGGGAAGATCGGCTCGCCCGGCCCGACCAGGCTGTCCCGTGCGCCGGTCCGGTCGAGGTAGTCGAACACGGTCCGGTTGGCCGACAGCAGCAGGTGGTTGCCGTTGTCGAGCCGGCAGCCGAGATGCCGGTCGTGGTAGGAACGCGCCCGCCCGCCGCAGGCCGGCCCGGCCTCATACACCACCACGCGGCGCCCGGCCTCCGCCAGGGTGAGGGCCGACGACAACCCGGCCAGGCCGCCGCCGATCACGTGAACAATGTTCATGAATATCAGACCGGCAGCACGGCGCGCGAGGCGACCAGCAGCTTGCGCCAGCGCGGCACCGAGACCCGTCGCGCCGGCTCGCGCCAGCCGCCCGCCACCAGCGTCGCCAGGATCGCGCCGTAGCCCGCCGCCATCAACCGCGCCGGCCGCATCGCCCGGCGGTCGCAGCGCCGCATCGCCTCGCGGGCGGCACGGAAATGCGCCTCCGCCCGCCCGGCCAGGTCGCGGCACGCCTCCGGCAGGCCAGGCGAGCCCAGTGCCGACGGGGGATCGTGCGGCACCCCGGCCCGGTCCAGCGCCTCGGCCGGCAGGTAGAGCCGCCCGCGTTGGGCGTCCTCGCCCAGGTCGCGCAGGATGTTGGTGATCTGCAGCGCCCGGCCGAGATGGTGCGCGACCTCCTCGGCCGCCGCCGACGGGTCCCCGAACGCCCGCACCGACAGCCGCCCGACCGCCGACGCCACCCGGTCGCAATACAGGTCGAAGGTGGCGAAGGGCGGGGCGACGATCACCGTTTCGGCGTCCATCTGCATGCCGTCGATCACCGCGTCGAAGTCCGCCTGCCTGAGGCTGTAGCGACGGATCGCCGCCATCAGCACCCGGTCCAGCGCGTCCCCGGCGATGCCGCGATACAGGCCGGCGATCCGGCCGCGCCAGGCGTCGAGCTGCGGAGCCTTGTCGGCGAACGGCGCCTCCTCGTCGGCCACGTCGTCCACCAGCCGGCAGAAGGCGTAGATCGCGAACATGGCGTAGCGCCGGTCCGGCGGCAGCACGCGCATGCCGCGGCCGAACGAGGTGCCGGAGCGGCGCACGATCTCCGCGACCGCCGCAAGGTCCGCTTCCATGCATCCGAGCGGCCCCATCACCGCACGTGCCGCAGCGCCGAGACGAGGCTGCGCACGGCGTCGCTCCGTCGCAGCCTGACCCGTCGGTCCAGCGGATCCTCGCGTCGCAGCCGCCGCGCCAGCCGGTGCGACAGTGCTACGATCACCGCGGCCTCCAGGCGCATGCGCCGGTCCCTGATCGCCCCCGGAAGGGTGGATGCCACCCGGTTCAGCCGGTCGACCTTGTCCAGGCAGCGGTCCAGCACCCGGCGCAGGCGGGGTCCGGTTCGCTCCCAGCGCACCGCGTCGACGTCCTCGCCCGCCTCGCGCAGCCAGTCCTGCGGCAGGTAGCAGCGGTCAAGGGTCAGAAGGTCGTCGCGGCAGTCCTGCAGGTGGTTGAGCACCTGCAGCGCGGTGCACAGCGCGTCCGAGGCCGGATGGCTCGCCGTGTCCTCCCCGTGCAGGTCAAGCAGGTAAAGCCCGACCGGGTTCGCCGAGTAGCGGCAGTACCACGCCAGCTCGTCCCAGGTGTCGTAGCGGGTCTTCACCGCGTCCTGCCGGAACGCCACGATGAGGTCGGTGCCGCGTGCAGGCGTGATGCCGGTCTCGGCCAGGCTCGCACGCAGCCGCACCGCGCTCGCCACCTCCTGCCGCCCGGCGCCGTCGCATCCGCCGGCCCGACCCAGCAGCACCGCCTCCATCGCGTCCAGCCGCGCCAGCTTCTCCCCCGCCGGCAGCATGGCGCTGTCGGCGATGTCGTCGATCGCGCGGGCGAACGCGTAGTAGGCATGGACGTGCGGACGCAGACGGGGCGCGATCAGCACCGAGCCCACAGGAAAGTTCTCGTCGGCACTTCCCTTGCCGGACGACACGTCGGCGACGCGGCTGGCCGGCTCCCCAACAGCAGCGTTCATGTGACGGTCGCGTCCTTCCCGCCGTCGCGATAGGCGCGGCTCTTCCAGACCACGCCGCGGCCACGATGATGGTCCACGGCCGATCCGATGGTGGCCAGGGTGTAGAACGACGCGATCGGGGGCAGCAACAGCGCCCAGGCCGGCGACAAGCGGAACCGGCGCAGCGTCGGCAGGAACGAGGCGGTGGACAGCAGCCAGGCAGCCCCCCCGACCCATCGCGCCGCTCCATGCCCCGCCAGCAGCGTCCACAGCGGCGCGATCCACACCAGCACCATGCCGCCCACCGTGCCGAGCAGCAGCAGCGGGGAGAAGCGCAGCTGCACGTAGGCGGTGCGCGCCACCATGCGCCACACGTCGGCAGCTCCCGGATATGGGCGGATCGAGCGGGCCAGCATCGAGTGCCCGAGCCAGATCGCGCCGCCGCTGCGCTTGACCCGCATCGCCAGCGTCACGTCGTCGATCAGCGCCCCGCGCAGCGCCTCGATGCCGCCGATCCGCGTCAGGGCGGTGCGCCGGATCAGCACCGTGCCCCCCGCCGCAGCCGCGGTGCGGCTGCGTGGATCGTTGACCCGCGCGAACGGGTACAGCAGCTGGAAGAAGAACACGAAGGCCGGCACCAGGGCGCGCTCGGCCGGGCTTTCGCAGTTCAGCGCCACCATCTCCGACACCTGGTCGAGCCCCGCGCGCTGCGCCTTGTCCACCAGGGTGAGGAGGTGGGACGGCGCATGGGTGATGTCGGCGTCGCACAACAAGAAGAAACCGTCCTCGTTCCCGTCGAGCCGCCGTGCCTCCGCCACCCCCTGCGCCAGCGCCCACAGCTTGCCGCTCCAACCGGGAGGACGCGCCGCACCGTCCAGCACCACCAGCCGGTCCGGCGCGGCGCCGAGCCCGCGCGCGATCGCACCGGTGCCGTCGGTGCTGCGATCGTCCACCAGCACGATCCGGAACCGCCCCGGGTAGTCCTGCGCCAGCAGCGAGCCGAGGCAGGCCGCGACGTGCTCCGCCTCGTCCCGTGCCGGGACCACCACCGACACCGGCGGCCAGGCACGGTCCGGCGCCGCCCGCACCGGCCGCAACACCGGACCCGCCTGCCAGAACCGGCCGTGGCCAAGGGTCAGCCCGATCCAGACCAGCAGCGTCGCGCAGGCCAGCACCAGCACCGGCGTCACACCATCCCGTGCGCGCGGAACCAAGCCACGGCGTCCTCGACCGCGGCGCGGGCTGGGCGTGGGCTGTAGCCCAGCTCCCGCCGCGCCTTGGCCGACGAGAAGAACATCTTCTTGCGCGACATCGCCAGCATCTCCCGGGTGACGCGAGGCTCGATCCCGACGCCGCGCGCCAGCGCCTCGGAGGCGACCGCCACCGGCCACAGCACCCGCTGGCTCAGCTCGATCCGCGGCGCCTTCACCCCCGCCACCTCCGACACCAGCCCGAACAGGGTCCTCAGCGACCAGTTCTCGCCGCCCAGGATGTAGCGTTCGCCGACCTGGCCGCGCTCGAACGCCAGCAGGTGGCCCTCGGCCACGTCATCCACGTGAACGATGTTCAAGCCCGTGTCGACGAAGGCGGGCATCCGGCCGGCGGCGGCGTCGCGTATCATCGCCCCGGTGGGGGTCGGCTTGACGTCGCGCGGGCCGATCGGCGTGGACGGGTTGACGATCACCGCCGGCAGGCCCCGTTCGCGCACCAGCGCCAGCACCTCCTGCTCGGCGCGGTACTTCGAGCGCTTGTAGATGCCGATGACCGCGTGCTCGTGCACCGGCGTGGCCTCGTCCGCCACGCTGCCGTCGCCGACCAGCCCGAGGGCTGCGACCGAGGAGCAGTACACGATCCGCTCCACCCCGGCCGCCTGCGCCGCCAGCATGAGCTGCCGGGTGCCCTCGACGTTGGCCTGCATCATCGTCGCCGGGTCCGGCACCCAGAGCCGGTAGTCGGCGGCGATGTGGAACAGGGCGCCGCATCCGGCGAGCGCATCGGCGAAGGTGTCCGGACGCCGGAGGTCGCCCTCCACCTCCTCCGCGTCCAGCCCTTCGAGGTTCTGCCGGTCGGCGCGCCTGCGCACCAGCAGGCGCAGCCGGTGTCCGCGCGCCTGGAGCGCGTGCGCCACCGCCGAGCCGACGAAGCCGGTGGCACCGGTGACCAGGATCGGCTTGGGCATGGCTCCGTCTCCTCGAACAGCGCCGCCCGTATCTGCCCGGCCCGGCCGGTGCGGTCAAAGCGCCGCGTGGCCGGCGGTTGTCGCGGCGGAGGTGGAAGCCCGGTCGCCGACGGTGTAGGAGCTTCGGCGGCGCAGCCCCGCGTCCTCGCCCTCATGCCCGAAAGGCCGCCCGCTTGAAGACGGTCTCGATCCTGCTGGCGGTGCTGGGCCTCCTGCTGATCACGGCGTTCACCGGCTGGCTCGGCGCGAGCGCCGTGCTCAAGGCGCTGTTGTCGGTCGGCCTCGGCGGCTTCGCGGCCCTGGTTGCGGTGCAGCTCGCCACCGACCTCGTGCTCGCCGGCGCCTGGAGCGTCGCCTGTCCCGGAATCGGCTTCCTCCGGCTGTTCGCCGCCCGGCTGGTGCGGGAAGGGGCCACCACCTGCCTGCCGTTCTCCCAGCTCGGCGGCATCCTGATCGCCATACGCGCCACCTGCTTCCCGGCCACCCGTCGTCGCGGCGCCGTCGGCTGGCCGGAAGCCTCGGCCGCCAACGTGGTCGACGTCACCGTGGAGGTGAGCGGCCAGATCCTGTTCGTGCTGCTCGGCCTGCTGTTCCTGCTCGACCGCAGGCCGGACAGCAGCCTGGCCGGCCCGGTGACGCTGGGCATGGCGCTGATGGCGGCGGCGATGGTGGCCTTCGTCTGGATGCAGCGCAGCGCGTCCGGGCTGTTCCGTCGCGGCATCGAGGGGCTGGGGCGCCACGTCGCCGGCCAATGGCAGGGCGCGCTGCGAAGCGGCATCGCCACCCTGCAGGACCGGCTCGACCGGTTCTATGCCAGACCGGGCCGACTCGCCTGCGCCTGCCTGATCCACCTGTCGGCGTGGACCGCCGGCGCCGGCTGGGTCTGGCTCGCCTACCGGCTGCTCGGGGCGCCGATCGGGTTCGGCGAGGCGATGGCGATCGAGGGGGTCGCCAGCGGCGTGCTGTCGGTGTCGTTCCTGGTGCCGGCGGCGCTCGGCGTGCAGGAAGCGGCCTATGTGGCGCTCGGCAGCCTGTTCGGGCTCGACCCGCATCTGTCGTTCGGTTTGAGCCTGCTGCGCCGCGGGCGCGACCTGGCGCTCGGCGTGCCGTCGCTGCTGGCCTGGCAGGCGGCCGAGCTGCGCCGGCTGCGCCCGGCGACGCAGCCGGAGCTGGTGCCGTGAGCGCGCCGCTGTTCGACCGCCTGCTGGTGGTCGGGCTCGGCCTGATCGGCAGCTCGCTGGCCAGGCGGGCGGTGGCCGATCCCGCGATCGCCCGGAAGGTGGTGGCCTGGGATTCGAGCCCGTCGGTGCGGGCCCGGGTGGCGGAGCTCGGCATCGTCCACCAGGTCGCCTCCGACGCGGCGGAGGCGGCGCGTGGCGCGGACTGCGTCGTGCTGTGCGTGCCGGTCGGCGCCATGGCGGCGGCGGCCGGGGCTCTGCTGCCGCACATGACGGCGGGCGCCATCCTGACCGATGTGGGCTCGACCAAGCAGTCGGTGATCCGCGCACTCGTGCCGCTGCTGCCCGCGGGTATCCGCTTCGTTCCGGCGCATCCGCTCGCCGGCACCGAGTACTCGGGTCCGGACTCGGGCTTCCCGACCCTGTTCGAGGGCCGCTGGGCCCTTCTCACTCCCCTGGAGGACGGCGATCCCGAGGCGGCCGGGCGCGTGGCGCGGTTGTGGCAGTCCTGCGGCGCCATGACGCGCGAGATGGACGCGGCGCATCACGACCGGGTGCTGGCGATCGTCAGCCACCTGCCGCATCTGCTCGCCTTCACCATCTGCGGCACCGCGGACGACCTGGAAGGCGAAAGCCGGAGCGAGGTGCTGCAGTTCGCCGCCACCGGCTTCCGCGACTTCACCCGGATCGCCGCGTCCGACCCGACCATGTGGCGCGACGTGTTCCTGGGCAACCGCGACGCGCTGCTGGAGATGCTCGCCCGCTTCACCGAGGACGCCCAGGCGATGGCGCGCGCGATCCGCTGGGGCGACGAGGCGTTCATCGTCGACCGGATCGCGCGCGGGCGGGGCATCCGGCAGAGCCTGATCGAGATCAAGCAGGCCTGAGACCGGCAGGGCGGGCACCGGCCGGCGTCAACGGGCGATAAAGGTCCAGGCGATCGCGGAGAACGGCATCAGGGCCAGGGCGAGGCGGATCGCGATGTCGGCACCCCGGGTCAGGTGCGTGGGCGGCAGCGGGTCGGCTGCACGGGCTGCGTGCGGTGCCACGATGCGGGTCTGGACGGCGCTGGAAACGGTCATGGCTGGTTCTCCTCGATCCGGCCTGGGATGGCCTGGATGAAGCATTGCAGTCGCCGTGCCAGACGATAACGTGTTGAAATTGCTTAAGAAGTTTTGTGGGTTGGGTTGACGCTTGGGTGTCTGGGCCAGGAAAAGATGTCGGGCGTAAAATAGTGGCGTATCATGCCAACATGAACCGATCGTGCCGGCTCAGATCACGCTGGTCCACTGCCGTTCGTCGTCAGTCGTCCGCAGCTCTGCCTCGATCGCGGCATCGAGGCGGAGGATCGCCGCGATGCCCAGTCCGAGCGCCACAACAGCACTGATCGACAGCGCCGCCACCCAATACGACATCGCGTCGCTCCAGCCCGTTTCCGCGACCCTAGCGCCTGGCCGGGCAGGCGGCCCGGACTTCCGGTCTTCGTTCTGCTGCGAAATGTGCCGTGGCGTTACCGGGAGCGCGCCTGCGTGCAATGGTTGGCGAGATAGACAGCGGGATCGACGCCGCCGATCGACAGCGCGTTCGGACCGAAAGTCTCGCCGCCTAGGTAGTCGCGCTCGCCATGGACTGCGAACCAGGCGCCGGTCCGGCCGGTGAACACGGCATCGGTGATGCGTACGAAGTCCGCGCAGGACGCGGTGACGCCGTCCCGCATCGGCGTGGGGCGTGCCGCGGATGCGGGCGGCAGGAACCCGAACAGGATCGCCGTCAACCAGCCCATGATCACCCCCTTCGACCGGCACGGCCGCCCGGGGAGATTGCACGGATCCGGTTAAGGGCTCGTCTACGGCGGCGACGGCGACCAGCTTACGACCGGCCGCCGCCGGTTCCGTCAGCCGGGCCGGTGGTAATAATGGTGGTGATGGTGGCGGTAGTAGTGGTGGTGGTAGGGCTGCGCCAGGGCAGCGCCTGTGCTGCCGGCGAAGCCGGCCAGGCTGAGAAGAAGAACGAGCTTTCGCATGAACGGGAGCCTCCTTGTTCGGGTGCGCAACGAGCGCTGGTTCGGCGCGGTTTCGCTCCGGCGCCGGACTATTGCGTAGCCGCCGGAGCTGAACGTCCGATTAAGATCACGTCACATCACGGACGCGGCAGCGACAGCCGTTGCCTGCGTGGACCGGCAACCCCTGCGCATCGCCACTGTTCCGATGATACCGGACACGAAGGAGCGATAATGAAGACCCAGGAACTGCCGGTGCCGCCGCCGCCGGAAGGCGGCAAGGAGCACACGGACAAGGAGTACACCCACGAGACCAAGCCCGGCCAGGAGTCCAGCAAGGCGGCGCGGACCTCCTCCAGCGGCGCCCAGGTGCCCACTCCCACCGAATCCGAGGGCTGACCAGCCGCGACGGTCGCGGTTCGGATCTGCCGCCAGCATGGGAGCCGGGCGATGACGCAGCAGCGCAGGATGGTGGTGGCGGGGGTGCAGGGGGTGATCGGGCGTGCCGCCGCCCGTCACCTCGCAGGGCAGCTGGACACGGTCGTGTACGGGCTGTCCCGCCGTGCCGCGGTTGGCATCCCTGGCGTGGAGGAGGTGTCCGTCGATCTGCTCGACCCGGACGAGGCGAGAACCAGGCTCGGCGCGATCGGGGGGATCACCCACCTGGTGTTCGGCGCCTATGTCGAGAAGCCGACCGCGGCGGAGAAGAGCGAGGTCAACGTGGCCCTGCTCCGCAACCTGCTCGATGCGATCGAGCCAAACTCGCCCGAACTGCGGCACGTCACCCTCTACCAGGGCGGCAAGGCCTACGGCGCCGATCTCGGCCCGTTCAAGACCCCGGCCCGGGAGGACGATCCCCGGCTGATGCCGCCGAACTTCTACTACGACCAGGAGGACCTGCTGCGCGCGCGGGGCGTCGGACGCTGGCGCTTTACCGCCCTGCGGCCGGAAGCGGTGTGCGGATACGCCGTAGGCAACCCGATGAACCTCGCCATGGTCATCGCGGTCTATGCCGCGCTGTCAAAGGAGCTGGGGCTTCCGCTACGCTTCCCCGGCAGCGAGGCGGCCTACCGGGCGCTCTACCAGGTGACGTCGGCCGACATACTGGCCGAGGTCACGGACTGGGCCGGGCAGTCGGCCGCGGCGGAGGACCAGATATTCAACATCACCAATGGCGACCAGTTCCGCTGGCAGCACATGTGGCCGCGGATCGCCGACATGTTCGGGATGGCCTGCGTCGATCCGGTGCCGATGCCGCTGGCGAGCTACATGGCCGACAAGGGCCCGCTCTGGGCGCGCATGGTCGAGCGTCACGGCCTGCAGCCGATCCCCTACGAGGCCCTGGTGTCGTGGGCGTTCGGCGACTTCATCTTCAGCAGCGGGTTCGACAACGTGTCCAGCACGATCAAGGCGCGTCGCGCCGGGTTCGGGTCCTGCATCGACACCGAGGACATGTTCAGGACGCTGTTCGACCAGCTCCGGCGCGACCGGGTGATCCCGCCGTCCTGAGCGCCGGCGCGGCCTTTCTGCGCCCCGCTGCCTCCGGAACGATAACTCGACTCCGCAGGGAACTGTCGATTGGCGGATGCGCTTCGCCCTGCATGCCGGCATCCCTCGACGCTTCGTGTCCACGATCATGAGCGACGCGCCGGACAAGCGTATGGTCGACGAGGTGCTGCAGCTGCATGCAGAGCAGCTCGACGTCCGGCGCCGGGTGCGTCAGACCGGAGAGGTGCGGGTCAGCGTCCAGACCCGCAGCCGCGACCAGGAAGTCGACGAACAGCTGACCCGCCGGGACGTGCGGGTCGAGCACGTCGCGGTCGACCGGTTCGTCGAGGAGATGCCGCAGGTCCGTGAAGAAGGCGAGACGACCATCATCCCGGTCGTCGAGGAGATCCTCGTCCGCCGTCTGTTCCTCAAGGAGGAGGTCCGCATCACGCGGGTCGCCACCACGCATGCCCACCGCGAAACGGTGGCGCTGCGATACCAGGACGTTGTCGTTTCCCGCACCGGCTCGGCGGAAGCGGCAGCCGACGAGGCCATCGACAACACGCGTTCAACCCAAGGAGACATCCGTGGCCAGTGAAACCATTGTTGCCGTGTTCGACACGGCGACCCACGCCGAAGCTGCCGTCTCGGCACTGATCGCCGACGGCGTGCCGGCGAGCGCGATCGAGCATTATGCCCGCGATCAGGGCGCCGCTGGGCAGAGCGCTGTCGGCACCGATGTCAACCCGTCCTCGGCCCATCGCGGGTTCTGGGGCTGGCTGACCGGCGAGCAGGAGACGGCGTCCTCGCACCACGCGCTGTATGACCAGTCGATCCAGTCCGGCAGCACGGTCGTCACCGTAATCAGCGACGGCACCAACATCGACCAGATCTACAACGTGCTGGAGGCGCACAACCCGATCGACCTCGACGAGCGCCACTCGCAGTACAGCCAGACCGGCGCCTATGGCTCCGACTACGTCGCCACCGGCGCCGCCACGACGGGCGCCGCCGGCCTCGCGGCGACCGGCGTTGCCACGACCGGAATGGCGGCAACGGGCACCGGGACCGAGGAAGTCATCTCGCTGTCGGAGGAAAGCCTCCAGGTCGGCAAGCGCGCCGTCGACCGCGGCACCACCCGGGTCCGCCGCTATGTTCTCGAGCGTCCGGTGGAGGAGCAGATCCGCCTGCGCAACGAGACCGTCTCGGTGTTCCGTCGCCCGGTGACCGGCACCGGCACCGTCGGTGCCGACGCGTTCAGCGATCGCGAGATCGTGGTGAACGAGACCGACGAGGAGGCCGTGGTCGCCAAGAGCGCGCGCGTGGTCGAGGAGGTCGTGGTCCAGAAGGGTGTCGAGGAGCGGGTCGAGACCATCCACGACACGCTGCGCAAGGAAGAGGTCGAGATCGATACTCCGACCACCGGTCTCACCGGCGCGGCGAAGACCAACCCGCCGCGTATCTGACCGTGCACCGTCACGGGAGCGGCTCCGGCCGCTTCCGTGACGATCGACATGGCTGAGAAAGCATGCCGGCTTTCGATCTCGACCGTTTCATCCAGGCCCAGGAGCCCGTCCTCTCGGCCGTGCGACGCGAACTGCATGAAGGTCGCAAGCGATCCCACTGGATGTGGTTCGTGTTTCCACAATTGCGCGGCCTCGGCCATAGCGAGATGGCGCATCGCTATGGCCTGGCCTCGCGCGAGGAGGCACTGGCCTACTACGAGCATCCGGTTCTCGGGCCACGCCTGCGCGAGTGCGCCGCCTTGGTCAACGCGGTGCCGGGCTGCACGATCGCGCAAATTCTCGGCAGCCCGGACGACCTGAAGTTCCGCTCCTCGATGACCCTGTTTGCAGCCGTGGCACCCGGCGAGCCGGCATTCCGGCAGGCGCTGGGCCGCTTCTTCGCCGGTGTGCCGGATCGCCTCACGCTCGAACGCCTCGACAACTGACCCTCCGCCTAGTCGCCAGCGCAGCTCCCTGGAGCGGATCCCGATCGGGTGGACCACCTGACTGGGTGACTACGCTCCCCGGAACAACAGGCCGGAGCGTCCAAGGTGAACCCAGGTGGGTGGAGGATGATCTAGCCCTTCCCCATTCCCCGATGATCCAGCCATGCGGAAACCGACGGCGCGGTACGGCCGCGCAGCAGAAGGTTCGTGGCGATCGTGTCCGATGCCTTGGCCGCCTCGATCCTGGCGCCGCTCGACGCGCTGCTGGCCGGATCCGCCAGCATCGTTCGGGCGACGGACGGGTTGGTGGTCGCTGCGGCGATCGCGGGAAGCAGCGCCGCCTGTGAGAAGGGTGCGAGATGCGTGCGGATCGCCGTCTGGTTGGCTTCCACTGCCGCCCATGCCGCGTCCGGGTTGTCGCTTCCTGACGCGACCAGCTCGATCGCCCAAACGATCCGACCGTTGGGGATTGCGCCGGAATAGGCGAGCTGCACGTTTCGCGCGATCCGTGCCGGATCGGGCGATGCCGCGAGCGCATCGAAGTAGCGCAGCTTCTGCTCGGTGTCGGAGGCGGCACGCAGGCGCTGCTCCAGGATGCCCGCCGTCGCCTTGCCGGCGTGCAGTCCCACCACCTGCGTCACCGGATCGAGCAGGCTCGGCGGCAGCGAGGATGGGTCCTTCAGGTAGGCGGCGAACCGACGCCCCGCTTCCGCGGCCACGGCGGGATCGTCGAACCGGCCGAGGGCGGCGATCAGGCTTGGACGCAACAGCGAGTCGGGGAAGTCTTCTCCTGGCCGCGGCGTCCAGCCCAGGCGCGCGAGCTGCGGCTGCAGCAGGCGGCGGGCGAAGGCGCGGAAGGCCGGGCGCGAGGCGCTGCCGCGCTCCAGCCCGTCGAGGCGCTTCAGGTGGGAGATCGTGTCCTCCCACACGGCCAAGCTGTGGTCCCGGCCGTCGGACAGCGTCGCCACCAGGTCGAGATAATCGGCGGGCGGAGCCAGGCCCGCCTCGAACAGGGCGAACTGGTCGCCGAGCAGGTTGGCGCGGTCGGCATCGGCCAGGGTGGGGAAGGCGCGCTTCAGGGCGGCCAGGCCGGCGGCATCGTAGCGGACGCGGTAATAGCCGGCCTCGCCGAGATCGGCCTTCAGCGCCGCATCGCAGCCGGCGAAGCGCAGCGAGGCCGGGCTGCTGCGCAGGAGCACGGTCTGCGACGCGACGCCGGGCCCGCCCACCGTCACAGGGATCTGCCACGACAGCGGCTTCGGATGGGGATCATGGATGGTGAAGCGGGACTGGGTCAGGGTCAGGACGCTATCGCCGCCCTCGCAGCGTCGCGCGACGCCGACCAGCGGGATGCCCGGCTGCTCGGTGAAGCTCCTGGCGACCGGCGCCACGTCCTTGTGCGACACCTCCGCCAGCGCCGCCCACAGATCGGCGCTGGTGGTGTTGCCGTAGGCGTGCGCCTTCATGTAGGCGCGCATGCCGTCGCGGAAGGTGTCCGGCCCGAGCCAGTCCTCGACCATGCGGATGACCTGCTCGCCCTTCTGGTACGAGATCAGGTCGAACGCGGCGTTGGCGGCACTCACGTCGGCGATCGTCTGCTGGATCGGGTGGGTGGTCGGCTGCGCGTCCACCGCCATCGCCAGCTCGCGGTCTGCATGGGCGCGCGGCCACATCTGCCAGGACGGGTTGAAGTGGTCGGTCGCCTTGGTCTGCATCCAGGTGGCGAAGCCCTCGTTGAGCCAGATGTTGTCCCACCAGCCCATGGTGACGAGGTCGCCGGACCACTGGTGCGCCATCTCGTGCGCCACGTCGACGAAGATCGTTTCCCGGGTGCGAGGCGCGCTGGTGTGCGGGTCGAACAGCAGCGCGTCGTCGATAAAGGTGATGTCGCCCCAGTTCTCCATGGCCCCGGCCTCGTAGTTGCCGGGGATGGCGACCAGGTCGAGCTTGGGCAGCGGATAGCGGACGCCGAAATACGCGTTGTACCAGGGCAGGATCCTCGTCGCGGCATCCAGCGCGTAGGCGCCCTCGGCCTGCCTGCCCGTCGGCGCGTACACGTTGATCGGCGTGCCGCCGCCGGTGCCGTGCAGCGCCGACAGGTCGCCCGCCACCAGCGCCAGCAGGTAGGTGGACATGCGCGGGCTGGTCTCGAACACCACCCGCTTGGCGTCCGCGCCGACCGGGGTGGTGGAGGCGACCGGCATGTTGCCGACCGGCAGATAGCCACGTGGCAGGGTGACGCCGAACCGGAACGTCGCCTTGAACGCGGGCTCGTCCCAGCCCGGGAACATCCGCCTGGCGTCGGCGACCTCGAACTGCGTCACCAGCATGCGCTTCGCCGCACCCGACGGGCTGCGGTAGTCGTCGTAGTAGATGCCGTTCGGGGTGGCCGGGATCGGGCCGGCATAGTCGATCGCCAGCGTGTGCGCGCCGTCGCCGATCGGATGCGGCAGGCGCAGGGTCGCGGTCTGCGCCGCCTCGTCCTCCGAGATGGCGGCGGCGACGCCGTCCACCGTGGCGCGGGACAGGGTCAGGCCGGCCTGGTTGAGGGTGATGCTGTCGCCGGCGCCCGTTGCGGTCACCGCGACCGTCTCGTGTCCGGACAGGGCGAGCCGCTTCATGTCGGCGACGATGTCGATGGCGTAGGCGGACGGGACCACCGTCTTGGGCAGCTGGCCCGGCGTGCTGGCAAGCGCGAACGGGGCTTCGGCACGGGCAGGCAGGCGGGCGCCGGCAAGGGTGAGCGCGGTCGCGAGAAGCAGGGCATGACGCATGGGCAGGATCCGCGAGAAGGGCGCGGCCCGGGCCACGATCCCGCCCGAGTATGAAATAACAGGCACGACGGCACCAGGGGCGTCTATCCGCGCCGGATCGTCGCCGGCTTCGGCCAGCGCCGGTGCAGCCAGAGCCAGGCGGACGGGTCCTCGCGGATCCAGCGTTCCAGCCTGTCGTTCATCGCCGACGTGATGGCGAGGACGTCGGCGGTCCGGTCGCCGCTGCGCGGGACCACCAGCGGCGCCTCGCAGACCATCCGGAACCGGCAGGGGCCGAGCCGGACCACGTGCACCGGCATGATCGGCGCGTCGAAGCGCAGCGCCAGCTGCGCCAGGGCCGGCGCCGTCATCGCGTCGTGGCCGAAGAACGGCACGGCGATGCCGTCGTTCATCTTCTGGTCGACCAGGAGCCCGAGCGCGCCGCCCTTGCCGAGATGGGCCAGCGCGGCACGCGCGCCGGTGGCGCCCTTGGCGAACATCGATACCCTCGTGCCGAGCGCGTCCTGCCGCATCGCCTGGATCGCTCGATCCACCTCCGGGTTCGACGCCGCGCGGTAGAAGCCGGACACGGCGATGCCAAGCGCCGCCGCGACCGGCAGCACCATCTCCCAGTTGCCGAGGTGGCCGGAGAAGAACAGCGCCGGCCCGCCGCCATCCTGCAGCCCGGCCAGATGCTGCTCGCCGTCCACCTCGAAGCCCGGCCCGGCGGCGGTCCGCCCGAACGAGGCCAGATGCGGCAGCTCGAAGACGTTGCGACCGAGGTTGTCCCACACCCCGTCGATGACGCGTCGGCGCGACGGGGCATCCAGCTCCGGCAGGGCGTCGAGGAGGTTGCGGTCGGCGACCCTCGACGCCGGGAGAAGCGGACCGAGCCGCCGGGCGATCCGGCTGCCGAGGTTGGAGCACGTGACCGGGCTGAGCCGCCGCAGGGCACCGACCAGGGTGGCCAGGAGCAGGCTGGTCGCGGGCGCGCGGAGCCGCGCCAGGACCGAGCCCGACGGTCCGGGATGTCCGAGGCCGTGTAGTGACGCGGATGCCATGAAACCCTGTACTCCGATGGACCGGTCCGGGTCCGTAACATCTCGTCTCTTAACGTGACCGCCGAAGCCGGCATGAACGTTGACTTCCAGGGCCACCGCTGCGATCTGTTCCTTGTCGATGTGGGAGAGACCGGCCCTGGGCCGGCGCCGAAGGAGCAACCGCCCCGGAAACTCTCAGGCAGAAGGACCACGCGACTCTAACTTCTGGAAAGAGGCGCCCCCGGGTTCGGGATTGGCGTCCGCCGACGGGATAACGATCTCAGGCACACCGACAGAAGGGGCGCTTTAGGCCGGAACCGGCCAGGGAGGCGCCGTGCGTGGAACCCAGACCAGTCCGGCCGGCCCGACCGCTCCCTACGCTGTGCGCGCCGAACCGGACCAGCCGATCAGCGTCACCGACCTTTACACCATCGGCATCGGCCCATCGAGCTCGCACACGGTCGGGCCGATGCGCGCGGCCCGCACGTTTGCGTTCCTGGCCTTGGACCGGGCGCGGTCGGGCGGGCGCCCGACATCGGTGGGCTGCCAGCTGTTCGGCTCGCTGGCGCTGACCGGGATCGGTCACGGAACCGACGGCGCGGTGATCCTCGGCTTGTCGGGCTGGGCGCCGGACCGGATCGATCCCGACCAGGTTCCGGAGCTGCTGGCGGCGGTGCGGGGTGGATCGCTCCTCCTGGGCGGCCGCGTCGCGGTGCCGTTCGTCCCGGACCGCGATCTCCGCCTCGACCGCGGCACCTTCCATCCCCGCCATCCCAACACCCTGCGCCTGTGCTGCCGTTTCGAGAACGGCGAGGTGCTGGAGCGGAACTACCATTCGGTCGGTGGTGGGGTGGTGGTCGAGGCCGGGGCGGAGCCGATGCCGGCGGATGTCGGGCAGCTGCATCCGTTCAGCTCCGGCGCTGAGCTGCTGGCGCAGGCGGAGCAGACCGGGCTGTCGATCGCGGCCGTGGTGGCGGCCAACGAGACCGCCTGGCGGCCGGTCGCCGACACTGAGGCGTTCCTCGACGCGGTGCGTGCGGCGATGGACGGCTGCATCGCGCGCGGCTGCAGCGGCGAGGGCGAGCTGCCGGGCGGCCTGCGGGTGCGGCGCCGGGCGCGAGAGATCCATGCGGCGCTGAGCCGGCAGGGGGCCGCGTCGTCGCCGCAGGTGCCGTTCGAGTGGGTCAGCCTGTGGGCGCTGGCGGCGGGTGAGGAGAACGCGGCCGGAGGCCGGGTGGTGACGGCGCCTACCAACGGAGCGGCCGGGGTGCTGCCGGCGGTGCTGCGCTACTACGAGGTGTTCACGCCGTCGCCGACTGCGGAAGGCGCCCGGTCGTTCCTGCTCACCGCGGCGGCGATCGGCTTCCTGTACAAGAAGCGGGCCTCGATCTCGGCGGCCGAGATGGGCTGCCAGGGCGAGGTGGGCGTCGCCTGCTCCATGGCGGCGGCGGCGCTGTGCGCGGTGCTGGGCGGCACGCCGGCGCAGGTCGAGAACGCGGCCGAGATCGGCATGGAGCACAACCTCGGCCTGACCTGCGACCCGGTGGGCGGGCTGGTCCAGGTGCCGTGCATCGAGCGCAACACCATGGGTGCGATCAAGGCGATCAACGCCGCCTATCTTGCCCTGCGCGGCGACGGACAGCACATCGTGTCCCTGGACGCGGTGATCGAGACCATGCGCCAGACCGGCCGGGACATGCGCTCCCAGTATAAGGAGACCAGCCTGGGCGGGCTGGCGGTCAACGTGTCCGGCAACGGCCTCGGCGGCCTGCCGGTCAACTTCGTCGAATGCTGAGAGGGAACCCAGCCATGTCGGACTTCTTCACCCGCACCCTCTCGGACGACCCGCTGATCGACGCGGCGCTCGCCGCCGAGCTGCACCGCCAGGACGAGGGGATCGAGCTGATCGCCAGCGAGAACATCGTCTCGCGGGCGGTGCTGGCGGCACAGGGCTCGGTGCTGACCAACAAGTACGCCGAGGGCTACCCCGGCCGCCGCTACTACGGCGGCTGCGCGCAGGCGGACGTGGTCGAGCAGGCGGCGATCGACCGCGCCACCGCCCTGTTCGGCTGCGCCTACGCCAACGTGCAGCCGCATTCCGGCGCCCAGGCCAACACCGCGGTGATGCTGGCGCTGCTTAAGCCCGGCGACACCTTCCTCGGCATGGCGATCGACGCCGGCGGCCACCTCACCCACGGCGCCAAGCCGACGGTGTCGGCGAAGTGGTTCAACGCGGTGCAGTACGGCGTGCGTCGCCAGGACGGGCTGCTGGACTACGACCAGGTCGAGAGCCTGGCCCGCGAGCACAAGCCGAAGCTGATCATCGCCGGCGGCTCCGCCATCCCGAGGCAGATCGACTTCGCGCGGTTCCGTGCCATCGCCGACGAAGTGGGCGCGCTGCTGCTGGTGGACATGGCGCATTTCGCCGGCCTGGTGGCGGGCGGCGCGCATCCCAGCCCGTTCCCGCACGCCCACGTCGCCACCACCACCACGCACAAGACCCTGCGCGGCCCGCGCGGCGGCATGATCCTCACGAACGACGAGGCCCTGGCGAAGAAGTTCAACAGCGCGGTGTTCCCCGGCATGCAGGGCGGGCCGCTGATGCACGTGATCGCGGCCAAGGCGGTGGCGTTCGGCGAGGCCCTGCGGCCGGACTTCCGGGACTATGCGGCGCAGGTGGTGGCCAACGCCCGGGCGCTGGGCGAGGGCCTGGTCGCCCGCGGCTACGAGCTGGTGACCGGTGGCACCGACACCCACCTGGTGCTGGTCGACCTGCGACGCAGCGGCCTGACCGGCAAGGCGGCGGAAGCGTCGCTGGAGCGCGCGGGCCTGACCTGCAACAAGAACGGCATCCCCTACGACCCGCTGCCGCCGGCGCAGACCAGCGGCATCCGCCTGGGCTCCCCGGCCGCCACCACGCGCGGCTTCCGCGAGGCGGAGTTCCGCCAGGTGGCGAACCTGATCGCCGACGTGCTGGAAGGGCTGGCGCGGAACCCCGACGACAACACGGCGGCGGAGCAGGCGGCGCGCACGGCCGTGCGTGCGCTGTGCGCGCGCCATCCGCTGTACCCGGCCGCCGTCGCCAGGGCGGCCTAGGCGGTGTCGGAGCAGGTCGCCGTCGTCACGCCGGAGGCGGCGGCGCGCACGCCGCTGCACGCGCTGCATCGCGAGCTCGGCGGCCGCATGGTGCCGTTCGCCGGCTATGAGATGCCGCTGCAGTATCCGCGCGGCATCATGGCCGAGCACCTGCACGTACGCGCCGCCTGCGGGCTGTTCGACGTGTCGCACATGGGCCAGATCCGGCTCCGGCCACGCTCGGGGCTGGTCGCGGACGCAGCGCTGGCGCTGGAGCGGCTGGTGCCGACCGACATCGCCGGCCTGCCGGCAGGGCGGCAGCGCTACGCCCTGCTGACCAACGAGGACGGCGGCATCCTGGACGACCTGATCGTCGCCAACGAGGGCGCGTCGCTGTTCCTGGTGGTGAACGCCGGCTGCAAGCTGGCGGATCTGGCCCACCTGCAGCGCCACCTGCAGGAGTCGTGCGAGGTCGAGTTCCTGGCGGACCGGGCGCTGGTGGCGCTGCAGGGCCCCGGTGCCGCGGCGGTTCTGTCGGCGCTGGCGCCGGAGGCGCAGGCGATGCGGTTCATGGACATCCGCATCCTGCGTCTGGGCGGGGTGGACTGCACCGTGTCGCGCTCCGGCTACACCGGCGAGGACGGCTACGAGATCGGCATGCCGGCGGACCACGCCGAGGCGGTGGTGCGCCTGCTGCTCGCCCGGCCCGACGTGCTGCCGATCGGCCTCGGCGCCCGCGACAGCCTGCGCCTGGAAGCCGGGCTCTGCCTGTACGGCTCGGACCTGGACGAGGGCACCACGCCGGTCGAGGCGTCGCTGGAATGGGCGATCCAGAAGAGCCGCCGCTCCGGCGGCGAACGCGCCGGCGGCTTTCCCGGCGCCGGGATCGTGCTGGAGCAGGTGACCCACGGCGCATCCCGCCGTCGCGTCGGGCTGCGGCCGGAGGGGCGCGCGCCCCTCCGGGCCGGAGCCCCCTTGTTCCGGCCGGAGGACACCGCCGCGCCGATCGGGCACGTCAGCTCCGGCGCGTTCGGGCCCACGCTGCAGGCGCCGGTGGCGATGGGCTACGTGGCACGTGAATCGTCGCCGCCAGGCACAGTGCTGATGGCGGAGCTGCGCGGCCGGATGATCCCGGTCACGGTCAGCCCGCTGCCCTTCATCATTCCCACCTACAAGCGTTGAGGGCGGCCGCGATGACCGAGACCGGACTCTGGACCGACACGCAGGCGCCTGCGGACTCGTTCGCCCGCCGCCATATTGGCCCGGACGAGGCGGAGATCGCGTCCATGCTGGAGGCGATCGGCGCACCCGACCTCGACACGCTGACGCGGCAGACGGTGCCGGCCTCGATCCTGCTGGAGGAAGCGGACTGGCAGGCGGAAGCGGCGCTCGGCACCGGGCTGACCGAGCCGGAGGTGCTGGCGCGGCTGCGCGTGGTGGCCGGCCGCAACCGGGTGCTGACCACGCTGATCGGCCAGGGCTACCACGGCACGGTGCTGCCGGGGGTGATCCAGCGCAACGTCCTGGAGAACCCGGCCTGGTACACCGCCTACACGCCGTACCAGCCTGAGATCGCGCAGGGGCGGCTCGAGGCGCTGCTGACGTTCCAGACCCTGGTCTGCGACCTGACCGGGCTCGACGTCGCCAACGCGTCGCTGCTCGACGAGGCCACCGCGGCGGCCGAGGCGATGACGCTGTGCCGGCGCATGGCGAAGTCGAAGGCGCAGGCGTTCCTGGTCGATTCCGGCTGCCACCCGCAGCTGGTCGCGGTGCTGCGCACGCGTGCCGAGCCGCTCGGCATCGCGCTGGTGGTGGCCGATCCGGAGGCGGCACTCGACCCGGCGACGGTGTTCGGCGCCCTGTTGCAGTATCCCGACACGTTCGGCCGGATCCGCGACCCGCGCGCGCTGATCGCGCGCCTGCACGGCGCGGGTGCCCTGGTGGCGATGGCGGCGGATCCGCTGGCGCTGACCCTGCTCACCCCGCCGGGCGCGCTCGGTGCCGACATCGCGGTCGGCTCCATGCAGCGGTTCGGCGTGCCGATGGGTTTTGGCGGGCCGCACGCCGCCTACATGGCGGTGCGCGACACGTTCAAGCGCTCGATGCCGGGGCGGCTGGTGGGGGTGTCGATCGACGACGCCGGACGGCCGGCCTACCGGCTGGCGCTGCAAACGCGCGAGCAGCATATCCGCCGGGAAAAGGCGACGTCCAACATCTGCACCGCCCAGGTGCTGCTGGCGGTGATCGCGTCGATGTACGCGGTGTATCACGGGCCGGACGGGCTGCAGGCGATCGCGCGGCGGGTGAACCGCACGGCGCAGGCGCTCGCCGCCGGTCTGTCGGCGCTCGGCCAGCCGGTCGAGAACGGGGCGTTCTTCGACACCGTCACCGTTCTCACCGGCGACCGCACCGACGAGGTCCTGGCCGAGGCGGTTGGGCGCGGCATCAACCTGCGCCGGATCGACGACCGCCGGATCGGCATCAGCGTCGACGAGACCACCGGCCCAGACACGGTGCGCGCGGTGTGGGCGGCGTTCGGCGGCACGGTCGCGGAGGACGGGCTGGCCCGCGCGGAGTCGATCCCGGTGGCCCTGCGACGCGACCTGCCGTTCATGACCCATCCGGTGTTCCACGACCACCGCTCCGAGACCGCCATGCTGCGCTACCTGCGCCGGCTGTCGGACCGCGACCTGGCGCTGGACCGCACCATGATCCCGCTCGGCTCCTGCACCATGAAGCTGAACGCCACGGTGGAGATGGTGCCGATCACCTGGCCCGGGTTCTGCGACATCCACCCGTTCGCGCCGGCGGACCAGACGGCGGGCTATGCCGAGCTGTTCGCCGATCTCGAGGCCCGGCTGTGCGCGATCAGCGGCTACGACTCGGTGTCACTGCAGCCCAACTCCGGCGCGCAGGGTGAATATGCCGGGCTGCTGGCGATCCGCGGCTACCACCGTGCGCGAGGTGACGCCGAACGCGACATCTGCCTGATCCCGGCCTCCGCGCACGGCACCAACCCGGCTTCCGCGCAGATGGTCGGCATGCGCGTGGTGGTGGTCGGCTGCGACCGCGAGGGCAACGTCGACGTGGACGATCTGCGGGCACGGATCGAGGCGCATCGCGACCGCCTGGCCGCGATCATGATCACCTATCCTTCCACGCACGGCGTGTTCGAGGAGCAGGTGCGCGAGATCTGCGACCTGGTGCACGAGGCGGGCGGGCAGGTGTATCTCGACGGCGCCAACCTCAACGCCCAGGTCGGCCTGGCGCGTCCCGGCCGCTACGGCGCCGACGTCAGCCACTTCAACCTGCACAAGACCTTCTGCATCCCGCATGGCGGCGGCGGTCCCGGCATGGGTCCGATCGGGGTGCGCGCGCATCTAGCGCCGTTCCTGCCCGGACGGCCCGAGGCCGGCGGCGCGAACGCCGTGTCGGCCGCACCCTATGGATCGGCCTCGATCCTGCCGATCTCGTGGGCCTACATGCTGCTGATGGGCGCCCCCGGCCTGCGCCGTGCGACCGAGGTGGCGATCCTGAACTCGAACTACGTCGTGCGACGCCTGCAGGGCGCCTACCCGGTGCTGTACCGCGGCGCGCAGGGCCGGGTGGCGCACGAGTGCATCATCGACCTGCGCCCGTTCAAGGACCGCTCGGGCATCACCGTCGACGACATCGCCAAGCGGCTGATCGACCACGGCTTCCACGCGCCGACGGTCAGCTTCCCGGTCGCCGGCACCTTCATGATCGAGCCGACGGAATCCGAATCCCGCGCCGAGCTGGACCGGTTCTGCGACGCCATGCTGTCGATCCGGGACGAGATCCGCGCGATCGAGGAGGGGCGGATCGCGGTCGCCGACTCGGCCCTGCGCCACGCGCCGCACACCGCGCGCGACCTGCTGGCCGCCGAGTGGAACCGCCCGTACGAGCGAGCGGCCGGCTGCTTCCCGGGCGGTCCGCGCGGCGACAAGTACTTCCCGCCCGTGGGCCGCCTCGACAACAGCTACGGCGACCGCAACCTGGTGTGCTCCTGCCCGCCGATCGACAGCTACGCCGAGGCGGCGGACTGAGGCACGGTCCGCGTCCGGTCGGGCAACTCTCGATCGGTCCTGGCTTCGAGGGCGGCTTCTTGGTGTGCTGGTCGAACATCTGGAACCGCCAGATCTCCTCGAACCGTGTCGCATCATCAGCAGGCGGGAAACTGTCGATCTTCAGCCGGGACAAGAGGTACTTCTTGTCCCGGTCCTCTGGAGTCGTGGTGGCAGATCGAGCCGATCCTCGCAGTCGCCGTCCTGGCTGTGGCGACACCTTCGACCCGACACATTTGGAAGCAAACCATAGCCACGGCTGCCGACGAGATGCGGATGCCTGTCCGCCTCGCGATCATGTCTTCGAGCCGCCAAGCACCGCGTCAACTTGGGACAACGGTCCAGATGGCATGCCGGGCACGGTTCCCATACAACCTTCTGCTGATCGACTTCCCGTTCCCTTGCACGACCAGATGTTTTCTCGCTGGAACAAGATTTCCCCGCCCTGCTTTCACGCCTGCCAGCCGAAATGCGGAAAACTCCAGCCCAGCGCGCGCAGCACCATGTCGTTCATCTCCGGCGTCAGGGTGTTCGGCCAGTCGCCGGGTACCCCGTGGCGGAGGAACGCGCCGTTCTCGGTCACGCCCGCCGGACGTCCGGCCATGACCGCGAACGCATTGCGCGCGATGCAGTCGGCGACCACCTCCGCACCGTCCGAAACGCCCAGGAACCGGAACAGTGCTGCCAGCGCCGGCTCCGGCGCCCGGTGCAGCGCCTCATAGGTGACGAGGCGGAAATGCTCCGGGAACCGTTCCCCGGCGTCGAGCATCGCCCGCATCCACTGCATTGCCATCGGCAGCACCTGCCGGATGAAGGCGATCCGGTCCGCCTCGGTGGCTCCTGGCCGGTCCTGGAAGCGGTGCCAGTTCGAACTGATCACGTCGCGCGGGTCGCGGACGATGCCGATCAGCTTCGCCTGCGGGAACAACGAGCGCAGCTGCGGAAAGAAGAACAGGTTGCCCGGCGTCTTCTCGCCGATCGCCCGCACCTCGCGGCCGGCCGCCTGCTGGCGGAACGCGGTCAGGATCGCGGTGCCGAGCAGGAACTGCGTGTCGCCGGGATCGGGCAGGGGATAGCCGCCGGTATGGCCGAAGATCGTGGTGTTGCGCTCGTGCAGCGCCTGGTGCCGCTGCCGCATCGCCCGGTCGAGCGGCACCGCGCAGTGGTCTCGGAACTGCGCCTCGCCGCGGCAGGACACGTCCGGATGGCTGTCGAGCATCTGCTGCAGCCAGGTGGTGCCGGAGCGCGGCTGTCCGTCGACGAAGAACAGCTGGCGTTCCGCGAGTCGGGCGAGCTCGGCGTGACGCTCGCCCCAGGTGTCCACGCGGGCCGTCGTCAGGGTCCGGGCGCGGGCAGCGCCACCCGGCGTCCCGGGTCGTGCCGCCGCGCCGGCGGCGGCCTTCCGCTCGTCCTGCTCCCCGCTCGTCGCGACCCGCACGATGCCGAGGCCGCGCCGATCCCGCCGGCGCTGCGCTTTTCTTCCCGGAAACGGCGGGACGTCATGCTCCGCCCTCCCGCCACGGCACGACCATGTGCTTGTGCTCGTCGCAGATGCAGTAGCCCCGCATGTCGCCGACCGACGGCTGGTGCGGCGGCTGGACGAAGTGCTCCTCCGCGAACCGGACCGCTTCTTCCGGACCGTCGACCGTGACGCTGAGGGTGTCGCCGATCGGCGGGCTGTGGGCGGTGTTCGAGTAGTGCACGGTGTAGGTGGGCATTTTCGGCTCCTTGCCTCCCGCTGGACGCAGGCCGGAGGTTGCCAGAGGTCGGCCGGCTTCACCACCGGACCCGGACCGGAGCGCTGCCGTTCGTCCTCCACGGTTGACACCGGTATCCCCCGGTTCTAGATCCCCTGATGCGAATGATTTGCATTAACGGTCAGGAGCGGGCTGCCTTGGAGATGTCGGTTGCGGATTGGCACGAGCCTGAAAGCCCTGGTGGCCGCCGGATTGATCGGCATGACCCTGCCGGAGGCGGCGCTGGCGCAGGCCACCAGCAGCAACCTGCTCGGGCCGATCTGGGGCGTGCGTCCCTGGCTCGGCCAGTACGGGGTGTCGTTCGGCCTGAACGAGATCAGCGAGGTGTTCGGCAACCCTTCCGGCGGCATCCACCAGGGCGCGGACTATGACGGGCTCACCGAGATGAGCGTGGGCGTCGATTTCGGGCGTGCGTTCGGACTGTCGGGCGGCACGTTCAACGTGAGCGCGTTCCAGATCCACGGCCGCAGCCTGAGCCAGGACAACCTCGACAACCTCGACACCATCAGCGGCATCGAGGCGAACCGCGCCACTCGCCTGTGGGAGCTGTGGTACGACCAGCAGCTCCAGGACGGCGACGTCGACCTCAAGATCGGCCAGCAGAGCCTGGACCAGGAGTATATCGGCAGCGCCAGCGCCAGCGTGTTCGCCAACACCGCGTTCGGCTGGCCGGCGCTGCCGTCCTACGACATGTACACGGGCGGCCCGGCTTATCCGCTGTCCTCTCTGGGCGTGCGCCTGCGCGCCAACGAAGGGCCGTTCAGCCTGTTCGGCGGCGTCTACGACGACAATCCGGCCGGCGGCCCGTTCGAGAACGACCCGCAGACCAACGCCGACAAGACCGGCGCGCTGTTCAACCTCAACACCGGCGCCTTGTTCATCGCCGAGCTCGACTTCGCCTCCAACCAGCCCTCGGGCGGCGACACCGTGCTCGGCGGCCAGAGCAGCGGCCCGGGTGCGAATTCGAGCGCCGACGGTAACAAGGGCGGGAACGGAAGCGGTCTGCCCGGCGTCTTCAAGATCGGCGCCTGGTTCGACAGCGGGTCGTTCCCGGATGGACGTTATGACGACCACGGGGGCCTGCTCGCCGACCCGGCGAGCGACGGCCAGCCGCGGACGCGCCGGCACGACTACGCGGTCTACGGCGTCGTCGACCAGATGGTTTGGCGGGCGGCCGGGGGCGGCGCGCAATCGGTCAACCTGTTCACCCGCCTGATGGGAGCGCCCGGCGACCGCAACCTGGTCGACTTTGCCGCCAACCTCGGCCTGGTGATGAAGGCGCCGCTGCCCGGACGGGACGCCGACACGCTGGGCTTGGCCGGCGGCTTCACCAAGATCGGCCGCCATGCGCTCGAAGCCGACCAGGATGCCGCGCGCCTGGACCCCGGCACGTACTCGCCGCTGCGCTCCTCCGAAAGCTACCTGGAGCTGACATACCAGTACGTCCCGGTGGGGTGGCTGACGGTGCAGCCCGATGCGCAGTACACCTTCATGCCGGGGGCGGGCATCGTCGACCCGAACGCGCCCGACCGGCGGATCTCCAACGAGCTCGTGCTCGGCGTGCGCAGCACCATCGTCTTCTGAACAATGTTCACATCCTTGCCCCCGGTGATCCCGATGACCTCCTTCTTCCTGCGCCGCCTCCTGCTGGTGGCGGCGCCCTGCCTCGCCACGCTGCCGGCGGCCGCGGTGGACGCGCCGTTCCTGGCCGGGCTGAAGCATCGCACCACGATCGCCTCGACGGTGCCCGCCAACGGCGACCAGAACCCGTATGCGGTGGTGGTGTCGCCGGTCAGCAGCGGCCGGCTGGTGCGGGACCACGTGCTGGTGGGCAACTTCAACAACGCCGGCAACCTGCAGGGGCTGGGCACGACGATCGTGCAGGTCGACCCGCAGGCGCAGGCCTTGTCGCTGTTCGCCTCTGTGCCGCGCACCCTGGAGCGCTGCCCGGGCGGGGTCGGGCTGACCACGGCGATGGCGGTGCTCCGGAGCGGCTGGGTGATCGTCGGCTCCCTGCCCAGCCAGGACGGCACCACCGCGACCAAGGGCGACGGCTGCCTGATCGTGTTCGACAACCAGGGCAAGGTCGCGGACGTGTGGAGCGGGCCGAAGATCAACGGGCCCTGGGGCAACATGGCGGTGGCCGACCGCGGCGACAGCGCCACCCTGTTCTTCAGCAACACCGGCTATGGTGTCGGTGCGCCGCCGTCGAGCGGCGATGCGAGCCCGGTGTCCAGGGCGACGGTGGTGCGCATGGAGCTGCGGATCCCGGCCGGAGCGAAGCCGCGGGTCACCGGCATGACGGTGGTGGCGGACGGCTTTGCCGAGGCGCCGGACAAGGGCGTGTTCATCGTCGGCCCGACCGGGGTGGCGCTGGGGCCGGACGGCTCGATCTTCGTGTCGGACGCGATCGGCAACCGGATCGTCAGCATCCCGGACGCCTCGACCCGCACCACAAGTGCCGGCACCGGCACCGTGATCACCGAAGGCGGGTTCCTGCACCGGCCGCTCGCCCTTGTAGATGCGCCGGACGGCCACCTTCTGGTGACCAACGCGTTGAACGGCCAGGTGGTGGAGATCGATCCGCTGGCCCGGCGGCAGGTCGCAGCGCAATGGATCGACGTGGACCGGGCGCAGCAGCCGGCCGGCAGCGGCGACCTGTTCGGCCTGGCGGTCGCGCCGAAGGGCAATGGCTTCTATTATGTCGAGGACGACGTGAACACGCTCGTCCTGTCGCACTAGAACTCGAACAAGGAACCCGCAGCGTTGCCCGACGACCAGACCGACCCGACGGACAGCACGGTCCAGGCGCGACGCGGCTTCCTGAAGGGAGCCGGCGGCCTGGCCGTGGCGGGCGCCATGTGCCCGTTCTCCGGCGCGCGGGCGGCGGTGTCGCTGCCGCAGGCTAAGGGGGTGTCCGCTGGCAGCCAGGGCCCCTCGCGGGCGGTGCCGGAATCGTTCGACGGCCCGCACCAGGCCGGCATCCTGACGCCGCTGCAGAACCACAGCTGCTTCGTCGCCTTCGACCTCCTCACCGCCGACGGGCCGTCGGTGGCGCGGCTGATGCGGTCCTGGACCGAGGCGGCACGCCGGATGACGCGTGGCCAGACCGCGGCGGCGACCGACGGCAATCCGGACCGCGCGCCGGCCGACAGCGGCGAGGCGGTGGGGCTGGGCCCGGCCCGGCTCACCCTCACCTTCGGCTTCGGCGCGGGTTTGTTCGAGAAGGACGGGCAGGACCGCTACGGCCTGCGCGCGCGCCGGCCGGCGGCGCTGGTCGACCTGCCGCGGTTCAACGGCGACCAGCTCGTGCCTGCCGGCACCGGCGGCGACCTGTCGGTGCAGGCCTGCGCCGACGACCCGCAGGTGGCGTTCCACGCCGTGCGCCAGCTGGCGCGGATCGCGGACGGGGTGGCGCAGCTGCGCTGGATCCAGAACGGCTACAGCGCCCAGTTCGCCGCCGAGGACACGCCGCGCAACCTCCTGGGCTTCAAGGACGGCACCCAGAACCCGATCTCGCGCCGGCCGGACCAGGCCAGCGCGGTCGCCGGCGGCAAGCGCTACGTGGCCGGCACCGCGGACGAGGTGGTGTGGGCCGATGGCGGCGACGGGGACTGGATGCGCAACGGCTCCTACCTGGTGGCGCGCCGGATCCGCATCGCCCTGGAGCACTGGGACCGCACCGCGCTGTCGTTCCAGGAGCAGGTGTTCGGCCGCTCCAAGCAGACCGGCGCGCCGCTGACCGGTGGCGGCGAGTTCGACCCGCTCGACCTCGACGCCGTTGACCACGACGGCAACCCCTTGATCGACGAGAACGCCCATGTCCGGCTGGCTTCTGCCGCCAGCAACGGCGGCACGCAGATCCTGCGCCGATCATACTCCTACAATGACGGGCTGAACTTCGTCGCCGAGCGTTGGCCGCCCTGGCACCAGGGACTGGAATACGACGCCGGGCTGTTCTTCGTCTGCTACCAGCGCGACCCGCGCGAGGGCTTCGTGCGCATCTTCGACAAGATGTCCAAGCTCGACCTGTTGAACCAGTACGCGACCCATGTCGGCGGCGGCCTGTTCGCGATCCCGCCGGGAACCGGCGGCCCGGACCGTTATATCGGCCAGGCGCTGTTCGAGGGCGTTCCGTTGCGGGTGGCGGACGCCAAGCCCGCTTCCCCTTGAGGCGGGGGCGGCCGGCGCGGTTCCTTGACAGGTCGTTGCACCGCCGTTAGTGGACGGCGGCGCCCGGCGGAAGGTGCGTTCATGGACGAGGACACGACCGACCGGAGCACGTTCGACCGGAGGCTGCAGGAGGCCAGGACCAGGCAGGGCCTGGACCCGGAGCCTCCACGGACCCTCGATGCGGCGACCGACGCGTCGGGCATGGCGGTGTTCTTCCGGGTCGGCGTCGAGCTGGTCTCGACGCTTCTGGTGGGTCTGGCGATCGGCTGGGGGTTGGACCGCCTACTCGGGACCAGGCCGCTCTTCCTGATCCTGCTCGTCTTCCTCGGGGGGATCGCGGGCATCATCAACGTTTGGCGACTGGTCGCGCCGGCACCGACGTCTGGCCGCAAGAGCCAGGGTCGCGGTTGAAGGGGAACGGTCTTGGCGGGCGGACACACCATCGACGCGCTGGGGCAGTTCGCGCTGCACCCGGTCCTGGGATCGCTCGGCGCCAGCCTGCGCTTCAGCCAGTCCAGCCTGATGATGGTGATCGCGTCGGCGATCATCCTGCTCGTGCTGTATGTCGGCATGCGTCCGCGCGCGATCGTGCCGGGCCGGCTGCAGGCGGCGGCCGAGCTGCTGTACGACTTCATCCACGGCATGACGACCGACCAGATCGGGCCGCAGGGACGGCGCTTCTTCCCGTTCGTGTTCACCCTGTTCGCGTTCATCCTGGTCGGCAACTACATCGGCCTGGTGCCGGGCGCCTTCACCTTCACCAGCCATATCGCGGTGACGGGGGGGCTGGCGATCCTGGTGTTCGTGGTCGGGCTGGTGGTGGCGCTGCGCGAGCAGGGGCTCGTCGGGTTCTTCGGCCACTTCGTGCCCGAGGGCGCGCCGCTGGCGCTGGCGCCGCTGCTGGTGCCGATCGAGATCCTGTCCTACCTGTCGCGCCCGATCAGCCTGTCGGTCCGGTTGTTCGCCAACATGATGGCCGGCCACGTGATGTTCGAGATGTTCGCCGCCTTCACCATCCTGCTGGGTGGCATCCACATCATCGGGCCGGTGCTGGGCCTGGCGCCGCTCCTGATCAACGTCGCCCTGATGGCGCTGGAGCTGCTGGTCGGCGGCCTGCAGGCCTACGTGTTCGCCATCCTCACCTGCATCTACCTGCGCGAGGCGGTCGCGCACTGACGCGTCGTTTCGGTCCGGCTTTCCTTCTTCCAAACCCAAGGATACTCCCCATGGATCTCGCTGCCGCCCGCTACATCGGCGCCGGACTCGCCGTGATCGCCCTCGCCGGTGTCGGCGTCGGCATCGGCAACATCTTCGCCGCCCTGGTGAGCGCGATCGGCCGCAACCCGGCCGCCCGTCCGCACGTGTTCGGCCTCGGCATCCTGGGCTTCGCGCTGACCGAGGCGGTGGCGCTGTATGCGCTGGTGATCGCCTTCATCATCCTGTTCGTCTGATCCTCAGGGCACGGTCCATGTCGCGCGCGACCCTCGGCCTGCTGTCGGCGCTCGCGACGGTCGCGACCGCACCCGCCTTCGCCGCCGGCATGCCGCAGCTCCAGTTCAACAACCCGCTCACCACCGGGCAGGTGTTCTGGGGCGCGATCATCTTCCTGCTGCTCTACCTGGTCCTGAGCCGCTCGGCGCTGCCGCGCGTGGGTGCTGTGCTGGCCGAGCGACGCCACCGGATCGAGGGCGATCTCGACGCGGCCAAGGCGGCCAGGGGCGAGGCCGACCGGGCGGTCGCCGAGCTGCGCCGTGCCCGCCGCGACGCTGCCGCCGAGGCGAGCGGGATCGTCGACGCGGTGGTAGCCGAGGCGCGCGAGCAGGCTGCGGCTGCCAACCGCGAGATGAACCGGCGCCTGGAGGCCGAGATCGCCCGCGCCGAGGCGGAGGTCGCCGCCGCACGCGACGCCGCGATGGCCTCGCTGCGCAATGTCGCCACAGAAACGGCGCACACCCTGGTCGAGCGGCTGACCGGCCGGCCTGCCGACGGCGCGCTGCTCGGCTCCAAGGTGGACGCCGTTCTCGCCGCGCGCGCCGCCTGACCACGGGGGATCATCATGGACGTCGCCAACCTCCTGCACGAGCCGCGCTTCTGGTACGCGGTCGCGTTCGTCCTGTTCTTCGTGCTGTTCGGGCGCAGGCTGTGGCGCCCGCTGGCCGCCCTGCTCGACCGCCGGGCGGCCGAGGTGCGGCTGGAGCTGGACGAGGCGGCCCGGCTGCGCCGCGAGGCGGAGGCGATGCTGGCGGAGGCGAAGCGGGACCGCGAGGCGGCGCTCGCGGAGGCGAAGACGATGGTCGAGAACGCCAGGGTGGAAGCCGTCCGGATCGCCGAGACCGCGAAGCGGGACGCCGAGCTGACCGCCCGTCGGCGCGAGCGCATGGCGCAGGACCGGATCGCCGCGACGCAGCGTGCCGCGATCGCAGAGATACGCAGCGCGGCGGCCGACGTCGCCACCGAGGCGGCACGCGCCGCGGTGGCCGAGGCGCTGACCGCGGAGGCCGACGCGGCGCTGGTCGACCGGGCGATCGCCGCCCTGCCGGCCTCGTTCGCGACCCGCGTCGCCGCGTGAACGAACAATCCCGTTTGTCCAACTCGGTGTCGGAGACCGAGCCGCCGCTGCTGTCGATCGTGGCGGCGGTGCTGAACGAGGCGGAGAACATACGGCCGGTCTGCGCCGAGATGGCGGATGCCTTTCGGTCGCTGCCGCCGCACGAGGTGGTGTTCGTCGACGACGGCAGCAGCGACGGCACCGTGGCCGCCCTGCTGGCGGCGCGCGACGTGCTGCCGGCCCTGCGCGTGGTCAGCCACGACCGGCGCTGCGGCAAGTCGGCGGCGCTGCGCACCGGGATCGAGGCGGCGCGCGGCACCTGGATCGCCACCATCGACGGCGACGGCCAGGACGACCCGACGGAGATCGCGCCGATGCTGGCGGAGGCGCTGGAGGCCGGGCCGATCCTGCCGGGGCCGCTGGTGGTGGGCGTCCGGCTGAAGCGGCACGACAACCTGTCCCGCCGCTTCGCCACCCGGTTCGCCAACGGGCTGCGCCGCCGGCTGCTGAAGGACGGCTGCCCGGACACCGGGGCGCCGATGAAGCTGTTCCGTCGCGCCGACTTCCTGCGCCTGCCGCAGTTCGAGGGCGTGCACCGGTTCCTGCCGGCGCTGTTCGGACACTACGGCAGCCCCCTGATCTGTTATCCCGTCCGCCACCGCGCCCGGCTGCATGGCAGCTCGAAATACACCAACCTCAACCGCGCCCTGGTCGGCATACGCGACACCGCCGGCGTGATCTGGCTGCAGTCGCGCACCCACGTTCCGGACCGGCTGACGGAGCGCTGACGGCCCGGGAGCGCGCTCCCCGTCCGGCGGAGACCCGATGCTCACATCCCGGCATTACGCCCTGATCCTCGCCCTGGTGATCGCCCTGTTCCTGCCGGGACGGGCGAGCCTGCCGCCGTTCGACCGCGACGAGCCGCGCTACATGGAGGCGAGCGCGCAGATGCTGCGCTCCGGCGACTTCGTCGACGTGCGGTTCCAGGACCAGCCGCGCTACCTGCAGCCGGCCGGGATCTACTGGCTGGAAGCGGCCGCGGTGGCGGCGACCGGCACCCTGGACCAGCGCGAGGTTTGGGCGTACCGGCTGCCGACCCTGCTCGCGGTGGTGCTGTCGGTGCTGCTGACGGCGCGGATGGGAGCGGCGCTGTTCGGCACTGCCGCCGGGCTGCTCGGCGCGCTGCTGCTGGCGGTGTCGGTGCTGATGACCGCGGAGGGCCGCCTGGCGACCATCGACAGCTGTCTGCTGGCGGCGGTGATGGCGGTGCAGACGGCGCTGCTGCGCGCCTGGAGCGATCGCGACTCCACCCGGCGCACGTTTCCCGCGGTTGCCGCCTTGTACTGGGCAGCGCTGGGGGTCGGGCTGATGCTGAAGGGCCCGGTGATGCTGATCCCCGGCTTCGGCACGCCGCTGGCGCTGGCGCTGGTGGAGCGCCGCGTCGGCTGGTGGCGCCGGCTGCGCCCGGCCTGGGGGGTGCCGCTGATGCTGGCGATCGTGCTGCCCTGGTGCGTGGCTATCGCGCTGCGCAGCCACGGTCTGTTCTTCCAGCGCGCGGTGGGCACCAACTTCCTCGGCAAGGTGGCGTCGGGGCAGCAGGCGCATGGCTTGCCGCCCGGCTACCACCTGCTGGCGTTCGCGGTGGCGTTCTGGCCCGGCTCGCTGTTCGCGGCGATGGCGGTGCCGTTCGTGTGGCTCAGGCGGCGCAGCGCCGCGGTGCGGTTCCTCCTGTGCTGGATCGTGCCGCACTGGCTCGTGTTCGAGCTGATCGCCACCAAGCTGCCGCACTACGTGCTGCCGTGCTATCCGGCGATCGCCCTGCTGGCCGCGGCCGCGGTGGCGCAGCCGAGCGGCTGGCGCCGGCCGGACGCCCGTTGGGGCCGGGCGCTGCTGCTGGTCTACGGGCTGCTCTGGCTGGCGATCGGACTGGTGCTGGCGGCGGCGGGGCCGGTGCTGCTGTGGCGGCTGCAGCACGCCCTGTCGCCGGTGTCGCTGCTGATCCCGGTGCTGTCGATGCCGCTGCTGCTGTTGTCGGCGGTGCTCCTGCTACGCGGACGGGTGCAGGACGGGCTGCTGTCGGTGTGCGGCGCCGCGGTGATCATCTATTTCGGCCTGTTTACCGCCGTGCTGCCGCAGCTGGATGCGATCTGGCTCAGCCCGCGCATCGCCCGCACGGTGGCGCTGGTGCGGCCGTGCCCGGACAGCGTGCTGGCCTCGTCCTCGTTCAGCGAGCCGAGCCTGGTGTTCCTCCAGGGCCAGGACACGCGGCTGGTGGACGCGCCGGCGGCGGCCGACTTCCTGTCCGGCGACCGGCGCTGCGGCCTGGCGCTGATCGGCAGCCGCGACGAGGCTGCGTTCCGCGTGCGCTCGGCCACCGACGGTCTTGCGCTGCGACAGCTGGCGCTGATCGAGGGCATCAACTATTCCAACGGCCGCAGGCTGTCGCTGAAGCTGTTCCGCGCCGCACCCTGATGGTGGTTCCGGCCAAGTCCTGGCGTCCTGTGCCATGGCGGCCGCGGCGGAACCGCGTGTGCTCGGGGGCTTGATCCCGGCACGCGGCTTGCAATGTGATCCGTTGTGAGGCGCCGTGCCTCCGGAGCAGTTCCCATGACCGTTCGATACAGCGCGTTCGCAGCCGCCGGCGACGTGTCGTTCGCCACCGACGACCGGGCCGGCCGCGACCTGGCGAGCCTGAACTACGTCCTCCTCGTGCTCGGCTTCTTCACCGGCGTCACCGCCTTCGCGGCGGTCGCCCTGGCCTATTGGCGCCGCAGCCGTTGCTTCGGCGCCGCCCGCAGCCACCTCGACTGGCAGATCCGGATCTTCTGGCACGGCGTGCTCGCCTTCCTGGCGATCGGGGCGCTGCACGCGGTGATCATCGGCCTCGGCGCCATCACCTTCGGCATCGGGCTCGTGTTCCTGGTGATCCCCTGGGGCCTGGGCTTGGTCTGGCTCGTCTGGACCGTATGGGCGATCGTGCACGGCATGCGCCGGCTGAACCGCGGCCTGCCGATCCGCTGAGCGGTCGGGCGGTCGACCCGACACCGCCGGGTCGACCGCGGACAGGGTCCAGGAGGGCTGCGACCCGTCGCAGTCATTCGCCGGACTCACGGAAACCTGCCGTCGCAGTGCCAGCAGCATCTCCGTTCCGCGGCAGACGAGGTCGTCGTTATGCGGGACCGGCAGGTCGGACACGGCGGTCGCCCGGATCAGCGGGACGGGCAGGATGCACGGCGGGTCGGTTCGGTGACACGATCACATGGTCCATGACGGAGACACCGTTTGAACCTGAACCGCCCCCATCAGCTTTCCCTGCTGCTGCTTGCGGGCGCGCTGCTGAGCGGCTGCGCGTCGGCCGATGCGGCGCATCCGGTTGCGACCGCCAGCTGGGTGGACACGCAGCTCTATTTCGGCCTCGGACCGGCTGACCGGTCCGACCTGGGCGTGAGCCCGCAGGCTTGGCGCGACTTCCTGGACCGGGAGGTGACACCGCGCTTTCCCGCCGGGTTCAGCGTGATCGACGCGTATGGTCAGTGGCAGGGGCCGCAGGACGCGGTGCCGCTGCGACTGCGCTCGAAGCTGCTGGTGATCGACCATCCGGACGACGCGCGCGACCGCGCTGCCATCGACGCGATCCGCGCTGCCTGGAAGCGGCGCACCGGCGACCGGTCGGTGCTGCGGGTGACGCTGCCGGCTGAGGTGTCGTTCTGATATTGGGCAGGTGAACGGGCTGCCGCCGTTCGAGCCGCCAGGTCATTCTCCCGCAGGACGCGCATCCTGATGAACGTATACTTGCCGCTGGATCCTGGCCTTGCCGCCTACTTCCAACGAATCGCCCCGTCCGGATGAGTCATGGGCGGTGGATACCGGGCCAGCGCCGGACGTCACGCCCGCAGGTTCGGAGATCGTGTGGCCGATCGTGCGCGGGATGGCGTTCAGCCGTGCGATCTGCCGATGCGGCCGGACTGCTCCGTCCGGGCCATGACCATGTCCGCAAGCGTTGCCGGATCGAACGGCTTGGTGAGCACGTCCATGCCGTGCATTTCCTGGCCGGCGGCGTATCCGCTGATCAGGATGACCGGCAGGTCGGGATGTCGCTCGCGCACCGCGTCCGCCACCTGACGGCCGTTCATGCCGCCTGGCAGGCCGATGTCGCTGACGAGCAGATCCAGATGCGTGCCGGCCTGCACGAGACGCAGCGCCGCCGGGCCGTTCTGCGCTTCCAGCACCCGGTAGCCGAGATCGCGGAGCTGCTCGGCCGTCATCTCGCGCACGTCCTCCTCGTCCTCGATCAGCAGCACCGTCCTGCCGTTGTCGATCGCCGCGATCGTTCCCGCGTCCGGGTTCAGCGCGTGGAACGGCAGGCAGAGCCGGATCGTGGTGCCCTTTCCCGGGACGGTCTCGAGCTGCACGATGCCGCCGGACTGCCGGATGAAGCCGTAGATCTGGCTCAAGCCGAGGCCGGTGCCCTGGCCCGGCGGCTTGGTGGTGAAGAACGGCTCGAACACGCGCGCCGCTAACTCGTGCGTCATGCCGGTGCCGCTGTCGGCGACCGCAATGGAAGCGTAGCGGCCGGGCTGCGCGTCCTCCGAGCTGGCAATCTCGGCCTCGGACAGCACCAGCTCCTCGGTGGTGATGACCAGCCAGCCGCCCTCCGGCATGGCGTCGCGGGCGTTGATGGACAGGTTGAGCAGGGCGCTTTCCAGCTGGCTGGGATCGCACATCGTGAGCCACCGCCCACTCGTCAGCCTGAACTCGACCTGCACCGCGGGGCCGACGCTGCGCCGGATCATGTCCTCCATGTCCCGCGCGATGCGGTCGAGGCTCACGGGCTTGGGCACGAGGGTCTGCCGCCGGCCGAACGCCAGCAGGCGGTGGGTCAGGGCCGCGGCACGCTGGGCGCCCTTCTCCGCCCGGTCCACGTAGCCCACGATCTCGGTGGTCCGACCCTGCTGGAGGCGGGAGCGGATCATGCTCAGGGCGCTGGTCACGGCCTGGAGCATGTTGTTGAAGTCGTGCGCGATGCCGCCGGTGAGCTGGCCGATCGCCTTCAGCTTCTCGCTCTGCAGCAGCCGTTCTTCCGTTTCCTGCCGCTCCAGCACCTCCTGGTGCAGCGAGGTCATGGCCAGCTGCAGCGCGGCGGTGCGCTCGGCGACCCGCATCTCCAGTTCCTGGTGGCTCCGGGCCAGCATCTCGCGGGCCCGCACCTGGTCGTCGATGTCGGTCGCGGCACCGAACCATTCCCGGATCTCGCCGTCGCCGTCCAGGAGCGGCACGGCGCGCGACAGCGTCCAGCCGAGGCGGCCGTCGGCGCGCCGCACGCGATGCTCCAGCTCGAAATGGCTCCTGGTCCTGATCGCCTCCGCGATCGCCGCCTGGACATGTGGCCGGTCGTCGGGATGGATGTACTGGTCCAGCCATGTCCCGCTCGGGCTCGCCGTGTCGGACAGGAAGCCGTTGCCATCGAGCTGGCGCATCTCGTTCCAGTCCGGGCTCATCCGGTACACCACGTCCGCGGTCGCGCCCACCAGGGCGCGGAAGCGCTCTTCGCTCCCGCGCAGCTCCTGTTCCACCCTGCGGCGCTCCGTGACGTCCTGGCCGATCTTCAGGAAGCCGGTCAGGGTGCCGTCGTGATCGCGCAGTGCCCTGGTCGATCCCTCGATGAACACGCGCGATCCGTCCTTGCGGAGATGCCAGCGTACGTTCGCCGCCACGCCCTCGGCGGCGGCCGTCTCGATCTCCTTTCTGTCCTGGCCCTGTTCCCGGTCTTCCGGCGTGAAGGTCATGGCGGCCGGCCGCCCGAGCACCTCCTCCGCCGTCCAGCCGAACACCGCCGCCGCACCGGGAAGCCAGTCGGTGATCCGGTCCTGCGTGTCGGACGCGAAGATCGCGTAGTCGCGCGCCGCCTCGACGGTGAGGCGGAAGCGCTCTTGGCTCGCACGCAGGTCGCGAGCCTGCAGCAGGCGGTCGATCACCGGCCCCAGGATGGTGGCATAGGTGCGCAGGAAGTGCGTGTCCTCCGGGCCGAAGGTGCGCGGCTCCGCGGCATCCACCTGGAGCAGCCCGTAGGGGCGCCGGCCGGGAAGGAAGATCGGCACGTTCGCCAGCGCGACCACGCCCGCCTTCTTCATGAAGGCGGGAATGTCGAAGCGATCGTCGCTGTTGACGTCCTGCGAGATGACGGGTTCGGCCGCCCTGATCGCGAAGGTTTCCGACGAGTGCTCGCCCATGGGCAGGCGCTCGTGGCCGATGATCTCGGGGTCCCAGCCGACCCCTGCCCGCACCAGCAGGCATTGTTCTCCTTGCTGGATTTCCAGGACTTTGGCGCGGCTCGTTCCGAGCGCCGCGGCCACCAGCCGGCAGGCCTCGGTCAGGATCTCGTCGAGGGTCTCGGAACGCAGCGTGAAGTCGCCGAAATCGGCCAGCACCTGCAGCCGCTTCATCATCTGCGCCTGTTCCTGCATCGCGGCTTCCAATCCCGGCCTGTATAGGTTTTGGGACGGAACGCCCTCCGACTGCCAGCGCATCGCCCCTCACGTCACCTTGAGCACGTGGCAGCCCTGTGCCGCGCCGCCGGCACGCGTTACCGTCACAGGACACGGAAGATCGGCCGACGCCGCGCGGTGATCGTGCAGCCATGGAGCCGGCTCCGTACCGGCCCGGCGATGCCGCCTAGCCGTCGGTGAGCATCACCCGATGTCCGTCCGGATCGCGCAGCATGCGTGGCGGTTCCGGCGCGTCGGCGACCATCATCGTGCGGGTGCAGGCGATGTCGGCGGCGCCTGCGGAGCCCGGACGCACCGGCGGGTTGCGGTAGGCCAGGAGCTCGAGATGCGGCGGGGCGACCGGCGGGTCGAGGCCGACCACGCCGACGGCGACTTCCGGCGCGCCGTCGAGGTGCACCTGCGCCGGGCCTTGATTGGCGGAGCGCGTGGTCGCCGCGAGGCCGAGGGCTGCGTAGAAGGCGAGGCTGCGCGCCTCGTCCGCGACCACGATCGCCGAATGGTCGATGCCGAGACACGGCATGTCTTTCGACCGTCCTGACCAGGCGGCCGGGGCGTGGCCGGGCGGGAAAGCCAGCAGCTCCAGCGGATGGCCCTCCGGATCGCGGAACTTGAACGCGGTCACGCCGCCCGAGGATTCCGGCAGGATCACCGGGCCGCCCTGGCTGATGGCCTGCCAGCCGCCGAGCCGGGACAGGCGCGCGTGCGCCGCCGCCATGTCGGACGCCACCAGCGCCAGATGCTGGAACCAGCCGTCATGGCTGGTGCTGCCGGACGGGTAGGGGGCGCCCGCCTGCTCGAACCCGACCAGCTCGATCTCCTGCGCCCCGAGGCGCAGCCGGTGGACGGTGACCTGGCCCGGCACGCCGTAGGGGAGGGCGTCCTGCTGCCCCGTCGCGATCTGCTCGAAGCCGAAGGCGTCGCCGTAGAACCGCGCCAGGCGCGCGGGGTCGGCGCTGGTCAGGCTGAACCGGGCGATACGGGCGATAACGGTCACGGGACCTGCGCCCCGCGCCGGTTGAGGAAGATCGAGTACAGCGTGTGCGAGCCGCCGATGAACAGCCGCGACCGGTAGCGGTCGCCGAAGGTGAGGTTGGACACCGTGTATGGCACCAGGATCTTGCCGAGCAGGTGGCCGGTCGGGTCGATGCAGTGCACGCCGTCGGCGGCGCTGCTCCACAGGTTGCCGTCCTCGTCGACTCGGAAGCCGTCCGAGTAGCCGGGCTCGACCTTGTGGAACACGTCGCCCCCGGACAGCCGTAGCCCGTCGGGCGACACGTCGAACACGCGCAGGTACTGCCGGGGGTTCGGCCGGGTCTGGTCGCCGGTCTCGGCGACGTAGAGACGGCGCTCGTCGGGGGAAAAGGCGAGGCCGTTGGGGCCGTCGAAGTCGTCCGCCATCACCCGTATGTCGCCGGTCTCCGGGTCGAGCCGGTACAGCGCCGGCGGCTGCTCGCTCGCCTGCCGGCCGCCCTCGTAGTCGTTGGACAGGCCGTAGAGCGGGTCGGAGAACCAGATGGTGCCGTCGGACTTCACCACCACGTCGTTGGGGGCGTTCAGGCGCCGGCCGTCATGGTGGGTGACCAGGGTGGTGACCGTGCCGTCCCACTCGGTGCGATACAGGCAGCGGCCACGATGCGAGCAGGTGACCAGCCGCCCCTGCCGGTCGCGCGTCTGGCCGTTGCCGTAGTTCGAGGGCTGGCGCCACACCGAGAACCCGTCCGCCTCGCTCCAGCGCATGGTGCGGTCGTTCGGCAGGTCCTGGAACAGCAGGCAGTTCCAGTCCGCCATCCAGACCGGTCCCTCGATCCAGCGATAGCCGCCGCCGAGCTGCTCCAGGGGCGCGTTGCCGAGGACGAAGGTGTCGAAACGCGGGTCGCGACTGTCGAAGCCCTGCACGAGACGCCGCCTCAGGAGGCAAAACCGTGAACGGCGTTCACGGTCGGATGCCTTCGCCGGCGACCGGGCCGTAGGCGGCGGTCGCGTAGGGATGGGTCGAGGAGAACGGGTGCTCGAGAAAGGAGGACAGGGTCAGGCTGCCGAGCGTGATCAGCAGGAAGCCGCCGGCGAGGGAAAAATTCTTCAGGAAGTCCCAGAACAGGCCGCGCCCCTTGCTGTCGCTGCCGGCCCAGAAGTCGCCGGTGGCCCAGAACCGCTTCCACAACAGCGCCGTGACCATGCAGTAGCCGGCCATGATGAAGGCGGCGAGGCGGTCGCAGTAGCCGGTCAGGATGCAGATCGGCATCACGATCTCCACCAGGAGGCCTGCCATCAGCATGAGCGTGGCAGCGCCCCGCGACGGCACCATCTCCTGCGCCTGGCCGACCGCGCCGCGGAAGTTCAGGATCTTGTCCAGCGCGCTGAACGGGAAGAACAGCACCACCAGAAGGTAGCGGACGCCGAGCGCCACGATGAAGCTGAGGCCGGTCATGGATGCGAGAACTCCGCCTGGACGCGATGCGCTGCCGGTCGTGGGCAGGACGCGCGCGGAGCCGATCGGTTCCTGGAACGAGACGATGCCGCGGGCGTTGCCCGCCCGACCAGCAGCGGGAACGCGGACGCCATGAGCAGCAGCCAGCACTACGACGTCATCATCGTGGGATCCGGCCCGGGCGGCGGCACCATGGCCTGGAAGCTCGCCCAGACCGGCAAGCGCATCCTGCTGCTGGAGCGTGGCGACTACCTCAAGCGCGGCCGGGAGAACTGGGACAGCAAGGCTGTGTTCGTCGACGGCATCTACCAGGCGACCGAGACCTGGTACAGCAGCAAGGGCGACACCTTCCATCCGGGCCTGCACTATTTCGTCGGCGGCAACAGCAAGGTGTACGGCTCGGTGCTGTTCCGGCTGCGCGAGCGCGACTTCGGCGAGATCGTGCATCCCGACGGCATCTCGCCCGCCTGGCCGGTCGGCTACGACACCTTCGAGCCGTACTACCAGGTGGCGGAGGAGCTGTTCCAGGTGCACGGGCTGCGCGGCGAGGACCCGACCGAGCCGCCGGCGCGCAAGCCCTACGCTTATCCGCCGATCACCCACGAGCCGCGCATCCAGCAGCTGTTCGACGGGCTGAAGGGGCTCGGCCACCAGCCGTTCCACCTGCCGGTCGGCGTGCTGCTGACCGAGAAGGATGGGGTGCCGACGCCGGAAAGCCCGTGCTGCAAGTGCGACGCGTTCGACGGCTACCCGTGCGCCACCAACGGCAAGTCGGACGCCCAGGTGATCGTGGTCGACCCGGCGCTGCGGGCCCACCCGAACCTGACCCTGCTGACGCGCGCCTATGTCGAGAAGCTTACGACGGACGCGTCGGGCCGCACCGTAACCGGGGTCGAGGTGATCCGCGATGGCGAGCCGATGACGTTCTCCGCCGACATCGTGGTGGCCGCCTGCGGCGCGCTGAGCTCGGCGCTGCTGATGCTGCGCTCGGCCAGCGACGCCCATCCGAACGGGCTCGCCAACGGCTCGGACCAGGTGGGGCGCAACTACATGCGCCACAACAACTCGACCATGCTGGCGGTGTCGAAGATCCCGAACCCGACCCGGTTCCAGAAGACGCTGGGCCTCAACGATTTCTATTTCGGCAGCGACGACTGGGACTATCCGCTCGGCCACATCCAGATGGTCGGCAAGTCGGACGGGGTGCAGGTGCACGGCGAGGGCCTGCCCAAGTTCCTGCAATGGTTCCCGGAGAAGCCGTTCGACTGGATCGCCAAGCATTCGATCGACTTCTGGCTGACGGCGGAGGACCTGCCGCTCGCGCAGAATCGCATCTTCTACAAGGGCGACAAGGTCCACCTCGACCTCACCGAGACCAACATGGAGGGCCTCAAGCGGCTCAAGCACAAGCTGCACGGCCTGTGCACCGGGCTGGACATCCATCCGCAGCTGTTCGACCGCGAGCTGTACCTCGGCAAGGACACGCCGATCGGCGGCACCGCGCACCAGGCCGGCACGCTGCGCTTCGGCACCGACCCGGCCTCCTCGGTGCTGGACGTGGACTGCAAGGCGCACGAGCTCGACAACCTTTACGTCACCGATGCGAGCTTCTTCCCCTCGATCGGCGCAGTGAACCCGACGCTCACCATCGTCGCCAACGCGCTGCGGGTGGCGGACCGGATCACCGAGCGGCTGCAATAAAAGGAGCCCGGCTAAGGGCGGGCCGCGGCTGCGGCCTATTGTCAGACAAGAAACATCTTCCTAGGCTGTGTCGCATCGCGCGAAAGCGTGCAAGGAACGGGTCGCGAAGGCCCGTCAAACAGGGGGTTATCCATGTCCCGACAGGGAAACGACGTATCCGGCAGCAACCAGCAGTCCCGGGCGCGCAGCGCCGGCCGCTTCTCCATCCTCGCCGCCGCCTCCATGCTGGCGGCACCCGCCGCCCTGGCGCAGCAGGACGCGGCGGGCAGCGCCGTGGTGCAGTCGAGCTCGAGCGCCAGCTGCACCAACCCTAGCCCGAGCCACGCTTCGCTCGCCGGCATGGTGGTCGGCTTCTCCCAGTCGGAGAACGAGCAGAACCCGTTCCGCGCCGCCGAGACCGCTTCGGTGCGCTCCGCCGCCAAGCAGGCCAAGGTGTCGCGGCTGCTCTACACCAACGCCAACGACAGCCAGGCCAAGCAGGTCGCCGACATCGAGAGCATGATCGCGCAGGGTGCCAAGGCGATCATCGTGGCGCCGCTGAACGCCACCGGGCTGCAGCCGGCGCTGGAACAGGCGGCGGCCAAGAACATCCCCGTGGTGACGATCGACCGCGCCACCGCCGGCACCCCCTGCCGCGACTTCATCACCTTTCTGGGCTCGGACTTCCTGGTGCAGGGCCAGCGCGCGGCGGACGCGATGAACAAGGCGACCGGCGGCCAGGCCAAGATCGTCGAGATCCAGGGCGCCTACGGCAACTCGGTCGAGGCGCAGCGCACGCAGGGCTTCGCCGACCAGCTGAAGAAGTATCCGGGCCTGACCCTGGTGGCTGCGCAGACCGGCAACTGGTCGGCCACCGACGCTCAGAAGGTGATGGAGCAGCTGCTGCTGGCCCATCCGGACATCAACGCGCTGTACTCCCACGCCGACGTCATGACGCTGGGAGCGATGCGAGCGATCCAGCAGGGCGGCAAGACGCCGGGCCACGACATCAAGATCGTGTCCATCGACGGCACCAAGGGGCTGGTGCAGGCGATCGCGGAGGGCAACGCCCAGGCCGACGTGCAGACCAACCCACGCTTCGGACCCAAGGCGTTCGCGGCGCTGAAGGGCTGGTTCAACGGCGACCAAGTGGCGCAGGCGCAGATCATGAAGGACGCGCTGTATGACGACGTCGCGGACTCCAAGGCGGCGCTGAAGAGCGGCGCCACCTACTGAGGGCTTCCGCTGTGCTGCTGGAGACGCGCGGGCTGGTCAAGACGTTCGGGCCGGTCCGCGCCCTCCGGGACGTGTCGTTCGACCTCAGGGCCGGCGAGGTGCACGGGCTGATGGGCGAGAACGGCGCCGGCAAGTCGACGCTGATCAAGCTGCTCACCGGCCTGAACCGGCCGGACGGCGGCAGCATCCTGCTCGACGGGCGGCCCGTATCGTTCGACAGCCCGCGCGCGGCGCAGGCGGCAGGCGTCGCGGCGGTGTATCAGGAGATCAACCTGATCCCTGAGCGCAGCGTCGCCGACAACCTGTTCCTCGGCCGTGAGCCGCGCCGGTTCGGGATGCTGGTGGACCGGGCGCGCATGGTCGAGGACGCCCGCGCGCTGCTCCGGCGCTACCGGCTGGAGATCGACCCAAGGCGGACCCTGCGCACGCTGGGATTGGGGCTGCAGCAGCTGATCTCGATCGCCCGGGTGGTGTCGCTCGGTGCCCGCGCGGTGATCTTGGACGAGCCCACCTCGGCCCTGTCCGGCGCCGAGGTGGAGCTGCTCTACGGCGTGGTCGAGCAACTGCGTCGCGACGGCATCGGGCTGATCTATGTAAGCCACCGGTTGTCGGAATGCTACCGCCTGTGCGACCGGCTGACCGTGCTGCGCGACGGCGCGGTGGTGGCGAGCGAGCCAACCGCTTCCCTGCCGCGTGCGCGGCTGGTGGCCGCCATGCTGGGGCGGGAGCAGGTGGCGGCGCAGAAAGAGCGCAGTGAGGCGCAGGGCGTGCAGGACGGGCAGCACAAGGCGGATGCGGCGGTGGCGCTGGCGGTCGAGGGCCTGTCCTGGCGGCACCGGGTGCGCGACGTGTCGCTCACCGTGCGTCGCGGCGAGATCGTCGGCCTGGCCGGGCTGCTCGGCTCCGGCCGCACCGAAACCTTCAAGACCATCTACGGTGCCGAGAAGCCGGACCGCGGCACGGTGTCGGTGGCAGGACGGCGCATCGGCAACCCGCGGCCGTCGGAAAGCATACGACGCGGCCTTGCCTTCCTGTCGGAGGATCGCCGCTCGGAAGGGGTATTCGCGCAGCTTTCGGTGGCCGAGAACCTGACCGCGGCGGTGCTGCCGCGCATCTCGCGCTTCGGCGTGATCTCCCGGAGGCGGCGCGACGACATGGTGCGCCGCTACGTGCAGTCGCTGGGCGTCAAGGCGGCCGGCCCGGACGCGCCGATCACCTCCTTGTCCGGCGGCAACCAGCAGAAGGTGCTGATCGCGCGCGCGCTGTGCACCGAGCCCCGCATGGTGATGCTGGACGACCCGACGCGCGGCATCGACGTCGGCGCCAAGGCGGAGGTGCACCGGGTGGTGCGCGGCCTGGCGGCGGAAGGGCTGGGGGTGCTGGTGACGTCGTCGGAGCTGGAGGAGGTGGTCGAGCTGTCGGACCGCCTGGTGGTGCTGGACGAAGGACGGGTGACCGGCGGCCTGGACACCGCCGGCCGCGACAGCGACGACGTGCTGGCGCTGCTTGCCGGCGGCGCTGCTGCGGACGCGCCAGCGCATGGAGCCGCGCCGTGACCGCCGCGGTTCCGGACGGGCGGATCGCGGAACGCGGCGCTCCCGGGCCCGTGGGCGGACGCCGCCTGTCGATCGACTGGCGGGCGCAGAGCGTCTACGTCGCCTTCGTAGCCCTGGTCGCGTTCGACCTGCTGGTGACGCCCGGGTTCCGCAACCCGACGGTGATCCGCTCGCTGCTGTTCGAGGCGGCGCCGCTGATCCTGATCGCACTCGGCCAGTCGCTGGCGATCGGCACGCGCGGCATCGACCTGTCGGTGGGCTCGGTGATGGCGCTGTCCTCGGCGGTGATCGGGCTCACCGTGGATGCGGGGCAGGGGCTGGCGATCGGCGCCGGCATCGCCGCCGGACTCGCCTGCGGCGTGCTCAACGGGCTGCTGGTGGCGCTGCTGCGTATCGCGCCGCTGATCTCCTCGCTGGCGTTGCTGGTGGCCGCGCGTGGCCTGGCCCAGGCGCTGCTGGGCGGCGCCCGGGTGGACCTGCCGTTCGGCGGCCCGATCCCGGCGCTGGGCCAGATGGCGCCGCTCGGCATCCCGGTGGTGGCGATCGTGTCGCTGCTGCTGGCGGCGCTGTTCGCCTTCGTGGTGCGACGCACCCTGCCCGGGCGCTACGCCCTGTTCGTCGGCGCCAGCCGCACCGCGGCGACGCTGGCCGGGCATCCGGTGCGCTCGACGCTGGCCTTCGTTTACGGGCTGTCCGGGCTGCTCGCGGGCCTGGCCGGGGTGTTCGCCACCGCGCGGCTGGGGGCGGCGGATGCCAACTACATCGGCGTGCAGTTCGAGCTCGACGCCATCGCCGCCGCGGTGATCGGCGGCACGCCGCTGTCGGGCGGGCGCATCTCGACGCTCGGCACGGTATTCGGCGTGCTGCTGCTGGTGGTGCTGGATGCCTCCTTCATCATGAACAACGTGAACGCCAACTACGCGCAGATCCTGAAGGCGGCGTTCATCGTCGGCGCCCTCTACCTCCGACGCGGTGCGGCATGAGCGCCACCATGGCGACACCGGACGCGGCCGAGGCGCGTGCCGAGTCGCGGACGCGAATCGTCGGCCTGATCCAGGCGCGCGGCGCGATCGTGGTGCTGGTGGTGGCCGCCCTGGCCGCCGGGCTGGTGTTTCCCGACTTCCTGCATCCGGGCAACCTCGACGACATCGTCACCGCGGCGAGCTTCCTCGGGCTGGTGGCGATCGGGCAGACCTTCGTGGTGATCCTGGGCGGGTTCGACCTGTCGGTGGGCTCCATGGTCGGGCTCGGCACCGTGCTTGCCGCCTATGCCGCCCCGTACGGCACGCTGGCGGCGCTCGCCCTGCCCATGGCGGTAGGCCTCGCGGTCGGGCTGATCGACGGGCTGCTGATCGTGCGGGCGCGCATGGCGCCGTTCATCGTCACCCTGGCCGCCCTGCTGGCCCTGAAGGGGCTGGCGGTGCTGCTGGCCGGCGAAAGCCTGGTGATCGCCGATCCGGGCTGGTTCGGGCGGATCGCCAACGGCGCCGCCTTCGGCATCGGCAACCTGGTGGTGATCCTGCTTGTTGCTTACGCGCTTGCCGCCGTCGTGCTGAACCGCACCCGGTATGGCGCCGCGGTGTTCGCGATAGGCGGCAACGAGGAGGCGGCGCGGATGCTCGGCGTGCGCGTCGAGCGGGTGAAGATCGCCACCTACTGCCTGTCCGGCACGCTTGCCGGCCTCGCCGGCGCGCTGCTGGCGGCGCACCTGTCCTCTGGGCTGTCCTCTGCCGGCACCGGCTACGAGCTGCAGTCGATCGCCGCCGCGGTGATCGGCGGCGTGCTGCTGACCGGCGGCGTCGGCACCATGCTGGGCGCCCTGTCCGGCGTGCTGCTGCTGGGCGTGATCGAGAACGTCATCAACCAGATCGGCTCGCTGAGTGCCGCCTACCAGGGCCTGGCCAGCGGCGCCTTCCTGCTGCTGGCGGTGATCGTGCAGTCCGGCCTGACCCGGCAGCGGGCGGCATAGGCACCATGCCCGTGCACCTCATCACCTACCTGACCCGCATCCAGTTCGGCGCTGGTGCACGATGCCTGCTGCGCGACGAGCTCGACGCGGCCGGCGTGACCCGGCCGATGATCGTCACCGACCGGGGCGTCGTCGCGGCGGGACTGATCGAACAGGTGGCGGCGGCGGGCCTGGGCCCGGTCCCGGTGTTCGACGCGTGTCCCGAGAATCCCACGGAGGAGGCCGCACAGGCTGGCCTCGGGTTCCTCCGCGAGCACGGGTGCGACGGCATCGTCGGCATCGGCGGCGGCTCGCCGATCGACCTCGCCAAGGCGGTGTCTCTGCTGGCGACCCATCCGGGCCCTCTGGAACAGTATGCCGCGATCAACGGCGGGACGCCGCGGATCACCGACGCCAAGCCGCCGGTGATCGCCGTGCCGACCACGGCCGGAACCGGAAGCGAGGTCGGTCGGGCAGCGCTCATCACCCTGGGCGATGGCCGCAAGCTCGGCATCATCTCGCCGCACATGATCCCACGCGCGGCGGTGTGCGACCCCGAGCTGACCCTCGGCCTGCCGCCGCGGCTGACCGCCGCCACCGGCATGGACGCCGTCACCCACTGCATCGAGACCTTTCTCAGCCCCCGCTACAACCCGCCGGCGGACGCGATCGCGCTCGACGGCCTGTCGCGGGCAGTCCGCTGCATCGTCGAGGCGGCCCGAAACGGCGCCTCGCTGGACGCGCGGACGGAGATGATGATGGCCGCGCTGGAAGGCGGCATGACGTTCCAGAAGGGCCTAGGCGCGGTGCACGGCCTGTCGCATCCCTTGGGCGGCCTGCACGCGCTGCGGCTGCACCACGGCACGCTCAACGCCGTGCTGCTCCCGGCCGTGCTGCGGTTCAACGGGCCGGCGATCGGGCCCAGGCTCCCGGCGCTGCGCCGCGCCATGGGCCTTGCCGAGGATGCCGACGTGGCGGAGGCGATCCTCCGCCTCAACCGGGAGCTCGGCCTGCCGGCGCGCCTGTCGGAGATGGGCGTCCGCGAGGAGCATCTGGTCGGGATCGGGGAGGCCGCCCTGCGCGACCATTCCACCGCGACGAACCCGCAGCCGCTCGGGGCGGCGGACTACGACCGGCTTCTCGTCGAGAGCCTTTGACCGGCGGCAAGCCGGCTTGTGCCGTCAGACAGCGACCGTATGACGGAACATGTGCCGGCGCGCCTCGTCGTCCATCTCCGTCTTGAAGGCGTGCCGGTCCTTGAGCGCCACCGCCCGCTCGGCCGCCGGCCGGGCGCTGATCTCGTCCAGGAGGCGCTTCAGGTTGGGCAGCCCGGTCCAGACCGACTGGTCGCTCGGGCCCGCACCCAGCACGAAGGGCACCATCCGCGCCCAGCCCCACGCCGCCATGTCCACGATCGTGTACTCGTCACCGAGCACATAACGCCGGCCGGCCAGGCGCGCGTCCAGGATGCCCCAGTGCCGCTCCGCCTCGAACAGGTAGCGGCGGACCGCATACTCCTTGGGCTCGGGCGCAAAATGGCGGAAATGCACCGCCTGCCCCGAGTATGGCCCGATGCCGGTGGCGACGAACATGAGCCAGGACAGCATCTCGCCGCGTGCGGTGGGACTTGCGGGCAGGAACCGGCCGGTCTTCTCGGCCAGGTAGAGCAGGATGGCGTTGCTGTCGAACACCACCGCGTCCCCGTCCTCGATGCACGGCACCTTGTTGTTCGGGTTGAGCGCAGCGTAGGCGGGTGCGAACTGCTCGCCCTTGCGGGTGTCGACCGGGACCGGCTCGTAGGCCAGTCCCGCCTCCTCCAGGAACAGCGCCACCTTCATGGGGTTCGGCGCCAGGCTGTAGTGGAAGCGGATCATCGCCGTGCTCCTCCTGTCGGCCGGCAGTGAACCTGCGGCGTGGAGGCGGCACAAGGGGTGGGCGGCGGTCATGCAACCCGGCAGGCGCCGGATCCGCTTCATCCAGGAGGCAGCGCGTCGGGCCTGGCATCCTGACCCCTGGAAGGAAGACGACATGACATCGTTCGAGACGCTCCGGGACAGCCTGTCGAAGGCAACGCCGCCGGCGGACCTGTCGCTCGCCCTGCAGGCACTGTGGTGGGCCGGCCGGGACGACTGGAACCGCGCGCATGACTGCGCTCAGCAGGGGGAGGGCGAGCCGGATTGCGACTGGGTGCACGCCTACCTGCACCGCGTGGAGGGCGACCAGGCCAATGCCGGCTACTGGTATCGCCGCGCCGGCCAGACGGCGTCGCGCGCCACGGTCGAGGAGGAGTGGACGACGATCGCAGGAGTGCTGTGCGCACGCTCGACTTCGTGACTGTGCACGGAGACAAAACAATACGATTCCGCCGGAGCGGGATGCGGATCACGGGTGTTCTGGCAGGAGCCGCGGCTCTGGCGGCCTGCAGCGCCGTGCCACCGGCACGCGGGCCCGTTCCCGGCACGGATGTCGCCTGCCTGGTGACGGCGACGCGTGGGAACGGCGACGGCTTCGGTCAGGCGCTGCATGCCTGCAACGTCACCAAGCCCGACCTGACCGGCAACATCGGCCTGCAGCGGATGGCCCTGGCCGCGCATGTCCCGTTCACGATCCGGCCGGTTGCCGATGCCGAACTGAAACACAGCAACGACGTGACGGAAACCGGAAGCCTGATCCCGTACCGGTATGCCGGCCAGCCCTACGGCGTCTGGCACCTGGAGCCGATCCTGTAGCCGCCGCGACCGCTACCGGATCGTGTAGCCGCCATC